>JAEWJB010000155.1 GCA_023386795.1 Pseudomonadota bacterium
GGCCATGCCCTTTCCGGGACCGTAGGCGACATGGATGTCGCCTACGAGCCTCCAGGGATGGATTCACGGCGTGTCCCGGAAAGGGCATGGCCCCACCGGCTGCGCGCAGCACCATGCGAGCCGCCCCGCACGAAACGCAGAGCCGGAATCGCAAGCAATGAACAAGGGTTCGCTCCATGCGCACCCGCATGTTGCAGCACCCATTCCACAATCGCCCGCACGCTATATCGCAAAGCCATCCAGTCGAGGCCGCGCATGTGCTAATTTCCCGGACTTTTCCGGGGGAGCCCAACGTCATGACCGAACGCCAGCGCCGCACCAAGATTCTCGCCACCCTCGGACCGGCCACCGATCCGCCCGGCGTGCTCGAGGATCTGTTCCGCGCGGGCGTGAACGTCGTGCGCCTGAACTTCAGCCACGGCGACCCGTCCGGCCAGGCCAAGCGCGCCGCCGACGTGCGCGCCGCCGCCGCCCGCGTGGGCGCGGAAGTCGGCATCCTGGCCGACCTGCCCGGCCCGAAGATCCGCATCGAGCGTTTCACCACCGGCAAGATCAGCCTGAAGACCGGCGAGCGCTTCGACCTCGTCGCTGACCCGAACGCCCCGCTGGGCGACCAGAACCAGGTCGGCGTGAGCTACCTCGGGTTGCCGCAGGACGTCGGCCCCGGTGACGTCCTGCTGCTCGACGACGGCCTGATGCAGCTGCGCGTGGTCGAAGTGCAGGGTGAGCGCATCGTGTGCACCGTCCTCAACGACGGCGTGCTGTCCGACCGCAAGGGCCTGAACAAGCAGGGCGGCGGCCTCTCGCTGGGCGCGCTGACCGAGCGCGACAAGGAGCTGATCGGCATCGTCGCCAAGATCGGCGTGGACTTCATCGCCGTCTCGTTCTGCCGCAACGCCGAGGACATGAACGAAGCCCGCCGCATCGCCCGCGAGCACGGCTGCGACGCCGCCCTAGTCTCCAAGGTCGAGCGCACCGAGGCGATCGAGAACCTCGCCGAGATCGTCGAGGCCTCCGACGTGGTGATGGTCGCCCGCGGCGACCTCGGCGTGGAAATCGGCGACGCCGAGCTGCCGGGCCTGCAGAAGAAGATCATCCGCGAATCGCTGGCGCAGAACAAAGTCGTCATCACCGCCACCCAGATGCTGCAGTCGATGGTCGAAAGCCCGATCCCGACCCGCGCCGAAGTGCTGGACGTCGCCAACGCCGTCATCGACGGCACCGACGCGGTGATGCTCTCGGCCGAAACCGCCGCCGGCGCCTACCCGGTGCGTGCGGTCGAGGCGATGGCGCGCATCTGCCTGGGTGCCGAACGCCAGTTCGAGACCGACGCCGACTTCAGCAAGGCCGCGCGCAACCTGGAGCGTGCCGACCAGGCGATCGCCATGGCCACCATGTTCCTGTCCGAGCACGTCGGCGTGCGCGCCATCGTGGCGATGACCGAATCGGGCGGTACCGCGCGCTACCTCTCGCGCTTCCGTGCCAAGGCGCCGATCTACGCGGTGACCCGCCACGACGGCGCCCGCCGACAGATGGCGATGATGCGCGACGTGTTCCCGATCAACTTCGACAGCCGTGGCCTGACCCCGCGCGAAGCCGCGCGCGGCAGCATCCGCGTGCTGGTCGAGGCCAACCAGCTCAACGCCGGCGACCGCGTGGTGTTCACCAGCGGCGAGCACATGGAAACCCATGGCGCGACCAACACGCTGCGCCTGCTGGAAGTGGGTCCGGATGGCCGTGCCTCGGGCCTGGGCGAACTCTGAGTCCGCGTATTGACTGGCGGCTGTCTCGTCGACGCGGCGGGACAGCCATCGGCAGCCATAGCTGATAAACCTGTAAACGTTTGCAGCCATTCCGTGAAGGAATGGCTGTATGCGTTCACAGGTATAATTATCTTCTCCCCCGCTGCTGCCACAGGAAACACATGAGCATCGAACAGCTTGCCGAAACCGCCCAGGCCATGGTCGCCCCGGGCAAGGGCATCATCGCCATCGACGAGTCCACCAGCACGATCGCCAAGCGCTTCGCCGGCGTGGGAATCGAGAACACCGAAGAGAACCGTCGCGCCTACCGCGAGCTGCTGCTGACCACGCCCAAGCTGGGCGACTACATCTCCGGCGCCATCCTGTTCGACGAAACCATCCGCCAGTCCACCCGTGACGGCGTGCCGTTCGCCAAGTACATGAGCGAGCACGGCATCATCCCGGGCATCAAGGTGGACAAGGGCGCCCATCCGCTGGCCGGCATGCCGGGCGAGCTGGTCACCGAGGGCCTGGACGGCCTGCGCGCGCGCCTGGAGGAGTACTACAAGCTCGGCGCGCGTTTCGCCAAGTGGCGTGCGGTCATCAACATCGGCGAGGACATCCCGTCCGGCACCTGCATCGAGGCCAACGCCCATGCGCTGGCGCGCTATGCCGCGCTGTGCCAGGAGCAGGGCCTGGTGCCGATGGTGGAGCCGGAAGTGATCATGGACGGCGACCACGACATCGAGACCTGCTACGAAGTGACCGAGGCGACCCTGCGTTCGCTGTTCGGCGCGCTGTACGAGCAGAACGTGGTGCTGGAAGGCACCATCCTGAAGGCCTCGATGGTCATCTCGGGCAAAGACTGCGAAGAGCAGGCCGGCATCGACGAGGTGGCCGAGTCCACCGTGATGTGCCTGAAGAGCACCGTGCCGGCGATCCTGCCGGGCATCGTGTTCCTGTCCGGCGGCCAGACCGACGAGCAGTCCACCGCGCACCTCAACGCGATGAACAAGCTGGGCAACCTGCCGTGGCCGCTGAGCTTCTCCTACGGCCGCGCCATGCAGCAGGCCGCGCTGAAGCTGTGGTCCAAGGACATGAAGGGTAACTTCGCCAAGGCCCAGCAGGTGGTCTACGAGCGCGCCCGCGAGAACGGCCTGGCCGCGCTGGGGCAGTGGAAGGGCTGATCGCGGCGTCGCATCGCAAAGCCATGAAAAACGCCGGCGCAAGCCGGCGTTTTTCTTTCTGCGACCCGATGCGGTGTCAGGCGACCTGCGGCAATGCCTGCGCCAGCAACTGTTGATAGGCCTTGAACGTGGCGTCGTTGTAGGCCACCAGCACGATGCGCCGCGGCACCTTGTGCGATTTCTCCCACGCCATGGTCTCGCTCACCGCTACCCGCGCGGCCAGCTGCAGCGGATATCCATAGATGCCGCAGCTGATCGCCGGGAAGGCGATCGAATGCAGGTCCATCTGCTCGGCCAGCCGCAACGACTGCCAGTAGCAGTTCGCCAGCAGCTCCGGTTCGTGGTGCGCACCGTCGCGCCACACCGGGCCGACCGCGTGGATGACATGCCGCGCGGGCAGCTCGAAGCCGGGCGTGGCGCGCACTTCGCCGGTCGGGCAGCGCACGCCCGGGCGTACTTCGGGCAGGCGCGCGCAGGCTTCGAGCAGGCGCGGGCCGGCGGCACGATGGATCGCGCCGTCGACACCGCCGCCGCCGAGCAACGTCTCGTTGGCGGCGTTGACGATGGCGTCGACGTCGAGTGTGGTGATGTCCCCTTGCCAGACTTCAATGCTCATGCGGCGATCTTCAGGTGGCCCCGATGAGGGCGATGTGAGGGCGGCGGGTCGTCGCCGGAGGGACTGCGACGATAGGGGCGGGCCGTCTCCGATCCTGCGACGTGTCAATACGGAAATGCTGTCAGTTGCGCTGGCAACTCAGTGATCGGCAAGAAAAATCGCATTCCGAAGGGCGTGCGCCACAAGAAATGTTTCCGGTTCGTCAACGCGTGGACGCTGGGCTGCCGCCGCGCTCGAACCGGAGAGTGCAAATGGAACATCCGCTATACAGAACCGCCCTGGCCATCGGCCTGTCGTACGGGGCCGCGACGCAGGCCGCCGCGCAAGCGTCGGCCGCTCCTCCACTGGCCGACGAAAGCCGCGCCGCCGAGGCCTCGCAGACGCGCGAGGCCGTGGTCACCCAGCTGGACCGCGTGCAGGTCACCGCCACCGGCACGCGTATCCCCCGCGCGGGGTTCGACACGCTGGAGCCGGCGCAGGTGATCTCGCGGCAGGACCTGGACGATGCCAACATCACCAATCTCGCCACCGCCTTCGACCGCACCCCGAGTTTCAGCCTCGATGCGTCCTCGGAAGGCAGCCAGTCCTCGTTCGGGGCCGGGGTCAATTTCGCCAGCCGGTTCGGCCTGGGCTCCAACCGGTTGCTGACCTTGGTCAACGGACGCCGCTACGTCAGCGCCAACCCGCCGACCGTCTTCGGCCCGGGCGACCCGGGCAGCCAGGTCGATCTCAACGTGATTCCCACCAACCTGATCGAGCGCACCGAGAACATCAGCATCGGCGGTGCGCCCACCTATGGCTCGGACGCCATCAGTGGCGTGAGCAACGTGATCCTGCGCGACCGCTTCGACGGGGTGGAGGTGGAGCTGGGCTACGGCATGACCGAGCGCGGCGATGGCCAGCGCACCAGTGCGGCCAGCCTGTTCGGCACCGATTTCGCCGACGGGCGTGGTCACTTCGTGCTGTCGCTGGACTATGAAGGCACGCAGGGCGTGCCGCAGTCGGCCCGGCGCTTCTACCGCAAGGGCTATTCGCTGCAGCCCAACCCTTCCGCCGCGGCTGCTTCGCGCTACCAGCCCGGCCGCATCGCCGCCGATGACGGACGCGTGCGCACGGATATCCCCTTCAACAACGGCAACAACGATGGCGTGCCCGGGCAGGTCTACATCCGCGACCGCCGCCTGCAGGCCATGACCTGGGGTGGCCTGGCGCTCCCCACCGGCGCCTACACCGCCGATTCGAGCGGGCGCCTGCGCGGCTTCGGCGCCAACACCGACCAGTACCTGCAGTTCGATCGCGAGGGACGGCTGGTGCCCTACGACCCCGGCACCAACTTCGGCGTCTCCAGCGCATCGGGCGGCGAGGGGCTACGCCTGTGGGAAACCGGCCAGTTGCTCTCGCGCCTGGACCGCAAGATCGCCTACATGACCGGGCACTTCGATTTCACCGACCAGCTGCGCGGCTTCTGGGAGGCTTCGGCCTATGGGGGTGAAGCACACGAGATCCGCGCGCAGAGCGTCTACAACGCGGCGGGCTTCGGCACCGCCCAGCTGGATGGCAGCGGCGGCCAGAGCGGCATGCTGCAGATTCCCGCCAGTCATCCCCTGCTGACCGCGCAGGCGCGCGAGACCCTGCAGGGCATCGGCGCCGATACCTTCCAGCTCTCGCGCGCCTCGCGCGACCTGGTGACCAACAACGCCGCTGCGAACAGCAACGTGTGGCGCGTGGTCGGCGGCCTGGAAGGCCACTTCAACCTGGGCGAGCGCGGCTTCGACTGGGAGGCCAGCGGCGTCTACGGGCGCGGTGACTTCAGCTACGGCGGCCAGGGTCTGGTGCAGCAGAACTTCATCAACGCGCTGAACGTCACGCGCGCCGCCGACGGCCGCCTGGTGTGCGATGCATCGGCGCCGGGCACCGTAGCCGATGCCGCGTGCGTGCCGCTGGACATCTTCGGCGAGGGCCGCGCCTCGCGCGATGCGCTGGCCTACGTGACGGTGCCCACGCGTACCCGCGCGATGCTCGCGCAGACGGTGTTCAACGCCAACCTCACCGGCGACCTCCTTGCGCTCCCGGGCGGCATGATGAGCTTCAACGCCGGTTACGAATACCGGCGCGAGCAGGGCAGCTTCGATCCCGGCAGCTTCCAGCAGCAGGGGCTGGGCCGCTCGGTCGCCATCTCGCCTTCGCGCGGCACGGTGCAGAGCAACGAGTTCTTCGGCGAGGTATTTGCGCCGTTGGTGGACGGCGAGGCCGGCATTCCCGGCCTGCATCGATTCGACGTGACCGCCAAGCTGCGGCGGGTGAACAACTCGGTCAACGGCTGGTTCACCGCCTACACCTACGGATTCCAGTACGAACCGGTCGCCGGCGTGCAGCTGCGCGCCAACCAGACCCGTTCGTTCCGCTCGCCGTCGCTGGTGGAACTGTACGCGGACCAGGCGGCGTTCTATTCCGTCAACGAGCCTTGCCAGGCGGCCAACATCACCAGCGGGCCGCGCCCGGACAACCGCGCGGCGAACTGCGAGATGTTCTTCGCCGGCTATCCCTCGGTCGATCCTGCCACGTTCCAGGGTCCGGCCAGCTCCATTCCCGGCCACCTGGTCGGCAGCCAGCAGCTGCGCAACGAGCAGGCCGATTCATGGACCGCCGGCCTGGTGTTGCAGCCGGACTGGGCCGAAGGCCTGCGCATGGCGGTGGACTACTATCGCATCGACCTGAGCGACATCATCGATTCGGTCGGCCCCAGCGACATCCTGTCCGGCTGCTTCGACGCCGATGCGTTCGATGCATCCAACGTCGCCCACGCCAATGCGTACTGCAGCATGGTGCAGCGCGACCCGGTCACGGCGATGGCCGAAAGCCTCAACACCACCTTCCTCAACGGTCCCTACATCAACTTCCGCGGCTGGACGGCCGAAGCCAGCTATCGGCTGGCGCTGGACCGCCTGGGCTGGGGCAAGGGGCAGCTGGACCTGGGCGTGTATGCCTACTTCCCGCAGGTGTGGGAACGTGCCGCCGCGCCGGGCGTGCCGGCGGTGGACTCGGCCAATACCGGCGGCGGCGAAAGCCGCCAGTACCAATGGACCGCCCGCTACAGCAGCGGGCCGTGGACCCTGGGCACGACCGCGACCTACACTCCGAGCCGGCCCGTGGCGCCCAACATCACGGTGGAAAGCCGCGACTACCTGCGCATGGACGGCTACCTGTCGGTCAACGCGAATGTCGGCTACCGGTTCAACGAGCGCTGGAGGATGAACCTCTCGGTGGACAACCTCACCGACGATATCGGGCCGTTCCCGTACGTGGTGGACGCGTTGGGCCGGCGTTACATGCTCACGGCGACGATGAAGCTGTAACCCTGCAAAGGAAAAGGGCCGCGTGGGCGGCCCTTTCTTTATCGCAGGCGGAACGCGGCTTACGGCAACCCGGCCAGCCAGTCGTCGTCCGAGCCTTCGTTGATGTCGGCGAACAGCGGCGTGCTGAAGTAGCGCTCGCCCGTATCGGGCAGCACGGCCAGCAGCACCGAGCCCGGCGCGGCCTTGGCCGCCACGTCCAGCGCGGTGGCCACGGTGGCACCCGCGGAGATGCCCACGAAAATGCCTTCCTCGGCCGCGAGGCGACGCGCGACCTCGATCGCGCGGTCGTCGCCGACCGAATACAGCTCGTCGTAGACCTCGCGGTTGAGGACTTCCGGCACGAAGTCCGGCGTCCAGCCCTGGATCTTGTGCGGCTTCCATTCGTCGCCCTTGAGCAGCGAGGCGCCGGCCGGCTCGGTGGCGATGATCCGGGTTTCCGGTCGTGCCACCTTCAGTACCTCGCCCACGCCGGTGAGCGTGCCGCCGGTGCCCCAGCCGCTGACGAAGTAGTCCAGGCGCTGGCCGGCGAAATCGCGCAGGATCTCCGCCGCCGTGGTGTTGCGGTGGTAGGCCGGGTTGGCGGGATTGGCGAACTGGCTAGCGAGGAACCAGCCGTGTTGCTCGGCCAGTTCCTTGGCCTTGCGCACCATGCCGCTGCCACGCTCGGCAGCCGGGGTCAGGATGACCTTGGCACCGTAGGCGCGCATCAGCTTGCGGCGCTCGATGGAGAAGGTTTCCACCATCGTGGCGACGAACTTGTAGCCGCGCGCGGCGGCCACCATCGCCAGCGCCACGCCGGTATTGCCGGAGGTCGCTTCCACGATGGTGTCGCCGGGCTTGAGCACGCCGCGCTGCTCGGCGTCCAGGATGATGGCCAAAGCCAGGCGATCCTTCACCGAGCCACCCGGGTTGAAGGATTCCACCTTCGCGTAGAGGGTGACGTGCTCGGGCGCGATCCGGTGGAGCTTGACGATCGGCGTGCGGCCGACGGTGTCGAGGATGCTGTCGTAAAGGGCCATGCGGGAATCTCCGTGGAGGCGGTCAGGCGGCGTGCGCCAGTGTGGCGCCGTCGGGCTTTGCGGAAAGTGAGGGCGGCGGGCCGAGCGGCGCCTGGCCGAACCAGTGCAGTTCGTGCGCCAGCGCGGCCACCTCGCCCAGGATCAGCAGCGCGGGCGAACCCACCGCATGCTGTTGGGCCAACGCGGCGAGCGCGTCGAGACGGCCAGTAACCACGCGCTGTTCGGGCCGCGAGCCGTTCTCGACCAACGCGAAAGGCGTGGCGGCATCGCGGCCACCGGCGAGCAGGCGTGCCTGGATGGTTTCCAGCCCGGCCACGCCCATGTAGAAGGCCAGCGTCTGGCGCTCGCGTGCCAGCGCGTCCCAGTCCAGCGTGTCGAGCGAGTCGCGGCAATGCGCGGTGACCAGGCGCACCGACTGGGCGTGATCGCGATGGGTCAGCGGCACGCCGGCATAGGCGGCGCACGCCAACGCCGCGGTGATGCCCGGAACCACCTCGAACGGAATGTCATGCGCGCGCAGGAACTGCAGTTCCTCGCCGCCGCGGCCGAACACGAACGAATCACCGCCCTTCAGCCGCACCACGCGGCGGCCGGCGCGTGCGTGTTCGAGCATCAACGCATGGATGCGTTCCTGCAAGGTGCTGTGGCCACGCGCGGACTTGCCCACTTCGATGCGCTCGGCATCGCGCCGCGCCAGCGCCAGCACCGGGCCGCTGACCAGGCGGTCGTAGAGGATCACGTCGGCTTCGTTGAGCGCGCGCAGCGCGGCCAGCGTGAGCAAGCCGGGATCGCCGGCGCCGGCGCCCACCAGCACCACCGCGCCACGCGCCGGCGGGGTGGCCTGCGCGAGCTGGCTGTCGAGATAGCGGGCGGCATCGTCCTCGCGGCGCTGGCGCAGCAGGCGCGGCAGAGGACCGGCCAGCTGTGCTTCGAAGAAACGGCGTCGCGCGCCGGTGTCCGGGAAGCGCGTGCGGATGCGCGCGCGCTGGCGGGTGAACAGCTCGACCAGGCCGGCCCAGCTGTCGTCCAGCAGGCTTTCCAACCACCGGCGCAGGTGGCGAGCCACCATCGGCGCGCCGCCGCCGCTGGAGATGGCGACCTGCAACGCGCCGCGTTCGACCACTGCCGGCACCTGGAAGCTGGAGAGCGCCGCATCGTCCACCACGTTGGCGAAGATGCCCTGCGCCTCGGCGGCGGCAGCCACCGCCTGGTTGACCGCGAGGTCGTCGGTGGCGGCAATCACCAGCCAGGTCCGCGGCTGCAACCAGCCGGGTTCGAACTCGCCGGCCCACCACTCGATGGCGTCGTCCCCGGCGGCCTGGCGCAGTGCGGGGGTCAGGTCGGGCGCGCCCACCCGCACCTTCGCGCCGGCATGGCGCAGTGCCTGCACCTTGCGCTCGGCGACGGCCCCACCGCCGACCACCAGCACCGGTCGGCCGCGCAGGTCGGCGAAGAGGGGAAACAGGGCAGGGCTCACGGGAGGCGCTGGCGGGAAGGGAGGGCTGACCGTAAACCCCGCTTATAGCCGTCGGAAATGACTTCATGCACCCATCAAATAGCCTTCGGTTATAAGCTTGGCCCGCGGATTCCCGTACATTCGTTCAGCCGCCCCCACGCCCACCGCGATTCCACGATGACGCTGACGCAACTCCGCTACCTGGTCGCCATTGCCGATGCCGAACTCAACATCACGTTGGCGGCGGCGCGCGTGCATGCCACCCAGCCGGGGTTGTCCAAGCAGCTCAAGCAGCTGGAGGACGAACTGGGCTTCCTGCTGTTCGTGCGCAAGGGACGCAGCCTGGAATCGGTGACCCCGGCCGGCACGGAAGTGATCCACCGCGCGCGCGCCGTGCTGGCGGAGGCCAACAACATCCGCACCTACGCCGCCAACCAGCGGCGCGAGGCGCAGGGCCAGCTGACCCTCACCACCACCCATACGCAGGCGCGTTTCGTGCTGCCGCCCGCGGTGGCGCAGATCAAGCACGCCTATCCGCAGGTGAGCGTGCACCTGCAGCAGGCCGCCGAAAGTGCCGCGCTGGACCTGCTCAGCCAAGGCGATGCCGACATCGCCGTGGTCAGTACCGCCGGCAGCGAACCCGGCGCCGGCATCGCGGTGCCGCTGTACCGCTGGCGCCGGCTGGTGATCGTGCCGCGCGGCCACGAGCTGGACCGCGGCGGCCGCGCCCCCGACATGCAGGCGTTGGCGGCCCAGCCGCTGATCAGCTATGAATCCTCCACCCGCACCGGCTCTTCACTGCAACGCGCTTTCGCCGAAGTCGGCCTGGAACCGCGCATCGCGCTCACCGCGCTGGATGCGGACCTCATCAAGACCTACGTGCGCACCGGCCTGGGCGTGGGCCTGGTCGCGGAGATGGCGATCGGCGGCGATGACACCGACCTGCGCGCCTGGGCCGCCCCGGCGCCGATCGCCGAGTGCATCGCCTGGGCCGTGCTGCCCCGCGACCGCGTGCTGCGCGACTACGCACTGGAACTGGTCAACGTGCTCGCCCCGCAGATCGACAAGCGCGACCTGCGCCGGGTCCTGGACGGCAACCAGGCGCCGAACTGGCCCGAGCCGCCGACGTGGGAATCGCTCACCCAGACCATCACCAGCTGAGCAGGCTACCCGGCGCGCGCTGCGACAATGCGTCGCGTGCTTGATCTTCACCGGCCGCCGCCACTTCGCCGGCCGCTAGAATGCCGGTCGTGATCCGCGCCCGGCCCCTGCAGACCGTAATGGCCCGACTCGCCTGGCTGGCGATCGCGCTGATGCTGTGCGCGCCGCTGCTGAGCCGCGCGTTGCAGTCGCCGATGGGCGCCCGTTTCGCCGAGCTGTGCACGACGCAGGGGTTGAAGCGGGTCGCACTGGACGTGCCGGCGGCGATGTCCGCGAGCATGGATCACCACGCCGCCGCACAGGCCGGCCACGCGATGCCGCAGGGAGGCGGCGACCCCCACGCGATGCATGGCGGCGAGGCCGCCTGCGACTACTGCCTGCTGGCGATCCGACTGCTGCCGGCGTTGGCGATTCTGTTCTGCTGGCTGCGCCTGCCGCACACCGCCGGCCCACGCACGACGGCCATCGCCTGGCCGCGGGTATTGCACGCATGGCCGGCCCATCCGGCCCGGGGACCTCCGCTGGCGGCTTGATGCCGCCCGCCATCCATCCGACCCGCGCGCGCTGCCCGACAGCGCGTGCCCGCCGTGTTCCCGGAGTCACCATGTCCTTTCGTTCCGAATCGCCGGCCATCCCGGCGCGCCTGGCGTGCGCGCTGGCCGCCGTGCTTGCTCCCGTCCTCGCGCATGCTGCCGATGCCCCGGGGGGCGACGCCCGCACGCTCGACGCCATCGTCGTCACCGCCGCCGCGCCCGACGGCCCGCTCACCTGGGTCACCGACCCGCGCCTGCCGCGCCAACCGGTGCCGGCCAGCGATGGCGCCGATTACCTGAAGACCGTCCCGGGCTTCTCCGCCATCCGCAACGGCGGCACCAACGGCGACCCGGTGCTGCGCGGCATGTTCGGCTCGCGGCTCAACGTGCTCAGCAACGACGGCAGCCTGATCGGCGCCTGCCCGGCGCGCATGGACAATCCGCTTTCCTACATCGCGCCGGAAACCTACGACCGCCTTGTACTCGTCAAGGGCCCGCAAACGGTGCGCTGGGGCCCCGGCGCCTCGGCCGGCACCGTGCGTTTCGAGCGCGAAACCCCCCGCTTCGCTGTTCCCGGCGCGCAGGTGGACGCCAGCGCGCTGGTCGGCTCCTTCGACCGCAATGACCAGGTGCTCGACGCTACCGCCGGCAACCGCCTGGGCTATGTGCGCATCAACGGCAACCGTTCCGAATCGGATGACTATGAAGACGGCCACGGCGAGGTCGTGTCCTCGCGCTGGCGCAAATGGAACACCGATGCGGCCATCGGCTGGACGCCCGACGCCGACAGCGTGCTGGAAATCAGCGCCGGCACCGGCGACGCGCTGGCGCGCTATGCAGGCCGGGGCATGGACGGCGCCTCGTTTCGCCGCCACAGCTACGCGGCTCGGTACGTGCATGAAAACCTGCCGGGCGCATGGGACCGCGTGGAAGCGAACGTCTACTACAACGACGCCGACCACGTGATGGACAACTACAGCCTGCGCACGCCGAACCCGATGTCGTCGATGCCGATGCCGATGGCCTCCAACGTCGACCGCCGCACCACCGGCGGACGGGTCGCGGTGGACTGGCGCTGGGACGACATCGCCCTGGCCGCGGGCGTGGACGCTCAGGACAGTCGTCACCGCGACCGCAGCGCCAGCGGGCGCGGCGTGTACGCCACGCTGCCCTGGAACGTGGACGCGCGCTTTTCCAACCTCGGGATGTTCTCGGAGATCACGGTCGGCGCGGGCCAGCCGAATCGCTGGGTGGGCGGCCTGCGCATGGATCGCGCGCAAGCCACGGACGAGCGCGCCACCATCGGCATGATGGGCATGCCCAATCCCACGGCGGGCCGGGAGCGGCGCGAATGGCTCGGCAGTGGCTTCCTGCGTCGCGAGCAGGATCTTTCCGCAACCACCACCTGGTATGCGGGCCTGGGGCATGTCGCGCGCATGCCGGACTACTGGGAACTGTTCTCCGCCGACGCTGGCCCGGCGGGGGCAGTGAATGCCTTCGCCGCCATCGCGCCGGAGCGCACCACGCAGTTGGATATCGGCGCGCAGTACCGCGGCGAGCACCTGCAGGCCTGGGTGTCGGCCTACGCCGGCAGGATCAACGACTACATCCTGTTCGAATACCGCGACGGCGGCATGATGGGCAGCACCACCGCGGCAAGGAACGTGGACGCGCGAATCGCCGGTGGCGAGGCTGGCCTGGAATGGCACCTGCACGATGGCTTCAAGCTGGGTGGGACGCTGGCCTATGCCTGGGGCGAGAACCGCAGCGACGGGGGCGCATTGCCGCAGATGCCGCCATTGGAGGCGCGCTTGAGCGCGGCCTACGAGGGCGCGCGCTGGTCTGCTGGCGCACTGCTGCGCGCGGTGGCCAGGCAGGGGCGCGTGGCGGTGGACGAAGGCAACGTCGTGGGCCGCGACCTGGGCCAGAGCGCAGGATTTGCGGTGTTCTCCCTCAACGGCGGATATCGCTTCAGCGATGCGCTGGCGCTGACGGCGGGCGTGGACAACCTCTTCGACCGCGCCTATGCCGAGCATCTCAACCTGGCAGGGAGCGCGGATTTCGGCTATCCGGCTGATCCTGTGCGGATCAATGAGCCTGAGCGCAGTGTGTGGGTGAAGCTCAACTATCACTACTGATTTCAGGTTGCGCGGCACTGTTCGGTGCGGCGCGTTGCGCGGCTTGCGGTGGGGCCCCGCTGCCGCCGGGGTGGGCGTGTCGCTTCCGGCGTACTTCCTGTACTCAGTCAGCGAACGCAGGCCATCCATGGCCTGCTCACGCCCACCCCGGCGGCAACGGGGCAGGGCGCCTCATCTCCCCACTTCGAATGGCGAAGGCGAGCAGCGAAGGACCAATGAGCAAGGACCACGGCGTGTCCCGAAAGCGCCAAGCCCCCGCCCGCCATGCACGGATCGATGCGAGCCGACGAAAGCAAAACCCCCGTCAAATATCCTCGTGAATCCCGCACTCCCGCTTCAGCCCGAAGAAGCGCGTGTCCTCCTCTCGCATCCCGGGCTCCCAGCGGCGGGTCGTATGGAAATCGCCAATCGACACGTAGCCCTGTTCCCACAGCGGGTGATACGGCAGATCGTGCGCCTTGAGATAGCGCCATACATCCCGATCGCTCCAATCCGCGATCGGGCTCACCTTGAAGCGCTCGCCCCTGCGCTGCACGATCGGCGTCTGCGCGCGGCTGGCTGACTGCTGCCGGCGCAACCCCGTGAACCACGTGCCGACATTCAATTCGTCCAACGCCCGCCGCATCGGTTCCACCTTGCGCAGGCTGTTGTATTGCTCGATGCCGACCACGCCCTGTTCCCACAACCGCCCATGCCGCGCTTCCATCCACGCCCGGCTCACCAGCGGGCGGAACACCTTCAGGTTGAGCTGCAACCGTTCGGTCAACTCGTCTGCGAAGCGGTACGTCTCCGGGAACAGATACCCCGTGTCCACCAGGATCACCGGGATGTCCGGCTTCTGCCGGCTCAGCATGTGCAAGGCCACCGCCGACTGCGCCCCGAAACTGGACGACAGCGCCGCCTCCGCGGGCCCGTTCGCCAGTGCCCATGCCACGCGCTCCTCCGCGCTGCATCGCTCCAGACGCGCATTGAGGGCGTCGAGGTCTTGCAGCGCGTCGGTCTTGGCCGAAGAGACGGGCAGGGCGGTCATACGAGTTCCAGTTGGACTTGGCGGTGGGTGGGGTACGGCGGCAGCGCGACGACGCCTGCGCGGTGCAGGAAGTCGCCGAAGCCTTCGTCGCCGCCACGCTCGGCGGCGTAGCGGGCGAACAGCGAATCGAGCGCGGCCAGGATCTCCGCCTCGGTAATGTTTTCGCGATACAGCGTGTTCAAGCGCTGCCCGCGACGGTCGCCGCCGAGCATCAGGTTGTAGCGGCCCGGCGCTTTGCCCACGAGGGCTATCTCGGCCAGGTACGGCCGAGAGCAGCCATTGGGACAGCCGGACAGGCGCAGCACGATCGGCGTATCGACCAGGCCGTGCGCTTCCAGCAGCGGCTGCAGTTTCGCGTTGAAATCCGGCAGGTAGCGTTCGGCCTCGGCCATCGCCAGGCCGCAGGTCGGCAGCGCCACGCAGGCCATTGCACCGCGGGCCAGCGCGCTCGGTGCCAGGTTGCCCGCATCGAGCCCGTGCGCTGCCACCAACGCGTCGATGCGTGCGCGCTGCGCCGCCGGCACGCCCGCGATGACCAGGTTCTGGTTCGGTGTCAGCCGGAACTCGCCCTCATGGAAGCGCGCGATCTCGCGCAGGCCGCTCAGCGCGGTGCGGCCATCGCCGTCGGCAATGCGCCCGGCCGGCAGCGAGAGCGTCAGGTGCCAGCGGCCATCCTCACCCTCGACCCAGCCATAGCGGTCGCCGTTGTGATCGAAGGTGAAGCCGCGCGCCGGGGCAAGCGCAAGTCCGGCGCGGCGCTGGATCTCCGCGACGATGAAATCCAGCCCCTTGTCGTCGATGGTGTACTTGAAGCGCGCGCGCTTGCGCACCTCCCGGTTGCCGAAGTCGCGTTGCGTGGTCACCACGGCGGTGGCGATGTCCAGCAGGCGCTCACGCGGGAACCAGCCGACCACGTTGCCCACGCGCGGCCACGTCTCCGCATCGCCGTGCGTGGCCCCCATGCCGCCGCCGATGACCAGGTGGTAGCCGGTCAGCGCGCCTTCCTCGACCGTGCCGACGAAGCCCAGGTCATTGGCGAACACGTCCACGTCGTTGATGGGAGGCAGCGCGAAGCCGATCTTGAACTTGCGCGGCAGGTAGCGGTCACCGTAGATCGGCTCGTCTTCCTCGCCGCTGCCCGAGACGCGCTCCTCGTCCAGCCAGATTTCGTAATAGGCGCGGGTATTGGGCAACAGGTGTTCGGAGGTGCGCGCCGCATCGGCATACAGCTGCGCATGCACGGGCGAGCGCAATGGGTTGGCCGCCACCAGCACGTTGCGATTGACGTCGCCGCACGCTGCCAGCGTGTCGATCAACGCGGCGTTGATCGCCTGCATCGTCGCCTTCAGCTCGCGCTTGATCACGCCATGGAACTGGAACGCCTGCCGCGTGGTGACGCGCAGCGAATGGTTGCCGTAGCGCGTGGCGATGGCATCCAGTTGCAGCCACTGCTGCGGCGTGACCACGCCGCCGGGCGTGCGCGTGCGGATCATGAACTGGTAGGCCGGCTCCAGCTTCTGCCGGCGGCGCTCGTCGCGCAGGTCGCGGTCGTCCTGCTGGTAGCTGCCGTGGTACTTGATGAGGGTCTGGTCGTCCTCGCGCAGGGCGCCGGTGACCGGGTCGGCCAGGCTTTCCAGCAGCGAGCCGCGCAGCCGGCGGCTGGCGGATTTGATGTCTTCGACGGAATGCGTGCTCATGGCGATCTGGCTGGCAGCGGAAGGAGGCGGGCGACGAACGGCGCTCGGCCGTCAGTACACATCCCGGCTGTAGCGCCCCTCCTTCTGCAACGAAGTGACGAATTCGGCGGCCGCCTCGGGCGCCAGCCCACCGTGCTCGGCGACAATGTCCACCAACGCCGCATGCACGTCCTTGCCCATCGAGATCGCGCCGCACACGTACACGTGCGCGCCTTCGCGCAGCCATCCGTAGACCTCGCGCCCGCGCTGGCGCAGCCGGTGCTGCACGTAGATCTTCTGCGCCTGGTCGCGCGAGAACGCCAGGTCCAGCTCGTGCAGCTCACCACGCGCCAGCGCTTGCTGCCACTCGGCCTGGTACAGGAAATCGCGGTTGAAGTGGCGTGCACCGAAGAACAGCCAGTTGCGCCCGCGCGCGCCGCGCTCGGCGCGTTCCTGCACGAAGCCGCGGAACGGTGCCACCCCGGTGCCGGGGCCGATCATCAGGATGTCGCGCGCGTCGTCGGCCGGCACGCGGAAGCGCTCGTTCGGCTCCACGTATACCTGCGCGGTATCGCCTTCGGCCAGCGCGGCGAGGAAGGCGCTGGCCGAGCCGACATGGGCATGGCCATGCGCGTGGTATTCCAGCTCGTCCACCGTGAGGTGGACCTCTTCGCCCACGCGGCGGCGGCTGGAAGCAATGGAGTACAGCCGCGGTGCCAGCGGCCGCAGCGCCGCCAGCAGGCCCTCGTGGTCCCAATCCGCCGGCCAGCGACGCAACACGTCGATCACCTGGTGGTCGGCGAGCAGCGTCGCCAGGCCGGCAGTCTGGGTAGGGGCGAGCAGTTCGCGCAGTTCCGCCGCGCCGGACCGTTCGGCATGCGCGGCCAGGAACGGCCGCGACAGCTTGGTCAGTTCGCGGTGGGTAGCGAGCCACTCCGACAGCGGCAGAGTCTGCTCGGCCACGGTGACGTCGGCATGACCGTCCAGTTGCAGGACATCGAGCAGCGGGGTGACCAGCGCGTCGGGGTTGCGATGGCGAAACCCGAGCGCATCGCCGGGTTCGTAGTGCAAGCCGCTGCCGGCCAGCGACAGTTCCAGATGGCGCACGCGCTTGGAAGCCACGCCGTGCTGGCGATAGGCCGGGCCCTTGAAGTCGCGGCCGCTGATGACCTGGTTGGCCAGCACTTCGGCGGCGAACGGGTGGGCGTGGTCGGCCGCGTTCGGTGCCGGGCCGCGCAGCGGAGTGACCTTCGCCCCGGCCGCCGGCACGCTGGCCAACTGCTCGCGCGCTTCGCGCAACACGTCCTCGCGCCATGGCTGGGCGACGCTGTCGATATCCAGGTCGGCTTCGGCCAGGGGGCGCACGCGCTGCGCGCCCAGTTCGGCCAACCGCGCGTCGAGGCGGCGCGCGATGCCGCAGAAGTCCGCGTAGCTGGAATCGCCCAGGCCGAGCACGGCGTACTTCAGTTCCGGCAGCTTCGGCGCGCGGCGGCCCTGGATGAATTCGACCAGCCCGATGGCGTCGTCCGGCGGGTCGCCTTCGCCCTGGGTGCTGATCACCAGGTACAGCAGGCGTTCGCTGGCCAGCTCGCGGGTCGGATAGGTATCGGCGCGCTGCAGGCGCACGCGCAGGCCGGCCGCTTCGGCATCGGCGGCCAGCCGCTCGGCGGCGCGGCGCGCGTTGCCGGTCTGGCTGCCGTAGAGCACGGTCAGGCGGCGCTCTTCGCCGCGCTCGCCGGCCGTGGCGCCGCCCGGCACCAGGGCCAGCGAGGGCGGCACCGCGTGGCCCTGCGCCAGCCCGGCCGCATAGCCGGACAGCCACCACAGCGAGGGCGCGTCGAGCCCCTCCACCAGCCGCGTCAGCAGCGCCCGCCGCTCCTCCGGGAGGGGACTGGGGGGCAAGGCAGGGCTGACGGCGGTCATTCCCGGTCCGGTGTCTGGGGTGGGGAATCCGATGCTAGGCAAGGCCTTGCGGCGGCAGAAAGGAGCAGGGGTTATCGCCTTATGCCCGCCGCTTATTTCTGCGCGTGGGCCGCGCCACCCCAGACTGCGCCTCTCCCGGTCGGTGTAGGCTTGACCGGCCACTCCGATACCTGGCGGCAATGAGTCTTCCACCCCTGTCCCACCTCGACCGGCTCGAGGCCGAAAGCATCCATATCCTGCGCGAGGTCGCGGCGGGCTTCGCCAACCCGGTGCTGCTGTATTCGGTGGGCAAGGACAGCTCGGTGCTGCTGCACCTGCTGCTCAAGGCCTTCGCCCCCGCGCCGCCGCCGATCCCGCTGCTGCACGTGGACACGCGCTGGAAGTTCCGCGAGATGATTGCCTTCCGCGACCGCCGCGCCGCCGAGACCGGCGTGGAGCTGCGCGTGCACATCAACCCGGACGGCGTCGCCCAGGACGTGGGGCCTTTCAGCCACGGCGCCGCCGTGCATACCGACATCATGAAGACCCAGGGCCTGAAGCAGGCGCTGGAGAAGTGGAAGTTCGACGCCGCCATCGGCGGGGCGCGCCGAGACGAGGAGAAATCGCGCGCCAAGGAACGCGTGTTCTCCTTCCGCAACGAGCGCCACCGCTGGGACCCGAAGAACCAGCGCCCGGAGCTTTGGAACCTGTACAACACCCGCGTGCATGCCGGTGAAAGCGTGCGCGTATTCCCGCTGTCGAACTGGACCGAGCTGGACATCTGGCTCTACATCTACCGCGAGGCGATCCCGGTGGTGCCGCTGTACTTCGCCGCCCCGCGCCCGGTGGTGGAGCGCGACGGCGCGCTGATCCTGGTCGATGACGAGCGCCTGCCGCTGCACGAGGGCGAAGTGCCGCAACAGCGCTCGGTGCGCTTCCGCACGCTGGGCTGCTACCCGCTGACCGGCGCGATCGAATCCACTGCCGACAGCCTGGAGGCGATCATCGCCGAGATGCTCGTGGCCACCAGTTCCGAACGGCAGGGCCGGGTGATCGACCAGGACCCGAGCGAGTCGATGGAGAAGAAGAAGCTGGAGGGATATTTCTGATGGCACGCGACCCGGCCACCGTCGAAGCCATCCCCGCCGCGCAGGAGGACGCGCAGCCGGCCGGCGAGCAGATCGCCGCCTACCTGCAGCGCCACGAGACCAAGCCGCTGCTGCGCTTCATCACCTGCGGCAGCGTGGACGACGGCAAGAGCACGCTGATCGGCCGCCTGCTGTACGACAGCAAGCGCCTGTTCGACGACCAGCTCGCCGCGCTGGAGCGCGACAGCCGCCGCCACGGCACGCAGGGCCACGACATCGACTACGCGCTGCTGCTCGACGGCCTGGCCGCCGAGCGCGAGCAGGGCATCACCATCGACGTGGCGTACCGTTACTTCGATACCGACAAGCGCAAGTTCATCGTCGCCGACTGCCCCGGCCACGAGCAGTACACCCGCAACATGGCCACCGGCGCGTCCACCGCGGACCTGGCGGTGGTGCTGGTGGATGCACGCAAGGGCCTGCTGCCGCAGACGCGTCGCCACAGCTTCATCGCCTCGTTGCTGGGCATCAGCCGCATCGTGCTGGCGGTGAACAAGATGGACCTGGTCGGCTATGACCAGGCCGTGTTCGACGCCATCCAGGCCGACTACCGCGCGCTGGCCACGCAGCTCGGGCTGGCTTCGGTGCAGGCGATCCCGATGTCGGCGCTGGAAGGCGACAACCTTTCCACGCACTCGGCGCGCATGCCCTGGTATGCCGGCCCGAGCCTGCTCGAACACCTGGAGACCGTGCGCCTGCCCGAGGGCGACCAGACCATCGGCCTGCGTTTGCCGGTGCAATGGGTGAACCGTCCCCACCAGGGTTTTCGCGGCTTCGCGGGCACGCTCAGCGCCGGCCATGCGCGCCCGGGTGATGCCGTGGTGGTGCTGCCCTCCGGGCGGCGCTCGCGCATCGCGCGCGTCATCGGCCCGGATGGCGATGTGCAGCAGGCGCGCGCCGGCCAGGCGGTGACGCTGACGCTGGAAGATGAAATCGATGTCAGCCGGGGCGATGTCATCGCCGCCGCCGGCGATCCGCCCGAAGTGGCCGACCAGTTCGCCGCACACCTGCTGTGGCTGGACGATGCCGCACTGCTGCCCGGCCGCCCGTACTGGCTGAAGATCGGCGCGCGCACCGTGGCGGCCAGCGTCAGCGAGATCAAGCACCGCATCGACGTGAACACGCAGGAGCCGCTGGCCGCCAAGCGGCTGGCGCTCAACGAGGTCGGTTACTGCAACCTCGCCCTCGACGAGCCGATTGCCTTCGCGCCGTATGCGCGTGAACCGGCGCTGGGCGCCTTCATCCTGATCGACCGGCAGACCAACGCCACCGTCGGCGCCGGCACGCTGGATTTCGCGCTGCGCCGCGCCGGCAACGTGCACTGGCAGCACCTGGACGTGGACAACGCCGCGCGTGCCCGCATCAAGGGCCAGGCGCCGAAGGTGCTGTGGTTCACCGGCCTGTCCGGTGCCGGCAAGTCCACGGTGGCCAACCTGTTGGACCGTCGCCTGCATGCGCTGGGCTACCACACGTTCATCCTCGACGGCGACAACGTGCGCCACGGCCTCAATCGCGACCTGGGGTTCACCGACGAGGACCGGGTGGAGAACATCCGCCGCGTCGCCGAGGTGGCGCGCCTGATGGCCGATGCCGGGCTCATCGTGCTGGTGAGCTTCATCTCCCCGTTCCGGGCCGAGCGGCGCATGGCGCGCGAGCGTTTCGCCGAAGGCGAGTTCGTCGAGGTGTTCGTCGACGTCCCGCTGGCCGTGGCCGAAGCGCGCGACGTGAAGGGTTTATATGCCAAGGCGCGTGCCGGGCAGATCCCCAACTTCACCGGCATCGATTCGCCCTACGAGGCCCCCGAAGCGCCCGAGCTGCACCTGCTGGCAGATGGCGACAACGCCGAGGCGCTGGCACGGCAGGTACTGGCGCACCTGGACATCGATCGCTGATCCCCTGCCGGCAGGGCTTTTTCCTTCCGGCAAGGGTCGTTGGTCATGGGGTCCTTCGGGCTGCGTTGTCAACGCGTGTCATCCGGTGTCGTTACACTCGGGACATCCCTTGGCAGGACCCCGATTGATGCTTTCCCGATTCCGCGCGGGCGCGGTAGCCGCGAGCCTGGCCGGGCTGGCCACGACCCTGGCCGGCTGCGACCGGGCCGCGCCTGCGGCCGCCACCGCCGCCCCGATCCCGGTGACGGTGCAGACCGTCGCCACCCAGCCCTGGAACACCACCGTGCAGTCCATCGCCACGGTGCGTGCGCGCGAATCGGTGGCGCTGACGGCGGCCGTGAGCGACGTGGTGGACAAGGTCTACTTCGAAAGCGGCGATGCGGTGAAGGCCGGGCAGTTGCTGGTGACCCTGCGCGGCAATTCGCAGCAGGCCGCGCTCAACGCCGCCCAGGCCACCTATGAAGAAGCCGACCAGTTGTACCGCCGCCAGCAGGAGCTGATCGGCCAACAGCTGGTGGCCAAGTCCACGGTCGATACGCAGCGCGCATTGCGCGACGCGGCGATGGCGCGCGTGGCACAGATGCGTTCGGACATCGGCGACCGCGAAGTGCGCGCGCCTTTCGCCGGCGTGCTCGGCATCCGCCAGATCAGTCCCGGCTCGCTGGTGACCGCCAGCACGGTGATCGCCACGCTGGACGACATCGAACGCATGCACGTCGATTTCCAGGTGCCGGAGGCTCAGCTGGGCCTGGTGCGGCTGGGCAACGAGGTCAGCGGCGTGGCGGCGGCCTTCCCCGGCGAGCGCTTCAGCGGCGAGGTTTCGGCGATCGATTCGCGCGTGGACGAGAACACCCGCGCGGTGACCGTGCGCGCGGACTTCGCCAACCCCGAGCGCCGCCTGCGCCCGGGCATGCTGCTGGACGTGCGCCTGTACCAGCCGGAGCGCCAGGCGCTGGTGATCCCGGAAATCGCCGTGGTGCAGGTCGGCCGCGAATCGTTCGTGTACCGGGTGAAGGCCGACGACAGCGTCGAGCGCGTGGACGTGCGTACCGGCGAGCGCCGCGACGGCAAGGTCGAGATCCTCGACGGCATCCGGGCGGGCGAGCGCATCGTGGTGGACGGCACCGGCAAGCTGCGTCCGGGCCTGAAAGTGCGCGGTGAAGCCGCCAGCGGCGGCGCCGCGCCACCGCGCGCACAGGCCGCGCAATGAAACTCTCCGATATCTCCATCACCCGCCCGGTGCTGGCGGTGGTGATGAGCCTGCTGCTGGTCGTGCTGGGCGTGATGTCCTTCACCCGCCTGACCCTGCGCGAGCTGCCGGCCATCGACCCGCCCATCGTCTCGGTGGACGTGGAGTACACCGGCGCTTCGGCGGCGGTGGTGGAAAGCCGCATCACGCAGGTGCTGGAAGATGCCCTGGCCGGCATCGAGGGCATCGAGACCATCGAGGCGCGCAGCCGCAACGGCAGCTCGGACATCAGCATCGAGTTCGTGCCCACGCGCGACGTGGAGGCTGCGGCCAACGACGTGCGCGACGCGGTCAGCCGCGTCACCGACCGCATGCCCGATCAGGCGCGGCCGCCGGAGATTTCCAAGGTCGAGGCCGACGCCGACCCGATCCTGTGGCTGAACATGAGCTCCAGCGCGATGGACACGCTGCAGCTGTCCGACTACGCCGAGCGCTACATCGTCGACCGCTTCTCCAGCCTGGACGGCGTGGCGCAGGTGCGCATCGGCGGCCGCCAGCGCTACGCGATGCGCATCTGGCTGGACCGCGACCAGCTGGCCGCGCGCGGCATGACGGTCAGCGACGTGGAGGCGGCGCTGGAGAAGGAGAACGTCGAGCTGCCGGCGGGCAGCATCGAATCGGCGCAGCGCGATTTCACCCTGCGCGTGGAGCGCAGCTACCTCAAGCCGGAAGATTTCGCCCGCCTGCCGCTGGGCAAGGGCAGCGATGGCTACGTGGTGCGGCTGGGCGACGTGGGCAAGGTGGAGCTGACCTCGGCCGAGCGCCGCGCCTATTTCCAGAGCAACGGCGTGCCCAACGTCGGCCTGGGCATCGTGCGCAATTCCACCGCCAACGCGCTGGACGTGGCGCGCGAGGCGCGCGCGGAGGCCGAGCGCATCCAGAAGTCGCTGCCGGCCGGCACCAACATCTTCGTGGCCTTCGATACCACGACCTTCATCGATGCGTCCGTGGAGCGCGTGTACCACACGCTGGTCGAGGCGGTGGTGCTGGTACTGGTGGTGATCTGGCTGTTCCTGGGCAGTGCCCGCGCGGCGCTGATCCCGGCGGTGACGGTGCCGGTGTGTTTGATTGCCGCATTCATCGCGCTGTACGCGTTCGATTTCTCGATCAACCTGCTGACCCTGCTCGCGCTGGTGCTGTGCATCGGCCTGGTGGTGGATGACGCCATCGTGGTGGTGGAGAACATCCAGCGCCGCATCGATTTGGGCGAACCGCCGCTGGTCGCCGCGCGTCGCGGCACCGCGCAGGTGGCCTTCGCGGTGATCGCCACCACCGCGGTGCTGGTGGCGGTGTTCCTGCCTGTGGGATTCCTGGAAGGCAATACCGGGCGGCTGTTCCGCGAGCTGGCGGTGGCGTTGGCCGCGGCAGTGGCGATCTCGGCCTTCGTCGCGCTGACGCTGACGCCGATGATGTCCTCCAAGCTGCTCAAGCCGCACGACAAGGAGAAGCCCAACCGCTTCCACCACTGGTTCAACACCCGCATGGAGCGGTTGAGCCACAGCTACAAGCGCTCGCTGGAGCGCAGCGTGGACCGCAGCTGGTTGTTTGGCGCGGTGATGCTGGCCGCCTTCCTGTTCAGTGGCTGGCTGGCCACGCGCATTCCTTCCGAACTGGCGCCGGCCGAGGACCGCGGCAATTTCCAGGTGATGATCGACGGGCCCGAAGGCGCCGGCTTCGATTACACCGTGGGGCAGATGCATCAGGTCGAAGCGATCCTGGCGCCATACGTGGGGCCGGACAAACCCATCGTGCGCGCCAACCCGCGCGTGCCGGGCGGCTTCGGCAGCAGCGAGGAAATGCATACCGGCCGCGTCAGCGTGTTCCTGCAGGACTGGCACCAGCGCGACCAGCCGACCGTGGCGCTGGCAGACGAGATCCAGAAGAAGCTCTCCGTGCTCACCGGCGTGCGTGCGCGCACGCAGGTCAGCGGCGGCCTGGTGCGCAGTCGTGGCCAGCCGTTCCAGATGGTGCTGGGCGGTCCGGATTACGCCGAGCTGGCGCAGTGGCGCGACCGCATGATGCAGCGCATGGAAGAGAACCCCGGCCTGGTCGGCGTGGATTCGGACTACAAGGAAACCCGGCCGCAGATGCGAGTGAACATCGACCGCCTGCGCGCGGCCGACCTGGGCGTGTCGGTCACCGAGATCGGCGGCGCGCTGGAAACGCTGATGGGTTCGCGCCGCGTCACCACCTTCGTCGACAACGGCGAGGAATACGACGTGATGCTGCAGTCTGGCCGCGAGGGTCGCATGTCGCCGGAGGACCTGGCGGCGATCCGCGTGCGTTCCAGCAGCGGCGAGCTGATCCCGCTCTCCAACCTGGTGAGCTTGAGCGAGGTGGCCGAGGCCGGCACCTTGAACCGCTTCAACCGCCTGCGTTCGGTGACGCTGAGCGCGAGCCTGGCGCCGGGTTACAGCCTGGGCGATGCGATCGCGTGGACTGAGAACGTGGCACAGGAAGAACTGCCCGAGTACGCGCAGGTCGACTGGAAGGGCGAATCGCGCGAATACCAGAAGTCCGGCAGTGCGGTGCTGCTGACTTTCGCCATGGCGTTGCTGGTGGTGTACCTGGTGCTGGCCGCGCAGTTCGAGAGCTTCGCCCACCCGCTGGTCATCATGCTCACCGTGCCGCTGGCGGTGCTGGGCGCGCTGGTGGGCTTGTGGGCGACGAACGGCACGCTAAACCTGTTCAGCCAGATCGGCATCGTGATGCTGGTGGGCCTGGCGGCGAAGAACGGCATCCTGATCGTGGAGTTCGCCAACCAGCTGCGCGATGAAGGGCGCAGCGTGCACGAGGCGATCGTCGAATCGGCCTCGGTGCGCCTGCGGCCGATCCTGATGACCTCCATCGCCACGGTGGTGGGTGCGATCCCGCTGGTGCTGGCCGGCGGCCCGGGTTCGGCGAGCCGCGCGACGATCGGCGTGGTGGTGATCTTCGGTGTTTCGCTGTCCACGCTGCTGTCGCTGTATGTGGTGCCGGCGTTCTATTCGTTGATCGCGCCGTTCACCCGTTCGCCGGAAGCGCTGGCGCGCGAGCTGGAGGTGCTGGAACGTGAGACGCCTTCGGTGGGCGGGCACGCGTGAGGTTCGCCCCCGCTTGCCCTCGCGCCGCCACTGGGCGAGCATGCAAGGGTCCCCTTCGGATTTCGCCATGGACACCGCGCCCCTCCTGCGCGGCGAAGGTTTCCTGTTGCGACGTTGGCATGCCGACGATGCGCCGGCCCTCGCCACCGCGGCCAACCATCCCGGCATCGCGCGCTGGCTGAGCGGGCGCTTTCCGCATCCGTATGGTCTGGCTGATGCCGAGCGCTTCCTCGCCGGCGAGGTGGTGGACTTGTCCGACCCGGTCTTGGCCATCGTGATCGACGGGGCCATCGCCGGCGGCATCGGCACGCATGCCGAGCAGGCCGGTCGTGCCGAGGCCGCGCACAGCGCGCTGCTCGGTTACTGGCTCACGCCCGCGCACTGGGGCCGCGGCGTGATGAGCCGCGTGGTGGCCGCATTCGTGCCGTGGGTAATGCGCACGCAGCGCTTGCACCGGCTCGCCGCCCATGTGATGCCCGACAATCTCGCCTCGGCCGCCGTGCTGCTGCATAACGGTTTTGCCGAAGAGGGGCGCATGCGCCTGGCCGTGGTCAAGGACGGCCTTCCCCAGGATCTGAGACTTTTCGCACGCGTCCGCGACACGCTGACGGAGTGAGTTCTACGCCATGCGGCGCGCGGCGCATCGCGGGGCGATGCATGCCCTCCACGCGCCGCATGCCATCGCCGGCTTCGGCACAATGGGCTGGCCCCTGGCGCAGGGGTGCCGTACCGATCAACGCCAACTCAAGGGGAATGCAACGCGTGGAATCGATCATCGAGTGGATCAACGGCATCATCTGGAGCAAGGCGCTCATCGTCATGTGCCTGGGCGCCGGCCTGTACTTCAGCTTCGCCACCCGCTTCATGCAGGTGCGCGGGTTCGTCGAAATGCTGCGGCTGACGGTGCGCGGGCAGAAGTCCGATGCCGGCGTGTCCTCGTTCCAGGCGTTGGCCATGTCGATGGCCGGGCGCATCGGCATCGGCAATATCGCCGGCGTGGCCACCGCCATCGCCTTCGGCGGGCCGGGCGCGATCTTCTGGATGTGGGTGATGGGCTTCCTCGGCGCTTCCACCTCGTACATCGAATCCACGCTGGCGCAGATCTACAAGGTCAAGGACGCCGACGGCCGCTACCGCGGCGGCCCGGCGTACTACATCGAGAAGGCCATGGGCCTGAAGTGGTACGCCATGCTGTTCGCGCTGGCCACCATCGTCGCCGCCGGCTTCCTGATGCCCGGCGTGCAGGCCAACGCCATTGCCGACAGCGCCGCCAACGCCTGCGCTGGCACCGGCTGGTGCAACGGCTTCGAGGGCCAGTGGCTGGGCATGCCCGCGCGCGATGCGTTCAAGCTGGTGCTGGGCATCGGCGTGGCACTGATGCTGGCGGTGATCATCTTCGGCGGCGTCAAGCGCATCGCCAACTTCGCCGAGGTCGTGGTGCCGTTCATGGCCGGCGGCTTCATCCTGATGGCAGTCACCGTGATGGTGCTCAATGCCGAGCAGGTGCCGGGCATGTTCGCGCTGATCTTCAGCAGCGCCTTCGGTAGCCATGCCGCGTTCGGCGCGCTGCTGGGCCTGGCGGTGGAGTGGGGCGTCAAGCGCGGCATCTACGCCAACGAGGCCGGCCAGGGCACCGGCCCGCATGCCGCTGCCGCCGCGGAGGTCTCGCACCCCGCCAAGCAGGGCTACGTGCAGGCGTTCGCCATCTACTTCGACACCATGATGGTGTGCACCTCCACCGCATTCCTGATCCTGGCCACCGGCACCTACAACGTGTATGCGCCCGATGGCGGCGCGCCGCTGTTCGCCGGCCTGGCCGGCGTGCAGGAAGGCCCGGGCTTCGCGCAGGCGGCGGTGGAGTCGGTGCTGCCGGGCTGGGGCGCGGGCTTCGTGGCGGTGGCGCTGTTCTTCTTTGCCTTCACCACCATCATGGCCTATTACTACATGGCCGAAACGAACCTCAGCTACCTCAACCACAACCGCCACCGCCCGCTGACGGTGCTGGTGCTGCGGCTGGGCATCGTGGGCATGGTGATCTTCGGCGCCTTCCACAACGCCGGTGTGGCGTGGGCGCTGGGCGACATCGGCGTGGGCCTGATGGCGTGGCTGAACATCATCGCCATCTTCATCGTGCGCAAGCCGGCGCTGATCGCGCTGCGCGATTACGAGCGGCAGAAGAAACTGGGGCTGGACCCGGTCTTCGACCCGGACGCGGTGGGCATCCGCAACGCCGATTTCTGGAAGCGGCGTGACGGCTGAAAGCCGCCGAAGGTGACGGGGGCGGCGCGGGGCGGCATCATGCCCCGCCGAAGGCCGCGCATCCGCGCGCGGCCTTCCTCTACCGGACTATTGCAGTGAACGATCCCTGGAAATCCCACCGCTCGCCGCGCCCCGCCGAACCGCGCGGCGGCTCGCGCCCTGCCGGCCCGCGTCCGCCGCGCCCGCCGCGTGACCCTGCCGAGGGT
>JAEWJB010000165.1 GCA_023386795.1 Pseudomonadota bacterium
GCGCCGATGGTAGTGTGGCTCAAGCCATGCGAGAGTAGGTCATCGCCAGGGGCTTTACCCCGCAAACCCCCAGCCAAGCGGCTGGGGGTTTGTCTTTGCGCCTACATAAACTTCAAAGGACGTTGCGCGCCAGAACAGGCGACTTCCTGTTTCAAGAAAACTGGGAGGGGTGACCAAGGCTCCAGAACGGAAGCCATAAAGAACCCTGGAACGAACACAGGGAGATGGCGCGCCCGGAGGGATTCGAACCCCCGACCAATGGCTTCGGAAGCCACTACTCTATCCGGCTGAGCTACGGGCGCGTTTAGGTGATCATTATGCCAGAGCTTCCAGCAGCGCGGGCGATTCTCCGCACTGACGGAAGTATTAGAGGACGCTTGCGAGTGGGCCGCGACGTCTGGCGATCAAGGCTTGAGTACCGCACGTCCACGAATACGGCCATGACGCAAGCGGTCATAAACATCCACCGCCTGCTCTAGCGGGAACACCTCGACTTCGGCGCGAATGCGGCCTTGCTCCGCAAGCGCGATCACTTCCATCAGCTCAACGCGCGACCCCCAGTAGGGGATGCTGACCTCACAGCCGTAAGGTGGATTGTTGGCCGAGTAGGTCAGCTTGCCTCCGCCCAGACCCACGACCGTCAGACGGCTGGCGCGTCCGACCACCTGTTGGCATAGATCCATCGTGGCCTGTGCCCCTACGAAGTCCAGCGCCACTGTCGCGCCTCGCGCGCCGGTGAACGCGCTGATTTCCTCGGCGGCGGCCCTGCCATCCCTTGTATTGACTGTATGTTTGACCCCCAACTCGCGAGCGTGGGCGAGCTTGTGGTCGTCGATATCCCCGGCGATCAAGCGCGCAGGCGTCAGGGCCTGAAGCAGCTGCACAGCCATGTGGCCCAAGCCGCCAATGCCTACTACCAGCACACTGGCCTCAGGGGTGAGGAGTGGCAAGGCGGCCTTGATCGCATGATAGGGCGTCAAGGCGGCATCACTCAGCGGCGCTGCGGTGACCGGGTCGAGCTGGCCCAAGGGTACGAGCAGGCGCGCTGACGGAACGATCATGTAATCGGCCATGCCGCCATCTGAACCCAGGCCACCACCGAAGGTGGGGATGCTCGCGTGGTTTTCGCAGTAGTTTTCCGCGGACTGCTGACACGTATGACAGCGACCACATCCCCATGGCCCATAGACCGCCACGGGATCGCCCTCCTTCCAGCCCTCCACACCTTCCCCGAGTGCATCGATCCAGCCTGCGTTCTCATGCCCGAGAGTGAACGGCCCAGGGATACCAATGCCATCGTCCAGCACATGGATATCCGAATGGCAGACCCCCGCACCGGCGACGCGGATGCGAATCTGCCCGGGACCAGGATCCGGCTTGGGAACATCGACGACTTCCGGGGGGCGACCTGTTGCGATATAGCGCACGGCTTTCATCTGGAAATCTCCTTCGGGAGAAGTGGCCCGGTCAGGCTAGGGCGAGCGCGTTTAACGTCATGTGACAAGTTCGGGCGATGGCTGGCTCGGAGCCGGACTGCTACCCTTTCCTCATGAGTTACGAACGCTTCGAAGCCCGTCCGCCCTTGCGAGTTACACCGTCGTGGCGCGAGCGGCTGGGTCAGTACTGGAAACTGGTGCGGGGTGACCGGCCGATCGGAACACTGCTATTGCTGTGGCCAACCTGGTGGGCACTATGGCTTGCAAGCAACGGCCTGCCCTCGTGGTGGATTCTGTTCGTCTTTACTGCCGGCGTGTGGCTCACGCGATCGGCCGGCTGTGTCATCAATGACTACGCTGATCGGTGGCTGGATCCGCACGTCGAGCGTACGCGACAGCGGCCTTTGGCTACCGGCGCAGTCACCGGGCGGGAGGCGCTTTCCGTCTTCGCGATGCTGATGGTGATCGCCTTCGCGCTTGTCTTGAGTTTGAATGCGTTGACGATTGGCTTGAGCGTGATCGGCCTATTCCTCGCAGCCAGCTACCCTTATCTCAAGCGCTACACACATCTGCCACAGGTCTATCTCGGCATGGCGTTCGGCTGGGGCATCCCGATGGCATTTGCCGCGGTGCAGGGCGAGGTGCCGCCAGTGGCCTGGATTCTCTACCTGGCCAACATCCTTTGGTCCACGGCGTATGACACCTGGTATGCGATGGTTGATCGCGATGACGACATCAGGATGGGCTCGCACTCCACGGCCATCCTGTTTGGCGACATGGACCTGGTCGCGCAAGGGGTCCTGTATACCCTGACGTTTGTGGCCCTGGCGATGGTGGGCACGCGCGCGCAGTTGGGCATGCTCTACTGGATTGGCCTGGGCATTGCCGCGGTACTGGTGGTGTATGAGTTCGTGATCGCACGGCATCGGGAGCGTGGACCCTGCTTCCGCGCATTCCTGCACAACAACTGGGTCGGCCTTTCCGTATTCGCCGGAATCGCAGCTGATCTAGCCCTGCGGCACACGTTGACCTGACAGCCGGGGCACCCGCCTGCGCAGGTGCCCGGCTGGTCGTCAGAGATTGAGTCGGGTCAAGCGTCGCACCTTGAACGCGGCAATGATCTGCAGCACGCCGTAGACGATGGCCGCCGCACCAATCCAGATCGTGGTGACTGCCAGGCCTCCTACTGGGTTGATCACATAGAGGCCGCCCAGCACGATGGCCAGCACGCCGCTGAGGGCGATGAGCCACTCGCCCTCAATCTCCTTGCGTACCCGGATAGCAAAGATGATGCGGTAGACGCCTGCCACAATCAGCCAGGCAGCCAGGAAGAGCAACAGGACACCTGCCGTTGCCACCGGGTTGAAGACTGTTAGCAGGCCAAAAACAATCGAGACCACGGCGTAGACGGCCAGCCATCCCTTGGAAATGGCCACCTGCTTGTCGAACAAGGCCAGCAGGCTGACCAAGCCTTCGGCCAATGCCATGACGCCCAAGGCCCAAGCCAGTGCTGCAGCGGCCGCAACCGGTCGGGTCACTGCAATCAGCCCGAACAGAACACCGAGCAGCCCATACAGCAAGAGCACCCACCAACTGCGCCCCAGAGAAGAAAGAATCCCGACCACGCCGTAACGTTCTTGCGCGCTCATATACCCGCCTCCTTGACAAGCCAACACTTCAGGTCAGCTGCAACCCGTTCCGCGGCTGATGCTACGCCGCCCTGACTCACGGGTTTTCACCTGGTCTTCATGGCACCCGCGCGCACACCCAGGCGTCCACCCGCCGTGCGCCTGCCTGCAGGGACGCCCGAGCCGCCGCATGGAGTGTCGCGCCGGTCGTCATCACGTCATCGACGAGCACGACATGCGCCGGCGCCGGCGCGACACATTGAAAGGCGTCCCGCACGTTACGCTGACGCGCGGATGCGTCGAGCGACGACTGCGCCACGGTGGCGGTACCGCGACGCAGGACAAGCCGGCATTCCAACCCCAGCAAAGTCGCCAGAGGACGCGCCAACTCGGCCGCCTGATCGTAGCCACGCCGCCTCAACCGGTCGCGATGCAAGGGGATTGGAACAAGCACAGGGTGGCCGACACAGGCCGGCGCGAACCGGCAGGCCATCAGGCGTGCAAGGCTCCGACCTGATGCCAGGTCGCCACTGAACTTGAAACGGCGATGCAGGACATCTACCGGCCATTGATAGAGAAGTGCTGCACTGGCATTGGTCAGCGCATGCCGTTGCTGGCAGGCACCGCACGGAACGCCGTGATCCTCTGGTGCCACGGGTATTGCACATCGAGGGCACGCGCTTTCGATCCAGGGGAGCGCCCGCGCGCACGCCACGCATAGATCCAACGTGCTAGCGGCTGGTTCGTCGCAGAGCAGGCACGACGAGGGCAGGAGCCGAGCCTGGGCCCTCGAAAGGCAAGCCCGGATCGGCCAAGGCAGAATTGGCGGGGTATTACGCATGTAGGAAATACTGGGCTATCCGAGATCCCCTTGATATCGGAGACATGGACCATGGGCGGTCATCCGCTGGCCGGGCGTCGTGTCGGGCAACACTGCCTGCCACAGCGCCTGCGTTGGGGGTGGTTTACCATCAAGCCACCTTTGAGCAGAGGGCAGGACGACGATGATCCAGGTCATTCTCTTGCAGGGCGGCAGCCGATATCGGCGTGAACAGCGCGAGGACGCGCCGGAGCTCGTGGACTACGACGGCATCACCTACTCGTTGCGAGCCGGTCCCCGCCTCCCGCAGCCCACCAGCCACGCCTGGCATGCCGTCGCGGTCTATGCGCCTGATGAATTCAATGAAGAGGAATTCCAGGAAATGTTCGAGGCGGCCCGGCCCCAGGTGGAAGAACTCAACCTCAAGTATTGAGCAGGCGTCATTGGGCGGTTGAGCGCCCGCGCCCGTTCCGCTGCCTTACTATGCGCGCAGTGCGGCTTGCCGCGTCACGATCACCGCCCCCGTGTCCCTGTCCCGCAAACGTCCGGTCATCGCCAACCTGTGGTGCCGATTCTGGCTGTTGTGCTGCCTGGCGCTGTTTGCGGGCGCGGCCTGGGCCCAGGCGCAGCCCGACACGTCGCTGGCTGACGCCCAAAAGCTGCTCGACGGCGCCGAGGACCGCCTGGCCGCCGTTAACAGGCAGGTGCCGCGTACCGAAGCCACGGAAGATTTCCTGAAGCTCAACGAGCAGCTGGCCTCCATCCAGCGCGACACGCAAGCGGCGTCCCAGCTGCTCGATGCGCCCTTGGCCGATGCCAAGGCGCGACTGGAACAGCTAGGGGCGCCGCCGGCTGCGGGGACACGGGAATCCCCCGAAATCGCCAGCCAGCGTCGCGAGCTGACGGCCCGCCAGCTGAAACTCGATGACGCCCGCAAACGCGCCGAACTGCTGGCCCTGGACGCGCGCCAAGCGGCCGCCAATCTTGAGCGCACCCGTTCGGAGAGATTCAGCCAGGACCTCACCACCCGCGCCCCGTCACCGTTATCGCCCGCGTTGTGGCGCAACCTGGCCAAGGCATGGCGAGAAGACGAGGATGCCCTCGCCAAGATGGCGAATGGTGCGGCCGCCACGCTGCGCACCGCCGTCGCACGCGAGGGCTATGGCGCACTGGTGGGCGGTGTGTTGGTGGCGTTCCTGCTGGCCTTTCCGGTTCGTATTGCGCTGCGCCGCGTTGGGCGCAGCCTGATCACCTCGCGCGGTCCGGGGGGACGCTTGCGCCGTTCCGCGCTGGCAGTGTGGCTGATGCTGGTGGGCACGCTGTCGATGGGCCTGGCGGCCTCCGCGCTTGCGGGTGCATTGCAGTCGATCGAAGGCGTACCCGAGAACTTGTCGCCCCTCATCGACGCCTTCGTCCAGATCACCTACATCGCAGCCTTCATCAGTGCGCTCAGTGGTGCACTGATGTCGCGCGGACAAGCCTCCTGGCGCTTGTTTACCCTGGATGATGCCACCGCCAAGCGCCTGCTGTGGCACTGCCATGCGGCCGCCTGGCTGGCCTGGCTGCGGTACATGGCGGCACAGGTGCTGAAGCTGGCGGACACGAGCGATGTACTTGGCCAGGTCCTGGATGCGACGAGCGCGTTGTTGTACGTGGCGCTCATTCTTTCTGCCCTTGCCACGCTGACCCGCTCGCTGCGTCGCACCGTACATGATCCGGCGACACCCATCGATGTACCCGCCGACGCCGATCCGAAGGCAGTCAACAGCACCGCGAAGGCACCGGCGCGCAACCTCACCACCCGCGGCGGCGGCGTGGTCGCGCTGGCCCGCATCCTGGGTTACTGCGCGGTGCTGCTGGCATTGCTGGCCATCTTGGTGGGCTACCTCAATTTCGCGGTCTTCGTGACCCGACAGATCATCTGGATGGCGCTCGTGTGGGGTGCCATCGCCTTGCTGTTGGCATTCGTGGATGATCTATGCATGTGGCTGGTGCGGCCTGAGAATCGCGTCAGCCGTGCGTTGGTGGGTATCGGGCTGCGTCCCAGCCTGCTGGTCCAGGCGGGCGCGCTGCTGTCCGCAGCGATCCGCGTGTGCCTCCTGGTCACGGGTGTCGCGGCATTGCTGATGCCCTACGGCTCCAACCTGTCCCTCTTCGGCAATCTCTTCTCTGCGCTCTCCAGTGGCCTGGAGCTGGGCAATGTGCGCTTTGCCCCCGCCGAGATCTTCGGTTCGCTGGCTACCTTGGCCATTGGCTGGACGCTCCTGCAAGGTGCCCAGCAGTGGCTCAACAAGACCTACCTGCCCAAGACAGACCTGGACGTGGGCGCACGTGCTTCGGTCAGCGCGGTGGTGCGCTACGTCGGCATCGTGGTGGTGATCCTTTGGGCATTGGCGGCACTGGGCATCACCGCCGCCAATCTGGCGCTGGTGGCGAGCGCGCTGTCGGTGGGCATCGGTTTCGGCCTGCAGGCCATCACGCAGAACTTCATTTCCGGGTTGATCCTGATGGCCGAGCGGCCGGTACGGGTGGGCGACTGGGTTCGCCTCGGGGACCAGGAAGGCGATGTCAAACGCATCAACGTCCGCGCCACGGAAATACAGATTGGCGACCGCTCCACGCTGATCGTCCCGAATTCGGAGTTGATCACCAAGAGCGTGCGCAACATGACGCTCTCCAACCCGCTGGGTCGCGTGCAACTTCAGTTCGCCGTGCCACTGGGCACGGATATGGCGCGTGTGCGCGAACTGCTGTTGGCGCTCTACGCCAGTCACCCGAAGGTGTTGTCGACGCCCGCGCCCGCCGTGTATATCGACTCGATTGCCAATGGTCAGGCGAACTTCAACAGCTTCCTCTACGTGGGAAGCCCACGCGACGCGTACGGTGTGCGCAGCGAGCTGTTCTTCAGCCTGCTGGCGAAGATGGCCGAAGTAGGCATCGCGCTCAGCTCGCCGCAGGACATCCGCGTCGTTCCCTTGCCCGGTCAAGCGCCGCCTCCGCGGCATCATGACGCGGAAGGTCAAGATGCGCCTTGACGACATCCGGAAGACGTCGACCGGCTGCAGTGTGTACCCGTAGAAGTACGGAAGATGTGCGCGCGCTTTTACTGATGCGCTGAGACTGGAAAACGCCCAGCATTCACCTGCCGCGTGCGATGCGGGAAGGAAAGAGTGGCCCGAACCGCATTGAGCGGAAGCGGCTCCTCTCCCTGGCCCGCATCAGCTGCACGTCCTGCCGAGGTGAATGTCGAGTGCTGGAAACATCGAATACTCCCGTGCGAAAGCTTTGGGTGCTGCTGTTTCTCTTTGCTTGCCCAGGCATCGCTCGGGCACAGCCTGCTGTAGTGACCGATACCTTCGAAGTTCGCATGGATATCGTGGGTACCTGTACGGTGCTCACCGCATCGGATATCGACTTTGGGCGCCAGCTATCCACAGCGGGTACCCACGACCAGCGTGGCACCATCTCGGTTCAATGCACGAAGGACACACCGTTCACATTGGGCCTGGATGGTGGCACGACGACGGGGCAGGTCACCGCGCGCGCCATGAAGAATGCCCCGATCGCACCTGCTCAGCCGGTACAGATCGCCTATACGTTGTCGCGAGATGCGTTCGGTGGCTCGATCTGGGGCAATGACAGTTCCAACTGGTACACGGGCAGCGGTGCGGGACTGGGTAGCGCGTATGCCATCGACATCGATGTGTATGGACGCGCCACGCTCGTCGGCAATGAGCCGGCGGGAACTTATCGCGACACCATCACCGCCACGCTGACCTACTAGGAGGCTACATGCGCCAGGGTTTGATACGTCAGGCCATGAACTTCATGCTGCTTTGGATGCTGGTGGGTACCGTCGGCATCGATGCGAGTGCGTCGTCGCTTCAGGTATCGCCCGTCCAGCTTCGTTACACCCCCACCGAGCAAGCACAGGCGCTCTATCTGCAGAACACCGGAACGGAACCACTGGAAGCGCAGGTTCGCGTGATGCGCTGGTCGCAGGCGGACAACCGGGATGTACTGGAGAAGGCCGAGGACATGATCGCCAGCCCCGCCATCGTGCGTGTGGAGCCAGGTCGGCGTCAGGTCATACGGTTGGCACGACGAAAACCGCTCGACGCATCACGGGAAAAGTCTTATCGGGTCCTCGTTGACGAGCTTCCGAGGAAGCCGCCTGCCGAGCGGTCCGGGCTCGAGGTCCTGATGCGCTACTCGATACCCGCCTTCGTCGAGCCTGTAGGTCTTCTGGAGGGCGCCGCGTCTTCGCCAGGCACGAATTACGCCGACCTGGCACGCATCCGCGCGTCAGTGGTGAAGGATGCCGGCGGGAAGGCCGCGTTGCAGGTGAGAAATGAAGGTCCCGCGCATCTTCGAATCAGTCACGCGAGCCTGGTGGATAGCACCGGTGGAAGCAAATGGCTCGCGCAGGGTTTGGTGGGCTACGTCTTGCCGGGCCAGCAGATGCGTTGGCCCTTGGCTGCCCCATACCCGCTGCCGTCGGGCCACATACTGAAAGCCAGATTCAATGACGACCGCGAGTCCCGTCCGATTCCGCTGGTGGAGCCGGGCAGCTAGCTGTGTGATCGGGTGCATCGGCGGCTGGCTGGGTGATGGCTCGGCTTGCCCGCTTACGGGCGTGGCATCCCTTCACTCGGATGAGGGTCCGCAAGACGCACGCTCCGTGCTGTCGCGCGATGAGCCTCTCTATCTGGAGGTCATCCTGAATCGCGTTGCCCTGGCGGGGGTATATCGATTCACCCTTCGCGGCAACGAACTTCTCGCTGCGCCAACGACCTTGCGCGAAATCGGGCTGGTGCTTCCGGGGGGCGTCGGTGAAGGGGCCCTGATCCGCCTCGACATGCTTGATGGGGTCACTCTTGAATACGACGTGGCCGAGCAACGCCTGCTGCTTGATGCGCCGGTTTCCATGTTGGCCGCTCCAACCATGAAGCTGGGCTACGCGCCACCGCCGCTGTCAACGCAGGAGTCGGATTCAAGGGCGCCGGGCCTTCTACTCGACTATGACCTCTATGCCGAAAGTGCATCGGGCTATAGAACGTTGAGCGCCTGGAGCGAATTTCGAATGTTCGGCGTGGGAGAAGGGCTCTGGCGCACGAGCGCCGTCAGCCGTTTTGGGCACGATGCCGAGGGCGACCAGAAGACGGGAACGATTCGCCTGGATAGCAATTTCAGTCTCGACTTCCCCGAACCGATGATTCGCTTGGCCGTCGGCGACGACGTCACCGGCGGACTGTCATGGACTCGCGCCACGCGGCTGGGCGGTATCCGGCTATCGCGCAACTTCGACCTTCAGCCTTATCGCGTCACGATGCCTTTGGCGCGATTTGAAGGTGAGGCGGTACTTCCTTCCACAGCCGACCTTTTCATCGAGGGCATTCAGCAGCCACGCGTGGCGGTGGCGCCCGGCCGGTTCGAGCTGCAAAACGTGCCCATCCTGAGCGGCGCGGGTGCGGCCAAACTCGTCCTCACCGACATTACCGGCCAACAACGAACGACGACCTTCTCCTTCTACAGCAGTTCGGACCTGCTGCAGAAGGGGCTGGCGGACTGGTCACTGGCGGCGGGCTACCTGCGCCTCGGCTATGGCGTGGATTCGTTTTCCTACGCAGATGATCCTTTCTTCAACGGCAGCCTGCGCATCGGCGCATCCGACGCGATGACGCTGGAATCCCACCTGGAGTCCACGAAGGACCTCGTTATGGCCGGCCTGGGCGGGGTGTCCCTGGTACCGATCCTCGGCGGCGTCGTGCAGGGCTCTTACGCCGAAAGCTGGCACGGAAGCGAACGCGGCCGCCAGTACGGCTTTGGGTACCAGTGGCGAGGTGCCCACCTGAGTGTCAGTTACAAGAGCCTTCGGCGCGACATGGGCTTTCGCGACGTCGCCAGCTTGCAGAAGGCGCCACTTCCTTTGCGGACCGATCAAGCCTTTCTCGGGGTGATGATGGGGCGCTCGCAACTCGGTGCCAGCTACGTACGGCAGGACCTGCCGGTTGCCGGAAGTATTGCGTACGCAAGCCTGAGTGGCTCGGTGGCGACCGAGCGCTGGGGCACCTTCAGCCTCAACCTCAATCGCGACCTCGGGAGAAGTGGTTCCATCGGCGCTTACCTCTATTGGTCGACCGAATTCGGCGGGCGATCGCATGCGTGGACCAGCGCTGAGCGAAGCAATGACGGGTCGAACGCCAGCTTTGGCGCCGGACGGGCGTTGCCGGGCGATGAGAATGGATTCGGATGGAAAGCGCAGGCTACAGGCGGTAGAGAAGCCGGATGGCAGGGCGAACTCACCCAGCTAGGCACCTTCGGCCAATGGCGTGCCGGAGCCCTGAGCTGGCGTGGCGATGACGCCCGTAGTACGGCCGCTTATGCCGATGCGAGCGGCGCGCTGTTGCTGATGGAAGGACGGCTGTTCGCCATGCGGCGCGTCTACGACGCCTTCGCACTGGTCTCCACCGACGGCATCGGAGGCGTGCCGGTGATGCTTGAGAATCGCGCGGTGGGTCGCACCAATCGCGCGGGCTATCTGCTGGTTACTTCGCTCAATGCTTGGCAGCACAACAATCTGTCGATCGATCCGCTTGCGGTGCAAACGGATGTCACGCTGTCGCGCACTCGCCTGGATGCCTTGCCCGCCACCGGGAGTGGTGTGCTGGCACATTTCCCGATGAAGAAGGTGCTGGCGCTGACGTTATCGCTGCGCAGAACGGATGGCGGGAGCATAGAACCAGGGACTATCGCGAGACTGCAGCACGGATCTATTACGGACGAAGCAGTCGTGGGCTACGACGGAAGCATGTTCATCGAAGATGCGCCACCAGGCGCGCAGGTGGTGGTTCCACTGGGGGATGAGCATTGCATTGCCACCCTACCGCAACACCTGCCTGCGTCGGGATGGCTGGAACTGGGAGAGCTTCCATGCATCTCGCAATGAAGCCCTTGCGTTCCGGGCGGCGCGTATGCAGGAAGGCGTTATGCGCATTCGGACTTGCGCTGATGTTTGCTGTCGCGACCGCATGCGCACAGAGCTGTTATGTATCAGGCGCCTTCGGTCTGAACTTCGGGCCGGTCACCCCTGCAGGCAAGGCATCCAGCTCGTCCGTGTCCTATACCTGCGCACCTGATTACTCCGGGGCCGGCAACACGTACTACTACCAGCTTTGCCTTTATCTGGAACCCGGCGCGTGGAGCATCGGCCAACCTCAGCGGAGGATGAGCAATTACCACAACGCCTTTCTGGACTACGATTTGTTCGCGGACCCCGCACATACGCAGCCGCTTGGCGGCCTGGGAACGTTTCCGGTCTACCGCATCGTGCTGGAAGTTGCCCCCGGCGCGCCTGAAACCCGTCATGCGCAGATCTACGGCAGGGTTTATCCCGGGCAATCCGTGCCGGCGCTCGCCAGCTTCCAGGAGCAGGGAATCATCGGAATCCTCCGGTGGCGATACGACACCGCCGGCTTTCCGCAGGTCGAGGACTGCAGCACGGGCGGGGCAGGCGGCGGCGCGGTGGGGTTCAATTCCTCCGGGGTGCTGGCGACTTTCGAGAACAGTTGCACGATCAATGCCGGCGATCTCGATTTCGGGCGGACCGCGCCTTCCGAGCGCGGCGCGCAGGCACAGGCCGATATTCGTCTGCAATGCCCACCCGATACGGTGTGGCGCATTGGCCTTGATAGCGGCCAACATGCGTTGGGGGGCGAGCGGAGGATGGCCGGATCGCCGGGCGAGTTCCTCGTCTATGAACTCTATCGCGACTCGGGAAGAACCATGCGCTGGGGTGACGTGGGTGGAGAAATGCAGGCGGGCCAGACCAATGCGCAGGGTGCGCCGGTCGAAATCACGGTCTACGGGCGTGTTCCTGCCCAGCCCGATGCAGTGCCTGGCGCTTACCGGGACAGCGTTGTAGCTACCGTTTACTACTGACTTCCAGGGGTCTGCCGCGCCGTGAAGCTGTCCGTGGCCCCGGTAGATCTACTAGAGCCCGAAACAAAAAGCCCCGCACAATGTGCAGGGCTTTTTGGTCTCGCATTTGGTGGCTATGGGTGGACTCGAACCACCGACCCCAGCATTATGAGTGCTGTGCTCTAACCGGCTGAGCTACATAGCCATAGTGAGCCGCGAATTTTCGCGGGGTTTGCCCTGGCTGTCAATCTTTTCGTTCTTGGCTTGTGGCCCGGCGGCGGCCATGGCAGAGTCCGGGACAGTAGATTTTTTCAGGAGTCCGCATCGTGATCGATCCGGACGGCTACCGACCGAACGTCGGCATCGTGCTGATGCGGCAGGACGGCCAGGTGTTCTGGGCCCGAAGGGTGCGCCGGGATGGCTGGCAGTTTCCGCAGGGCGGCATGAACTCCGACGAAACCCCGGTCGAGGCCATGTATCGCGAGTTGCGCGAGGAGACCGGGCTGTTGCCCGAACACGTGGAGCTGCTGGGGGCGACCCCGGGCTGGCTGCGCTATCGCTTGCCAAGCAGGGCGGTACGGCGCAATGAGCGTCAAGTGTGCATTGGCCAGAAGCAGGTCTGGTTTCTGCTGCGCCTTACTGGCGATGAAGCGCACGTCGATCTCATGCAGACTGAGACTCCAGAGTTCGACCACTGGCGCTGGGTGGATTTCTGGTACCCGGTCCAGCATGTCGTGGTGTTCAAGCGTGGCGTGTATGCCCGCGCGCTGCGCCATCTGGCGCCCCTGGCTCGAGGCATTGCCGGCGATGCCGCCGTGGGCGCGATGCCTGCGCCCGCCCAGGAGGCTTGGTTACCGGGGAGCAGCGCCGGTCACGACCGGCCCCGCAAGCGGTCGCGGGGACGGGGGGGCAGCCGTCGTTCGCGCACGGGCAGCAGCGATTAATGAAAGCGAATTGACAACAATTCGCATTTGCGATGAAATGGATAGGTCCCGCCTTGGGGGCGCTGTTGGCATTCCGATCGTGTACGTCTGCATCTGCAATGGTGTCACCGACCACCAGATCCGCGAAGCCGCCGCCAGCGGCTGTACCAGCGTGTCCGAACTGACCATGCGCACCGGCTGTGGTTCGAACTGCGGCTCCTGCCTGGACATGGCGGCTGGCCTGCTCGAACAGGCGCGCATGGCGCGTGACCTGCCGTTGCCCGTGGTGGGCCTGGCTGTCGCAGCCTGACCGCCCTTGTCCGGCGCATCGCCGGGCTATTCCCCTTCAACTGAGCACGATTCGCGTTCCTTCATGAGGGAGGCGGAGGCGCTACAGTGCGCCCGCTCAACCAGGGAGACATCGGCATGAAAGGCGACAGCAAGGTCATCGAGTTCCTCAACAAGGCGCTCTACAACGAACTGACCGCCATCAACCAGTACTTCCTGCACGCCAAGATGCTGAAGAACTGGGGCCTGAAGGAATTGGCCGAGCACGAGTACAAGGAATCCATCGACGAGATGAAGCACGCCGACAAGTTGTCGGACCGCATCCTGTTCCTCGAAGGGCTTCCGAATTTCCAGGCGCTCGGCAAGTTGCGCATCGGCGAAAACCCCACCGAGATGTTCCGCTGCGACCTGGCGCTGGAGCGCGAGGCAGTCGTGCTGCTGCGCGAGGCGATTGCCTACGCCGACTCGATCCACGACTACGTCAGCCGCCAGCTGTTCGTGGACATCCTCGAATCCGAGGAAGAGCATATCGACTGGCTGGAAACCCAACTCGATCTGGTCGAGCGCATCGGCGAGCCGAACTACCTGCTCACCAAACTCGAAGACTGATTCACTTGCCCGCGGCGAGCGGGCGTTGCAGGCGCGCGATCTGCCCGCTCAGGGCCAGGCGCGCGCGCGCATATTCGGCGATCACCAGCGCCACCATCACGGCCGGCCGTTCGATCGGCCCGGCACGCGCGGCCAGCTCGATGCGCCGCGCTGCATTGGCCAGTGCGATCGCGCCGACGTTGGCACTGGAAGACTTCAACGTGTGGCTGGCCTCGCGCAGCTCATCGTTGTCGCGCGTGCCTGAGGCAGCTTCCAGCCTGGCGATCAAACGCGGGGCATCCTCTAGGAACAGCTGCACGATGCTGGCGGTCTCCGCGCCGGCCACTTCATGCAGCTCGTCCAGCACGTCGGTATCCAGGATCGGCAGGGCGGCCGACTGCATGGCCGGCGTGGCGGTCTCGGCCTGCGGCTCGACGCTGCGGATGCTGGGAAGCGAGGTGCCGCGCCGGGGCAGCCAGCGCGCCAGGCAACCTTCCAGCTGCTCGCGCGATACCGGCTTGGGCAGGTAGTCGTCCATGCCTGCTTCCAGGCAGCGTTCGCGATCGCCCGCCATGGCGTTGGCGGTCATCGCCACGATCGGCAGGCGCGCCGCGCCGGTCTCGGCCTCAAGCGCCCGCCACCGGCGCGTGGCCTGGTAGCCGTCCAGCACCGGCATCTGGCAGTCCATGAAAACCAGGTCATGCCGGTGCTGGCGCAACAGGTCCAGCGCGGCCTCGCCATGCGTGGCGACCTGCGCCTGGTAACCGAGCGTGGCGAGCATCTTCTGCGCGACGATCAGGTTCACCGGATTGTCTTCGACCAGCAGGATCCGCGGTTCCTGCGCGTCGCCTGCCACGCTCGCAGGAAGTGGCTCGGGATGCGGAATCGCGCTGCCGGCGTCTTCCGGCTCGGCAGGTGCGCGACGTTCCGGGACCAATGCCGCACGCAGCTCGGCATCGCTGGCCTGCCGCGGCAAGCGATCGAGATGATCGTCGAGTTCGCCAGGCAGCGGTTCGTCGCCGACGAGCCAGATCAGCCGCGTACCTGCGTGCTCCGGCGCGCGCGCGATGCCGCGATGCAGGGCGCGCGCGCTGTAACGCAGCTGTTCGTGGTCGGCGATGACCACGTCGAATGCCACGCCCGTTCGCTGCGCCGTGCCGGCCCGCATGCGTTCCAGTGCCTCCTGCGTGCTGTCCACGCAGTGCAGGCCGATCCCCCAGTTGCGCATGAGCATCTGCATGCGCTGGCGTAACCGGTCGTCGCTGGACACCAGTAGCACGCGCATCGCCTCGCGCAGCGCGTGGCCTTGCTGCAGGTCGCCGATGACCTTCAGCAGCGGGATCTCGAACCAGAACGTGGCACCGGCGCCCGGCGAGGATTCCACGCCGATCCGCCCGCCCATCAGGTCGATGATGCGCTTGCAGATCACCAATCCCAGGCCGGTGCCGCCATACAGGCGGGTGGTGGACGCATCGGCCTGGGTAAAGGCGCGGAACAGCCGCGCTTGCTGTTCCGGCGCGATGCCGATGCCGCTGTCGCGCACCTGGAAGCGCAGCAGGTGCTGCGCCTTGGTCTCGCCGAGCCGGCGCACGCTCACATCGATGCCGCCGCGCTCGGTGAACTTCAGCGCGTTGCCAATGAGGTTGCCCAGCACCTGGCGCAGCCGCACCGGGTCGCCGCGCACGGACAGCCGCACCGCCGGGTCGATGGCCACGTCCAGCCGCAGGTGCTTGTCCTCTGCGGCGCGCTGCATCAGTTGCACCACGCCGTCCATCAGCTCGCGCAGGTTGAACGTGGTGATCTCCAGCTCGAGCTTGTCGGCCTCCAGCTTGGAGTAATCGAGGATGTCATCAACGATGCGCAGCAGCTGCAACGAACTGGCGGTGGCCGTCTGCAGCATCTCGCGCTGGTCCGCGGCCAGCGCGCCGCGCGACACCAGATCCAGCATCGGAATGATGCCGTTGAGCGGCGTGCGGATCTCGTGGCTCATCGTCGCCAGGAACTCGCCCTTGGCGAGCACGGCGGCCTCGGCGGCCTGTTTGGCCTGCAGCAGTTGCTGCTCGAGCTGGTCGTGGCGCAGCAGCTCCTGGCGCAGGCCGTCGATTTCGCGCCGCGAACCCTCCAGCCGCTCGCGCAGCAGCGCCTGCTGGCGACGCGCCTCGGAAAGCTGCCTGCCGCGCACCACGGCCATGACCAGCGCGATGAGCCCCGCCGCCGCGACCGCCAGCCAGAGCCACATGCCTTGGCCGGGACCCAGCGTCACGCCTACAGCACCGCGCTGTGGAAGTCGAAGTCCAGTTCCTTGCCGACGGACTGCACCAGGTTGCCCTGGATCAGATCCACCCCGCCCATCCACATCGCCGCGGCGGCCTGCGCGTCCTCGATCTGCTGCCCGATGATCAGCAAGCCATGGCGGTGTACCAGGTTGATCGCGTCGCGCAGCTCGTCGCGCAGGGCGGGCTCGGCATGCGCCGCCGCATACCGGCTATGCATGCGCACGAAACCCAGCGGCAGCTGTCCGAGCAACGCGTTGTTTTCTTCGCTGGGCACGAACTGGCTCAGGCAGAACTGCACGCCGCCGGCCATCATCCGCTTGCAGAACTGCTGCAGCGTGACGGTGTGGATCAGGGCATCTTCCAGGCGCACGTCGATCACCAGCGAGGTGCCGGCGAGGCCGCGTTGTGCCAGCGATTGCTCCAGCCATTCGGCGAATGCCTCGCGCGCCAGCGTGCGCGGCGATTGCGACACGAACAGGCGCAGCGGCGGCGTGGCGTGCTGGTAGTGCTGCAGCAGGCCGAGTGCGTGGTCCAGCACCTGCTGGTCGAGGTCGGCGATGCGCCCGGCCGCTTCGGCGGCGGGAATGACCTGGCCGGCCTGCAGCAGCGTGCCGTCCGGACGGCGCAGGCGCAGCAGCACCTGGTACTGGGCCAGCTCGCTGCCGGCGACGGCGACGATCGGCTGGTAGGCCAGCTCCAGTTGGCCATCGACCAGTTCGAGATGGGCATCGTCGGGCATTTCGCTGGGCACATGCACGCGCACGCCTTCCGGCTCCAGCCGCGCCTGCAGGGCGGTGCGTTCGGCCGCTTCCAGCGCGCTGCCGGCATCGCCGAAGCCATGGTCCAGCGTGGCCACGCCAATTGCGCAGCGCAGATGCACCGATTCGCCTTCGCGGATCTCGAATGCCTGCGCCGCCAACTGGCCGCGCATTTCCACCGCGAGCTGGCGCTGCGCGGCCACGTCCAGTCCTTCGACCAGCAGCAGGAAGCTGTTGTCGTTCAGGCGCGCCAGCGGGAACGGCGTGGCCGCGCGCGCCAGCCGATGCCCGGTCTGGTTCATCAGTCGCTCGAAGGCGGCATAGCCGTAACGCTCGCGCAGGCCCAAGGCACTGGCGATCTCGATGAAGAGGATGCCTGCATCGGCACGGCCGAGATGGCTGCCCAGCAGCTGCATCAGGTGCGCCCGCGTGGGCAAGCCGGTTTCCGGGTTGCTGCGCCCGCCGTCCTCGCCCACCGACAGCTGCGCCTGCTGGCGCGCACGGCGGATGCGGTTGGAGACCGCTGCGATGAGGTGGCGAGGCCGGATCGGCTTGTTGAGGAAATCGTCGGCGCCGCTGTCGAGCACTTCGAACTGGCGCTCCGGGTCCGGGTCGCCTGTAAGGAACACGATCGGCAGCAGCTGGTGTTGCGGGTGCTGGCGGATCAACGTGGTCAGGCGGATGCCGTCCAGGTCCGGCATGTGCAGGTCCATCAGGATCAGGTCCGGCCGGTAGTCGGCGATCGCCTGCGGCACCGCCGCCGCGCTCATCTCGACCTGCGCATGCATGCCCGCGCCGTGCAGCACGCTTTGCGCGAACAGCGCTTGCGACCGGTCGTCCTCGACGATGAGGACGCGATACGGGCTGTCGTTGGGGCGCAGAAGTTGCTCGTCGCCGTGCGGGGTCGCGGAGGAGTCGGGCGTCGGCCGCGATGGCGGTTGCGCCGATGCCGGCGCGCCGGCCGCTGCGGGGGGCGTTGCCGGGACAGGTGCCACACCGGCCGAAGCTGCCGGCGGGGCGATGTCCGTCGAAGGTGGCATCGATGCGCGCCGTTCCTCGAACTGCGGCCGCGCACCGCCGATCTGTTCGGAGATGTCATCCCAGCGACGCCAGTAATCGGCCGGCGGCGTTTCCGCGCGCACGCCGCGGGCGCGGCCGCGCGCGTCGTCGCGGGCGTTGGATGCCGGTTGTCGAGCGACCATGGAGACTCCCCTGTCAGCGCCCCTGATTATGCGATGAACTTCACGGCAGCGGCGACTGCCGCGATGCGAGCGGCCCGGCGTCCGCGCGCAGCGGGGCGACCAGCCGCTTCATGCCCCGCCACAGGGTCCGCCAGACCCACCACACCAGCAGGGCACCCAGCAGGCTCGCCCCGACCACCACCAGCAGCGCCAGCCACGGGTGGGCCAGTGCCAGCGCCAGGCTGGTGGTCACCACCGCGTCCTCGGCCACGGAAGCCACCCAGTTGCTGGCCGGTTCGGGCGAGGTATTGAGCAAGGCGCGCGAGCCCGCCTTGAGCACGTGGCTGGTGAGCGCCACGCCCGCGCCGGCCACCAGGGCGCCGGTGCCCAGCTGCCCGTCGGGGGAGAGCGTGGCAGCGGCAAGGAAAGCCCCCGCCGGGACGCGGGCCAGCGTTTGCAGCAGGTCCCAGACCGAATCGACGCCGGGAATCTTGTCGGCGAAGAATTCCGCCACCGCCAAGGCGCCGGAGGTCCCGAGCACCCACCACGAGGTGGTCGCGTGCAGCGCGGGCGGCAGGTCCACCCAGCCCAACGCGCCTGCCAGGCCGATGCCGAACACCGTCAGGTAGACCCGGATGCCCGCCAGCCAGGCGAGCAGGATGCCGATGACAAACAGGTGGGCCTCGTTCATGCCGCATGCTCCGCAGGGATGGCGCGGCCACTATCGGGCAAGCGTGCCAGGGGCGCCAGCGCCCCGGCGGCACCATCTGGCACACTAGCCTGCCGCTCCTACAGGATGTCCGCGCCGGCTCCCGGGCCTGGTGCTTCCCTCCGATGAATCGACCGGTACCCCGCATACAGATCGTCCGCCACGGATCGTCTTCCTCCCGCCGTATTGCGTGGGGGGTGGTGATCGTGGTCGGCCTGCTGTGGCTGCTGTCGCTAGGCGGCATGTGGTTGCTCGCCAGCCGGCTGGCCGCGCCCGAACTGGGGCAGGCCCAGGCCGAGCTGCGCGCCAGCCAGCGCCAGGCGGCCGACCTGCAAGCGCAGATCCAGGGCCTGAAGCAGCGCCAGGTCAACCTGGCGGTGTCCGACCAGATCAGCCGCGCCGCCAACAACGAGGTCCAGGCCTCGCTGGCCGAGCGCGACGAGCAGATCGCCGCGCTGCGTGCCGATGTCGCCTTCTACGAGCGGCTGGTCGGCGCGACCAGCCAACGCAAGGGGCTCAACGCCCACTCCATCGAGTTCACCCCCGAGGCGGGCGGCACCTGGGCCTATACCGTGGTGCTGACGCAGAACCTGAACCGCGGTGCGATCAGCGAGGGCCAACTGCGCTTTGCCGTGGAAGGCGTGCGCGCCGGCAAGCTGACCACGGTCAGCTGGAACGAGCTGCACCAGAAGGCCGACGTGGCCGGACAGCCTTATTCGTTCAGGTATTTCCAGCAATTGACCGGCAGCGTGATCCTGCCCAAGGATTTCACCCCGCAACGTGTGCGAATCTCGTTGACCGGCGGTGGGGCGCCGGTCAACCAGACATTCGATTGGAAGAGCGCCGCCACTGCGGCCTCAGGGGAGTAGGCATGTTCGGAAACAAATCCAACCGGGGCGACCAGACCGTGGTCGATACCCTGATCGGTCCGCAGGTGGTGATCCGGGGCGACCTGGTCTTCAGCGGCGGGCTGTACATCGAAGGGCGCATCCACGGCAAGGTGATCGCCGAGGACGGCAGCCCGGCCATGGTGACGCTGGCCGAGCAGGGCCGCATCGAGGGCGAAGTGCGTGCCCCGGTGGTCATCATCAATGGCCAGCTGGACGGCGACGTGCATGCCGGCGAACGCGTCGAGCTGGCGCCCAAGGCCCGCGTGCAAGGCAACGTGCACTACCAGGTCGTGGAGATGAGCGCCGGCGCCCAGCTCACCGGCCGGCTGATCCACGCCACCGCGACGGCCGCGCCGCCGGCCCCGGGCGAGGCCAGCGTGCCGGTCGGCGTGACCCTGGCGGCCGTCAACGGCTGAATCCGGGCCGGTACGTGACGTGGCGTCGAACGCTGCGTCCGGCCGGCCGCCTTGAATCGGAAGCCGCCGGGCCCCATCCTGCCCGCATGACCACGCTTGTTTCCCTTCCGGGTGCCGCGCCCGCCCCGGACTACCAGTCGCTGGACCGGCCGCTGAACTTCACCGGTGCCGCCGCGGCCAAGGTGCGCGAACTGATCCAGGACGAGGGTAACGCCGAGCTGGCGCTGCGCGTGTACATCCAGGGCGGCGGTTGCTCGGGTTTCCAGTACGGCTTCGAGTTCGACGAAAACCGCGCCGAAGACGACCTGGCGGTGGCGACCGACGGCGTCACCCTGCTGGTGGATCCGCTGAGCCTGCAGTACCTGATGGGCGCGGAGGTCGATTACACCGAGAGCCTTACCGGGGCTCAGTTCGTCATCCGCAATCCCAATGCCAAGACCACCTGCGGCTGCGGCAGCAGCTTCAGCGTCTGAGCGTCGCGCAAGTGAACCCGCAAAGGGCCGGCATCGCCGGCCCTTTGCTTTTACGGCGTACGCGGTTGCGATGAAAGCGCTTTGGCGGCACGCTTGCGCAGATGCCTGCATCGATTCCGACCTTCTCCGGCTTCGCCTTCGTCGCCCAGCCGCTCGACCGCGCCGATCCGCTGCGCGATGACCCCGACGCCCTTGCGCGGCTCTGGCCGCAGGCGCGCGTCCTGGTCCTGGACGCGGAGGGCCTGGCCTACGCTGACGAACACGGTCAACCGGCGGACCTGACGGGCGCCGATATCGGCCCGGCCCCCGGCACGGCGATCTTCCTCGGCCTGGCCGGCGAGCAGGCGTGGTTCTGCGTGGATGCCACGCAGGTGACCGTCGAGGCTCCGGGTCGCATCGACCTGCGTCGCGCCGGCGCCGAATGGCCGGGTGCACTTTCCACCACCTTCGCCTATGCCCGTGGCATGTCCTGGTGGCAGGCGCGCACGCGTTTCTGCGGCGTGTGCGGGGGCCCCATCGCCTTCCGCCGAGCGGGTTTCATCGGCCATTGCGCGCAATGCGGCAACGACCACTATCCGCGTGTGGACCCGGCGGTGATCGTCGCCGTCAGCGACGGCGCGCGCCTGCTGCTCGGTCGCCAGGCCAGCTGGGCGCCGCGCCGCTATTCGGTGATCGCCGGTTTCGTCGAACCGGGTGAGTCGCTCGAGCAGACCGTCGCGCGCGAAGTCCACGAGGAAACGCAGGTCCGCATCGATGCCTGCCAGTACCTGGGCGCGCAGCCGTGGCCATTCCCCGGTGCATTGATGCTCGGCTTCCGTGCGCAGGCCGACGGCGCGCAACAGCCGCAGGTGGATGGCGAGCTGGAGGACGCGCGCTGGTTCACCCGCGAAGAGGTCGGCGCCGCCCTTGCCCGCGACGGACATGACGATGGCGCGGGCCTGCTGCTGGCACCGTCGATCTCCATCGCCCGCGCCCTGATCGAAGACTGGTACCACCGAGGCTGACGGCGGCGGCGCCTTGCCTCATCATCGGCCCTGCATCAACGGCCTCGTCGATCCAGGAGACCCCCGCCCATGTTCACCGCTCTGGTTGCCGTGATCGTCGCCCTGGCGCTGGGCCATATCGCCCCGGCGCAGGTGGCGCGGCTGCGCCATTTCGGCTGGTTCTCGCATTGGCTGGACTGGCTGGGCGAGCAGTCGCGCGGTGGCGGTCCATGGCACGGGCGCTATGGCGCGGCGATCGCGTTGTTGCCGCCGCTGTTGCCGGTGCTGCTGCTGCAATGGCTGCTGCGCGGCCACGCCTATGGCTTGCCCTCGTTGCTCTACGGGGTGCTGGTGCTGGCCTGGACCTGGGGCCCGCGCGACCTGGACCGCGATGTCGAAGCCGTGATTGATGCCGACGACCCGGCCTCACGCCGCGCGGCGGTCTCGCACCTGCAGGCGGCCGGCGGCAGCCTGCACGAAGACGCGCCATCGCTGGTGGAGGCGGTGGTCCTCAACGGCCTGCGGCGCTGGTTCGGCGTGTTGTTCTGGTTCCTGCTGCTCGGCCCGTTCGGCGCGGTGCTGTACCGCCTGCTTGTGCTGATGGTCGAAGGCCCGCTCAGTGGCAAGCTGCCTCCGGCGCACGAGCGCGGCGCGCACACGCTGCTCGCCGCGCTGGAATGGCCGGTGGCGCAGCTCATCACGCTGTCGATGGCGCTGGTGGGGAATTTCGACACGGTCTACCGCGCCTGGCGCGCCGCGCACGGCAACCGCTGGGCGCTGGAGCCGGCGTTCCTCGGTGCGGTGGCGCGGGCGAGCGTGCGCGCCGAACTGCGCGAGGAAGCGCACGACTACACCGATGCCGGCCTGGTGCCGGTATGGCGTCGCCTGCCGGAAGTGCGCGATGCGATGAGCCTGGTGTGGCGGGTGCTGCTGCTGTGGATGGTGGTGCTGGCGCTGCTGGTGATCGCCGGCTGGGTGGGGTGAGCGGGCTCAGCCCGGCGCCAGCGCGGTGAACGGGAACCACGGCAGGTTGCGCGCGATCCAGTAGGCGGGCAGCAGCACCAGCCAGAAGTTCGGCCGCGACACGACCGAGACGACGGGCGCGAACCAGCGTGCGCGCCAGCCGTGCTTCCACGCCAGCAGCCCGGGTACCAGCAACAGGCCGGTCATCACCAGCGGGTTCATCGCGAACGCGCGGCCGATGTCCAGGTGCACCAGTGCGTGCAAGGCGCGCGTCAGCCCGCAGCCGGGGCAATAGAAACCTGTCAATGCGCGGAAGATGCACGGCGGGAACGGATTGCCCGCCACGTTGGGATCGTAGTGCAGCAGCATCCACACGCCGAAGGCGGCCACTGGCGTGGCCGCCATCAGCATCCAGCCGTAGCGGGCCGGCAGGGCGGTCACGACATCTGCTGCATCTGCTGCATCGCGTCCAGGTAGCCCTGCGCGCCGCCGACGGCCAGCCACACGATGTTGATGATCAGGCCCACGATGGCCAGCGCGGTGGCGACCCAGCACCAGGTCTTGGCGTTGGCCGACGCGCGGCGGGCGCCGTCCAGGTCGCCGGCGGCCAGCGCGCTGTTGACCTTGGAGGCGTAGACGATCGCCACGATGCCCAGCAGGCCCACCGGGCAGCACAGGCAGGTGGCCAGCACGGTCGAGATGATCGACCAGGCCAGGTAGTTGGGTATTGGCTGCGCCGGCGGCGGGGCGATGGGCGGAACTGCACTCATGGGACGACTCCTTCGGGTGGTGGTGTTTCAGCGCCGGACGGGCCGGCGAGGGCCGGGGGGCGAGCGTGCGACTCCACCGGGAAATCCCAGCAGGCGTCCTGCATGCCGCTCCCCCGAAGCGGCTTCCTTGTGGCGGCCGCCCTGGCGTCCGCATGGGGCAAGGGTAGCGGCGTGGACATGGCTTGGAAAGCGTGCGGTGCCCTGCTCAGGCCAAATCGCCGCGCAGCGCACGCACCTGCGCTTCCAGTGCCGGCGCGTCCACGTCCTGCGGATCCAGCGGCGGCGCGGCAATCACCTGCACGTGCGCGCGGAAGCGCCGCGGCACGCGCATGCGGCCCAGGCGCGTATCGCGGCGGCTCCACATGCTGCTCCACATGCCGCGCAGCGCCATCGGCACCACCGGCACCGGGCGGCGTTCCAGGATCTTCTCCACGCCGCTCTTGAACGGGGCGATCTCGCCGTCGCGGGTCAGCGCGCCTTCCGGGAAGATGCACACCAGTTCGCCTTCGGCCAGCGCGGCATCGATCTCGTCGAACGCGCGCTGCATCAGCGCCGGGTCCTCGCGCGCGCCGGCGATCGGGATCGCCTTGGCGGTACGGAAGATCCAGCGCATCACCGGGATGTTGAAGATCTTGTAGTACATGACGAAGCGCACCGGCCGCGGCACCGTCGCCGCCAGGATCAACGCGTCCATGTAGCTGACGTGGTTGCACACGATCAGCGCGGCGCCCTCGTCGGGCACGTTCTTCTCGATGCCGTGCAGCTCCAGCCGGTACAGCGTGCGTACCAGCAGCCAGCTGAGGAAGCGCATCAGGAATTCGGGGACGATGGTGAAGATGTAGATCGCCACGATGGTGTTGGCGATCGCCAGCGCCAGGAACACCTGCGGGATCGTCCAGCCCAGCCAGCGCTGCACCGCGATGCCCACCACCGCAGCCACCACGATGAAGAGCGAGTTCTGTATGTTGAGCCCGGCGATCACGCGCGAAAGTTCTGCACGTGGCGTGCGGCTCTGGATCAGCGCGAACAGCGGTACCACGAAGAAGCCGGTGAATACCCCGATGCCGAGCAGGTCGAACATGATGCGCATGCTGCCGGGCTGGTGTACGAAGCCGACCACGTCCAGCCCCGCCGCCAGCGCCTGGCCGGGCCGGGCGAAGTAGAGGTCGAGCATGAAGGCGCTGATGCCGAATGCGCCCAGCGGCACCAAGCCGATTTCCACCGTGCGCCCGGAGAGCTTCTCGCACAGCAGCGAACCACTGCCGGTGCCGATGGAAAACAGCGCCAGCGCGAACACGTACAGTTCCGGCCGCCCGCCGAGGTTGAGCTCGGCATAGCCCGGCAACTGCGCGGTGATCACCGTGCCGACAAACCAGAACCACGACACGCCCAGGATCGCATTGCGTACCGCCAGCTGGCGGCGGGTCAGGCGCATGATGGCCAGTGATTCGGGGATCGGGTTCCAGTTGATCTTCAGATCCGGTGCGCCAGCTTCCACGCGCGGCACCCGGCGCGCCACCAGGTTGCCGGTCACCGCCAGCGCGATCACCGCCACCGCGGCCACCACGGTGCCGTGCGCACCGGCGAAGGTGAAGATCAGACCGCCGAAGATCATGCCGCACAGGATCGAGATGGAGGTGCCCATCTCCACCAGGCCGTTGCCGCCGGTGAGTTCCTCTGGCTTGAGCACCGAGGGCAGGATCGAATACTTCACCGGCCCGAACAGCGTGGACTGCACGCCGGTGCAGAACAGGGCCACCAGCAGCACGACCAGGTTCTGGGTGAGGAAACCCACCGCCGCCAGCGACATCACCACGATCTCCATCGTGGTGGTGATGACGATCAGCCGCTGCTTCTCCAGCTTCTCGGCGATCTGCCCGGCGAGGGCCGAAAAAAGGAAGTAGGGCAGGATGAACAGTGCAGGCGCCAGGTTGGTGTAGATCAGCCGCTGCGACTGCTCCACCGCCAGGAAGCCCAGCAGGCCGATGATGGCCTGGCGGTACACGTTGTCGTTGAAGGCCCCCAGGGCCTGCACGGTGAAGAAGGGGAGGAAGCGTCGCTGCTTCAACAGCGCGAACTGGCTGTGGCCCGATGACATGCACGACTCCTTGGCGGTCGCGCGCAGCCTAGCAGGCCGATACGCGGCTCTGGAACCTTGACGGCCCGCGCCTTGCAATGCTGCATGCCGACCATGGCGGCGACGCTGCCGGGGCATGCCGGCATACTGTGGCCCCCACGCGCCGTTCCCTTGCCGATGTCCACCGCCTCGCACTATCCCCGGATCAAGCAGAGCCTGGTGCTGCTGATGGCCGTGGCCACCGGCCTGGCCGTGGCCAGCAACTACTACGCCCAGCCGCTGTTGCAGACCCTTGCGCAGACGTTCGGCGTGGACGCGCGCAGCGCTGGCATGGTGGTCACCGTGGCGCAGCTCTCTTATGCGGCGGGCCTGTTGTTCATCGTGCCGCTGGGCGACCGCCTGGAACGCCGCGGGCTGATTGTCGGCCTCTACGTGGCCTGTGCCGGCGGCCTGCTGATCAGTGCCTTCTCTTCCACCTTCCCGATGCTGCTGGTCGGTACGTTGGTCACGGGCCTGTGCTCGGTGTCGGCGCAGGTGCTCGTGCCCTATGCGGCCACGCTGGCCGCGCCGCACGAACGCGGGCGCGTGGTCGGCATGGTGATGAGCGGCCTGCTGCTCGGCATCCTGCTGGCGCGCACGATTTCGGGCCTGCTCGCCGGCGCAGGCGGCTGGCACACGGTGTACTGGGCCGCCTCGGCGGCGATGCTGGTGGTGGCCGGGCTGCTCTATCGCGGGCTGCCGCGTCACGAAGGCGATCCCACGCTGTCCTATCCACGGCTGATCGTCTCGGTGCTCACGCTGTTGCGCGACGAACCGGTGCTGCGTGGCCGCGCCGTGCTGGGTGGCCTGATCTTCGCCGGCTTCAGTGTGTTCTGGACCACGCTGGCGTTCCTGCTCGCCGGACCGGACTACGGCTACGGCACCAGCCTGATCGGCCTGTTCGGCCTGATCGGCGCGGCCGGTGCGCTGGCGGCCAACCTCTCCGGCAAGTTGTCCGACCACGGCCACGGTACGCTCGCCAGCTGGGGCGGGCTGGCAATGCTGCTGGTGTCCTGGGTGCTGCTGTGGGCCGCGCCGCACTCGCTGTGGCTGCTGGTCGTCGGCGTGCTGCTGCTCGACGTCGCCGTGCAGGGCGTGCACATCAACAATCAGAGCGTGATCTACCAGCTCGATGCCGCCGCGCGCAATCGCATCACCTCCGCTTACATGACCTGCTACTTCATCGGCGGCGCGCTCGGCTCCAGTGTCGGCACCGTGGCCTATGCGCGCGCGGGCTGGCACGGCGTGGTGGCGGCCGGCGCCGTGCTCGCGGTCGCTGCCCTGGCGTGGATGGGCGTGGCCACGCGCGCGCGCGCCGCGCGCTGAGGTCAGCGGAACGCGACATTTCCTGAGAGGTCAGCCCAGGTCTACATCATCGGGGTTCGTGGGATATATCACATGGGTCGAAGTTAGCGCTTCTGACACCTTGTGCCTCGCCGCAATTTCGCGGCGATCCACAAGGAAGCGACCATGCGTGAACTCACCCCGCAGGAAATCGGACAGGTAGACGGCGGCTACGTCGAACAATGCCGCGTGCCCTTCAGCTGGAGCGTTCGCTACGCGATCGACACCTGGTTCCGTTCGTGGGAACGCGATTTCTGATCGCGGCCGGAGCGCCTCGCCCTGGGGCGCTCCGCTTGTTCCGATGCCATCCACATCTCCCCGCGCGCTGATCCGGCGCGCCTCGTCGTTTGGTGGGCTCACCCTGTTGTCGCGTTGCACGGGCCTGCTGCGCGACCTGGCCATGGCCAGCGCGTTCGGCGCGGGTGCGGCCTCGGATGCCTTCGTGCTGGCCTTCCGCATTCCCAACGCGCTACGCCGCCTGTTCGCCGAAGGCGCGCTGTCGGCCGCCTTCGTGCCCCTGCTGGTGCGGGAAACGCAGGCCGGGCCCTCGGCGCTGGCCGGGCTTGTCGCCCGCCTCGCCGGCACGCTGGCCGTGGTGGTCACCTGTGTCGCGGCGTTGGGCATGGGGCTGGCCCTGCCGCTGGTGCTGCTCTTCGCGCCAGGGGTCGCCGACGAGGCCGAAGGCGCCGTATTGCTGGTGCCGCTGTTGCGCATCCTGTTTCCCTTCCTGGCCTGCGTGTCCCTGGCCGCGTTGGCCGGCGCGGTGTTGATGAGCCAAGGCCACTTCGCGCGCTGGGCGCTGGCCCCGGCCCTGTTGAACCTCGCCATGGCGGCCGGTGCGTGGGCGTGGGCGCCGCATTGGAAAACGCCGATCTTCGCCCTTGCCTGGTCGGTGGTCGTCGGCGGGCTGCTGCAACTGCTGTGGTGCTGGCGGGGCGTGGCCAGGCTCGGGTTGATGCGACGGCCGCGATGGGGTGCGGACGACCCGCGCGTGCGCGAGGCCGCGCGGCGCATGTTGCCCACCCTGGCAGGCGCTTCCGTGGCACAGGTGAACCTGCTGTTCGCCAGCGCCGCCGCCTCGCTGCTGGCCACCGGCTCGCAGACCTGGCTGTTCCAGGCCGACCGCTTCCTGGAGCTGCCATTGGCGCTGTTCGGTGCATCGATGGGCATCGTCCTGCTGCCCACGTTATCGCGCGAGTTTGCCGGGCAGGGCGAACGCGCCCGCCAGACACTGGCGTGGGCACTGCGCTGGGTGACATGGCCCAGCCTGCCGGCCACCGTTGCGCTGGTCATGCTGGCCGAACCGCTGATGCTGACGTTCTTCCAGTACGGCCACTACCGGGTGGAGGACGCCCGCCTGTCGGCGCGCGCGCTGGCCTGCATGAGCCTGGGCCTGCCCGCGCTGGCGGCGCTCAAGGTGATGCTGCCGGCGTGCTACGCCCGCGGCGATCTCGCGCTGCCGCTGCGCGCGGCGATCATCGCGCTGGCCTGCAACATCGGCGTGGCGTTGCTGCTGTTTGCCGGGGCGAGGCTGGCGGCGGGCGAGGACGCGCCGGCTGACTGGCTGGCGCAACCGGGGCTGCACGCGCTACTGGCGTTGGCCAGTGCCATCGCCAACGGTTGCAACGCATGGGTGCTGTGGCGCGGCCTGCATCGCGCGGGACTGGTACATATGCGCTGGGCCGCCTGGCCAGCGGCCATGCAGGTCGCGGTGGCCTGCGCCCTGATGGCGATGGTGCTAAGCGTGCTGCGCGGGCACATGGATTTCGAACAGTCGAACGTCATCCAACGCATCTTGCTGCTCGGCCTGTTGGTCACCGCGGGCGGCGTGACGTTCGCTGCCGCGTGGTATGGGGCGGGTGGTCGCTTATCCCGCCTTCGGTCGATCGAGGGCTGAGGCGGCGTCATCGACCGCGCCCGCCTGCGCGGCGGAACCCGGCTGCGACACGACTTCCTGGGCGGCGGCGCGCAGCCGCGGCAGCAGCCGCAGTACCAGTGCCAACTGCGTGTGCAGCAGGCGCTGCTTGGGCAGTGCATCGGCGGCGTAGTCATCCAGCGCCTCGGCCATGGCGGCCTCCACGCTCTCGTCCATCGCCGGCAGCGGCTCGCGTCGCGCCAGGTGGTCGGCGATGTCGCCGAGGGCGCGCTGCAAGTAGTCGCCGGCTTCGCGCGTCTGCGCGTCGAGATCGAGCTTCTCGCGGTGCGCGCCCAGCGCCGAGAGGTAGCCGAGCAGCACGTTGGAGAGGGCCAGGAAACGAAACCCCGCATCGAGGTTGCGGCGCACATAGCCCGGCTCGCGCAACATGTTCGAAAGCGCCACCGACAGCGCGGCGTCGGCGTTGTGCATGTCGCGGCGCGCGATGCGATAGTTGAGGTCGTCGCGCTGGCCTTCCGCATACTGGCCCAGCACTTCACGCAGGTAACGCGAGCCGCTGGACATCACGTTGGCGATGACCTGGTGCAGGCGCCGCCCTTGCCAATCCGGCAGGATCAGGAACGAAGCCAGTGCGGCGATCAGGCAGCCCACCAGCGTATCCACCAGCCGTGGCCACAGCAGCACGAAGCCATCGCCCAGCAGGTTGAAGCACAGCAGCGCCATCACCGTGATTGCCGCGGTGGCGAGCAGGTAACGGTCGGTACGGGTGACGAAGAACAGCAGCGCGGCCAGCAACGCCAGCAGCAGCTGCATCTCCACCCCGGTGAACAGCTGCATCAATGCCCAGGTGGCGCCCAGGCCCACCAGCGTGCCTGCAATGCGCTGCACCAGCCGCAGCCGCGTAGCGCCGTAATTTGGCCGGCAGACGAACGCGGTGGTGAGCAGGATCCAGTACCCGTTGTGCGCATGCATCAGCTTCATCACCGCATAGCCGGCCAGCAGCGCCACGGCCATGCGCACGCCATGGCGGAAAAGCACCGACCCGGGCGTGAGCTGCGCCAGCAGGCGCTGGCCCATCTCGCGCAGCGTATGCGGCGAGGAATCGCGCAGGCGGGTGTCGATGCCGTCCAGTGGCGTGTCCGACAGCGAGGATTCGGACAGGCGCCGCTCGATGCCCTGCAGGTTGCTTGCCAGCAGCTCCAGCGAGCCGAGCAGCCGTGCCTGCGCCGGATCGGCGCGTGCGTGCAGGAAGTCGAGCGACTGGCGCAGGTCATCGGTGGCCTGGCGGCTGCTGTCGGCATACACGAACGGCTGGCGCAACCGCAGTGCCTGGCCCAGCGCAACGCAGGCCGCACCCTGCAGGGCGAGCAGGCGGCGGCAGCGATAGAGCACGTCGCTGTGGAAAAACGCTTCGGTCAGCGCGTCGTACGGATAGTGCGAGGAACTGGCGCGTTCGTGGAAATCCTGGGCCAGGTAGTACAGGCGGAAGTACAGGCCCGATTGCACGCCCGGCCGACCCGAGCGGCCGAAGCGGCTGAGGATCGCCCCCTTCGCCGCGTTCAGTGCCGCCACCACCTGCGCATTCTGTTCGGCCAGCGCCAGCCGCCTTGCGTGCAGGTCCTCGCCGCGCACGGGCTCGAACAGGTCGGCCTTGCGCCGCAGATACTCACCCAGCACCTCGAACAGCTGCGCCAGCCGCTCGCGCACCGGCCGGTTGGCGACCAGCGCCGACCACACGATGGACAGCAGCCCGTACCAGGCCGCACCGATGAGCAGCAGCACGCTGCCGTGCCAGGCATCGGCCGGTTGGCCACCGACCGCATGGTGCTGGTCCAGCCCGATCATGGTGTAGATCGCCAGTGCCACGGTCGCCTGCGCGATGGAGGCGTAGCGCTCGCCGAGGGCGCCCAGCAGCGTCAGTGCGAAGGTGGATAGCGCCAGCCCGGCCACGAAGGCCCACGGGTGCGGGAACAGCCATACCACCGCGGCCGAGGACAACGCAAAGCACAGCAGCGACAGCACTACCGACTTCGTGCGGCCGAGCCAGTTGTCGTCGGTCTCGGCAATGGCGCTGGCGATGATGCCCAGGAAGATCGCCGGCAGCGCGGCAAGCTGGCCGCCATACCAGCAGCCACCCATCGCCACGCCCAGCGCGATCAGTACCCGCAGCCCGTAGCTGGCTTTCTCATGGGCCCACAGGCGGCCCAGGCGGGATTCGATCGACGGTTTCGGCACGACGGCTCACGCAGACGGGGTCATGGCCATTATGGGCGCGCCGCCGTGATCGTGGCGGCCAAAAGTGTCCGAAGCGCTCAGCGCCCCTCTTCGCGCGTGATCGCCCGCCAGCCGATGTCGCGGCGGTGGAACTCGTGCGTCCAGTGGATGCGGTCCACCGCGCGGTACGCGCGCTGCTGCGCGTCGCGCACGCTGTCGCCCAGCGCGGCCACGCACAGCACGCGACCGCCGGCACTGAGCACGTGCCCGTGCGCATCGAGTGCGGTGCCGGCATGGAACACCTTGGCATCGTCCGGCACGGCCTCCAGGCCTTCGATGACTTCGCCGCTGACGGGTGTCTCCGGATAGGGGCGCGAGGCCATCACCACGCCCAGCGAGGGGCGCGGGTCCCACTGCGCCTGCACGGTATCCAGGCGCTCGTCGATGGCCGCCTCGACCAGGTCCAGCAGGTCCGACTGCAGGCGCAGCATCACTGGCTGGGTTTCCGGGTCGCCGAAGCGCACGTTGAACTCGATCACTTTCGGCGCGCCGCCGGCATCGATCATCAGGCCGGCATAGAGGAAGCCGGTGAACGGAATGCCGTCGGCGGCCATGCCGCGCACGGTGGGCTCGACCACCTCGCGCATCACCCGCGCATGCACTTCGGCGGTGACCACCGGGGCGGGCGAGTAGGCGCCCATGCCGCCGGTATTCGGGCCGGTATCACCGTCGCCCACGCGCTTGTGGTCCTGGCTGGTGGCCATCGGCAGGGCGGTGACGCCGTCGACCATCGAGATGAAGCTGGCTTCTTCGCCGTCGAGGAACTCCTCGATCACCACGCGGGCACCGGCATCGCCGAACGCATTGCCGGAGAGCATGTCGCGCACCGCGGACTCGGCCTCGTCCAGGGTCATCGCCACGATCACGCCCTTGCCGGCGGCCAAGCCGTCGGCCTTGACCACGATCGGCGCGCCTTTCTCGCGCACGTAGGCCAGCGCTGCGCCCACTTCGTGGTGCACGGCGTAGAAGGCGGTGGGGATGCCGTGGCGGGCGAGGAAGTCCTTGGCGTAGGCCTTGCTGCCTTCCAGCTGCGCGGCGGCGGCGGTGGGCCCGAAGATGCGCAGGCCTGCGGCGCGGAAGCGATCGACCACGCCGGACACCAGCGGCACTTCCGGTCCGACCACGGTCAACGCGACGGCTTCGTCCTGTGCGATCTGCAACAGGCGGTCGAGGTCGCTCACCTTGGCCACGACGTTGCGGCATTTGTCCTCGATGGCGGTGCCGGCGTTGCCTGGTGCGACCAGCACCTCGGATACGCGCGGGGACTGGGCCAGCTTCCAGGCCAGCGCGTGCTCGCGGCCACCGGAACCAATGACGAGGATCTTCATGCGGTCAGGACTCCTGCGCGGCCGCCAGGCCTACGCGATGAAAAAAGCAGGGGGATAATCGACCCGGGCCTGCGGCACGTCGCCGTCGCCGATCAGCAGGGCCTGGAAGTGTTCGGCCGGCGCGCCTTCGAAGCGAAGCGAGGCGACCGGCCGGAAACCGAAGCGTGCGTACCAGCCGGGATCGCCCAGCACCACGCAGCCGCGCGCGCCCAGCGCCGGCAGTTCGGCCAGCGCCGCGCGCACCAGTGCGCTGCCGACGCCACGGCCCTGGTCGGTGGGGTTCACCGCGACCGGGCCAAGCCCGAACCAGCCTTTGCTGCCGTCGTCGAGCACCACCGGCGAGATGGCCACGTGGCCGGCGATGCGGCCATCGACATCGGCCACGCGTGCCACCGCCAGCGCACCGGCGGCGCGCAGCGCGGCGACGATGCGCGCCTCGTTCCCACCGGCATGTTCGGCACGGGCGAACGCGGCATCGATCACGCGGGCAATCGCTTCATGGTCGGCGGACGTTTCTTCGCGTATCCACATGGCGCGCCTCGCGTGTTCGGGTGTTGCGGTCAGTGGCGGAAGTGGCGCACGCCGGTGAACACCATCGCCAGGCCGTGCTCGTCGGCGGCGGCGATCACCTCGGCGTCGCGCATCGAACCGCCCGGTTGGATCACCGCGGCAATGCCCGCCTCGGCGGCGGCGTCGATGCCGTCGCGGAACGGGAAGAACGCATCGGAGGCCATCACGGAGCCCGGCACCACCAGGTGCGCGTCGGCGGCCTTGATGCCGGCGATGCGCGCCGAGTACACGCGGCTCATCTGTCCGGCGCCCACGCCGATGGTGCGGTTGTCCTTCGCGTAGACGATCGCGTTGGACTTGACGTACTTGGCCACGCGCCAGGCGAACAGCAGGTCGCGCAACTGCGCCTCGGTCGGGGCCACCTTCGTGACCACCTTCAGTTCCTGCGCGGTCATGCCGCGGTTGTCCGAGGACTGCAGCAGCAGGCCCGAGCCGATGCGCTTGCTGTCGTAGTTGTTCAGGCCCTCGCCGTGCGGGATCTGCAGCACGCGCACGTTGGCCTTCTTGGTGGCGTAGTCCAGCGCGCCGGGCTCGTAATCGGGGGCGATCAACACCTCGACGAACTGGCGGTCCAGGATCGCCTTGGCGGTGGCCGCATCCAGCGTGCGGTTGAAGGCGATGATGCCGCCGAAGGCACTGGTCGGGTCGGTGGCATAGGCCAGCTCGTAGGCATCGCCGCAGGCCACGCCCACCGCCACGCCGCACGGGTTGGCGTGCTTGACGATGACGCAGGCCGGCGCATCGAACTGGCGCACGCATTCCCACGCCGCATCGGCATCGGCCAGGTTGTTGTAGCTCAGCTCCTTGCCCTGCAACTGGCGGAACGTGGCCAGCGTGCCCGGCACCGGGTACAGGTCGCGGTAGAACGCGCCGCTCTGGTGCGGGTTTTCACCGTAACGCAGGTCCATCACCTTCACGAAGGTGGAATTCATCTGCGCCGGGTACTCGGTGCGCTGCGGCACGACCTGCGTGGCATCGGCCACGGCCGAGAGATAGTTGCTGATCGCCGCGTCGTACTGCGCCACACGGTTGAACGCTGCCACCGACAGCGCGAAGCGTTGCGCGGCCGAAAGTTGGCCGTTGTGGGCTTCCAGTTCCGCCAGCAGGCCGGCGTACTGCGACGGATCGGTCGCCACCGCGACGCGGGCGAAGTTCTTTGCCGCCGAGCGCAACATCGCCGGGCCGCCGATATCGATGTTCTCCACGGCGTCGGCCAGGGTGCAATCGGCCTTGGCGGTGACCGACTCGAACGGATACAGGTTCAGCACCAGCAGGTCGATCGGCGCGATGCCATGTTCGGCCATCACGGCGTCATCGGTGCCGGCGCGGCCGAGCAGGCCGCCGTGCACCGTCGGGTGCAGGGTCTTGACGCGCCCATCCATCATTTCCGGGAAGCCGGTGACGTCGGAGACGTCCTTCACCGGCAGGCCGGCCTCGCGGATGGCCTTGGCGGTGCCGCCGGTGGACAACAGTTCGACGCCGCGCGCGGCGAGGGCACGGGCCAGGTCGACCAGGCCGGTTTTGTCGGAAACGGAAAGCAGGGCCCGGCGGACGGGCAGCAGATCGGAAGACATGGAAGCGCAGTGGGGAGGCGGAGCGGGCCGGTATTGTAAACGGCCTGCCTCCCGGGCGTTCCCCGCGACCGCCGGGGGCGTGCCGCAGGCGGGTGGTCGCTTACGAGAGCCCGTATTCCTTCAGCTTCTTGCGCAGGGTGGCGCGGTGGATGCCCAGCATGGCCGCCGCGCGGCTCTGGTTGCCTTCGCAGTGGTTGAGCACTTCCACGAACAGCGGGATCTCCATCTCGCGCAGCACGATCACGTACATGTCATCGGCATCGCTGCCGTCCAGGTCACGCAGGTAGCGGCGCACGGACTGCGCAACATGCTCGCGCAGCGGTGACTTGGGAGCACCGCGACTGGCGTCGGGACGGGTGGTGGCAGCGTTCAAGGACATCCCCGGGATGAAGAAGCCGGCGGGGCGGCCGCCGGCGAGGGGGAGTGAGTCTAGCGCGTGCGCCGGGCGCCTGCCATCGGCGCCGACCCCCTCAATGGAAGTCGAAGGTGAACGCCGCGGTGCCGGCGGCCGGCTCGCGCACGCGGAAGTCGACCCGCCCGCTTTGGCCCGGCGCAAGGGTCTCGCCGGCGGGCGGCGCGTGGCCCAGGTAATCCTCCGGCGAGAACACGCGGCTGCCGATCACGCGGCCATCGGCATCGGACAGCGACAGCTGCAGGTAGGGCCAGGCTTGGCTCCATCGTGCGTCGTTGCGAAAGCTCGCCTGGATGCGCAGCACGCCGGGTTGGTCGGCGGCCGGGCGCACGTCGCGGTCGAGCATGCTGAAGGCCGCCGGCTCATGCCACACCGGCAGTTCGCAACGCAGGACGCCGCACATGGTGGAGAGCAGCGGCCGCCAGCGTGCATCGGTGGCCAGACGCGCGCGGTCGGCCAGCAGGATTTGCAGCACCAGCAACAAGGCGAGTACGCACAGCGCGATCCACTGCCACGCAGGTGCGCGTGGCGCACGCACGGTGGCACGCGGACGCGCGAAGGTCGGCGCATGCGGCGCGGCGATGGGCAGGGCGGCGGCGCGCCAGTCGGCGGCGGGGAGCGAGGCGGATGACGAAGCCAACGGCGGTTCGGCGTCGGCGATGGCGGGCGAGGCCGTCTCGGTGTGCGCTTCGCCCGACGCAGCGTCAGGAGCTGCGGCGCCTTCCGCTTCGGGCGCGCCGGTCTCGGGCGCGGTCGCGGGC
>JAEWJB010000052.1 GCA_023386795.1 Pseudomonadota bacterium
ATCCACGACCGGGCGTGACGCTCAGGCGGGACGCAGCTCCTGGGCGAGCATCACGATGATGCCGCTCGGGCCCCGGACGTAGGTCAGCCGGTAGGTGTCCTCGTACGTGGCGACGCCGCGCAGCGGGTGGCAGCCGTGCCGCGCGGCGACCGCGAGGGCCGCGTCGAGGTCGTCGACCGAGAACGCGACCCGGTGCATCCCGACCTCGTTCGGCCGGGTCGGCTCCGTCTCGATCGCGGCGGGGTGCAGGTACTCGAACAGCTCCAGCCGCCCGGACCCGTCGGGCGTCCGCAGCAGCGCGATCCGCGCGTGGTTGCCGTCCAGTCCGACGGCGGTGTCCGCCCACGTGCCGCTGACCGTGTCGCGGCCCTCGACGGTCAGGCCGAGGTCGGTGAAGAAGGCGATCGCCGCCTCGATGTCCCGGACGGCGATGCCGACGTTCTCGAACCGGATGGTCATGCGGTGCACCGTAGCCGCGGGCGTCGGACGGGACGCGTTCTCGGTGGTCTCCTGTACGCCGATAATGGACGTTATGTCAGATCGCTGTCTGCGTGCCGACCTGGCCGGCTGGAACCTCTGACAGGTGGATTCGAACCGGCGCCTGACCGCACACAGCGGCTCCCACGGTGCCAGGTGCCCTAGGTGCTGCGCGCCAACACGTCGGCAAGCTGCGTGAGGTCGCCGAGCTCGAGGTCTGGCTGCGCTCCGTCAGCATCAGGCTGCTGCAGGTGTGCCCACGGTCCGCGTCGCAGCCACGCCGTCCGTAGACCTGCGGCACGTGCTGGACGGATGTCGTTGTCGAGGCGGTCGCCGACGTACAACACGCGGCGCGGGGCGGTCTGCGTCTCGGTGACGACGCGTCGGAAGAACTCGAGCGACGGCTTGGCGACGCCCCATGTCGCGGAGGCGGCCCCGAAGTCGACGTCGCCGCCGGCTGCTCTCAGGGCGGCTTCGGCTCCCCTGGGCTGGTTTCCGGCAACCCCCACCACGAGCCCCGCCGCGCGGGCTCTGCGGAGGCACTCGAGCGCATCCGGGTAGAGATCGCCCGGGCCGATGTCAGGCGCGAGATCCGGCGGCGCGACCCCGAGAAGAGCCCATGCATCTCGGTGGTCGTGTCCCAGGCTGATGACGGATCCGATCGCGGCCATGAGGGTGAACGGGGTGACGCCAGCAGTCCTTGCCTGCTCGCTCCACGCTCGTGACTCATCGACGAGCGTCTCCCCCACGTCGAAGACGACGGCACGCAGGTCGGCGGCCACGAGGGCGGGGTCCACAGCAGCAGCATGCCGCAGGTCGCCCGCGGCCGGGCGGAGCACGGCGGATCCTGATACGCAGAGGCGCCAGTAGCGGTCCGCGTCGTGCGCCTGATGTCAGACGCCGCCAGCGCTGTCGCTCCTCGACGCACGAGCCGGCCCTCTCCCCGAGCAGCACGAACGTCACGACGTCCTGCTCGCGCCACGTGGTGCTCGTCAGCGCTGCTTGCGTCGCCGGTCGGCTTCGAGCGCTCGTCGGTACTCGCCGGTGGTGCGGATGCGCGGTGCGAACGGCAGTGCGACGAGGTACGCGACGACGAGCAGTCCCCCGCTGAACAGGCCCAGGATGACCGCGATGCTGCGCAGCCAGTCGACGCGAACGTCGGCACGGGTCGCGAGCCCGAGGCAGAGGCCGCTGATCTGCTTCCCCTCGACGATTCGGCAGAGGAAGGGAGCGCGTGCCACGGGCGCGGCCTCCTCGTCCGGGGAGATAGGACCGAACTGCTCCAGAACGCGCGTCGTCGCGTTCCTGTCGATCTGGCCTCCGTCGTCGAGGACGCGCTGGAGCTGATCGCCGATCGCTGTCTCGACGTCGCGGACGGTCTCATCACCGGCGGCGCTGGCTCCCATCGCCGTGCGCGCCCGCGCGAGGTAATCGAGGATCAGCTCCCGCGCTTCCGCACTCATCGGGAACGCACCGCTGTGTCCGGCGAGAGCGAGATCAGTCATGGTCATCGTCCTATCGAGTCGAGCGTCGTCGCGAGGGTGTGGATGTATGTGCGGAACGCCTCGAGCTGTCGCCGGCCGAGGTCGGAGATCGCCAAGTACTTCCTGGGCGGACCCGTGGGCGACTCGCGCCACTCGTGCGTGACGAGCCCCTCTCGGCGCAGCCGGCTGATCAGGGGGTGAAGCGTTCCGTCCTGGACCGGGAACCCTGAGGCTCGAAGGGTCTCCGCGATCTCCCCCGCATAGCGCTGCTCGTACTCGACGACGGCGAGGACGGCGGGCTCGAGCATTCCGCGGCGGAGTGCGGCCAGCTTGGCTTCCATATCGGTACCTTACTGCAGCACGGTACCTGGCACAAGCAACGGCCGTGCCCGCACCGGTTCCGTCCATGTCCACGTCACCGCTGTCCTGCGTCGCCGGAAGGCCGAGGCCGGAGCGCCGCAGCCGCTCCCCCTCCTGGACGTCGCCTCCCGATGCCGAAGGCAGCGGCCCGGGCGGACGACGGGCACGCCACCGGGATCGGAGCGATGCGTGAGGGCCAGCCCCGTCGCCGAGCGGCCACCCGGGCGGGGGCCCGACTCCGCCGGCCGAGCCTGGCGGACCGCGCCTGGCTTCACCTCCACCC
>JAEWJB010000054.1 GCA_023386795.1 Pseudomonadota bacterium
GTGATGATCGTGCTCAACGTCGAGGACCGCGTGGTCGGCATCGTCGTGGACAGCGTCTCGGACGTGATCCCGCTGACCGAGGAGCAGATCCGCCCGACGCCGGAATTCGGCGCCGCGGTGGACACCCGCTTCATCTCCGGCATCGGCACGCAGGACGACCGCATGCTGATCCTGCTCGACATCGAGACCCTGCTCGATAGCGCCGACCTTTCGCCGCAGGAAACGCTCGCCGAGGAAGCTGCCTGACAGCCCGTGTCGGGCATATCCCGACACCTGCGCCGCAAGCGCAGTGAACTGTGGCGCAGTTCTCATCCCGCCCGTTCAAGTTGTCCGCGCAGGCGCCGATAGCTGCCTCAAGGCCCGTGTGAGGCCACCGCTCCCCACCTTCGGAGATATCCCATGAAAACCCTGTTCACCCTGATCCCCGCCCTCGCCCTGGCCACCCTGTCGGCTGATGTCCTGGCCCAGTCCCAGGAAATGATCCCGCCGGAAATGGCGACCCGCTTCGTCGGCAAGGACGGCATGGTGTGCGGCAAGGTCGAGAAGGCCAAGTACGCCCAGTCTTCCGAGGGCGAGCCGACCTTCCTGTACATGGGCGGCATGTTCCCGCGCCACACCTTCTCGGCCCGCATCGACGGCGCCAACCGCAGCAAGTTCTCCTTCGCCCCGGAAACCCTGGAAGGCAAGGACGTCTGCGTGATCGGCAAGATCCAGCGCGACGCCTCGCGCGCGGAAATCGAAGTCAGCTCGCCGTCCAGCCTGAAGCTGGCGACGATCAAGTAATACCCCGCCGCGCCGTCCCGCGCCGTGCGCGGGACGGTGCCTGGCCCTCCCGCCGGGCAACGTCACAGGAAGAGGAAGCGCGTACATGCAGTGGATCAACAAATTCAAACTCGGCCCGAAGCTGATGCTGATCTTCGGCATCGTCATGGTCATCATGCTGATCCAGGGCATCATCGCCTATGCCGGCCTTGCCGCCCTCAACAACGTGACGCGCGAACTGGCCGGCGACTCGATGGCCAGCGTGCGCGAAGCCGGCGAACTGCGCGGCATGATCGGCGAATACCGCAACTCGGCCTACCAGGGCCTGATCCGCGCCAGTGATTCGGTCAAGCAGGACGCCAAGCAGCGTCAGGCGAGCCTGAAGAAGGATATCGACGCAACCATCGCCGACTATCCGAAGCTGCTGCGCAGCGACGAGCAGAAGAAGCAGTACCAGAAGTTCGTCGCCGACTGGAAGAAGGCATCGGCCTCCTACGCCAGCGTCGAGGAAATGCTCGAACTCAACCTGCCCGACGACGCCGTGGACACCTTCGTCGGCGAAACCCGTGCCGCCCACCTGGCCGCGCAGGCATCGCTGGCCAAGCTGATCGACGAAGACAACCGCCTCGCCCAGGCCGCCAAGGACAAGGCCGAGACCGTGCACGCCACCTCGGTCACGCTGACCGTGGTGATGGTGCTGGCCGGCATCGCCGGTGGCCTGGTGCTGGCATGGCTGTTCGCCCGCTCGCTGGTCGGCAACATGCGCGGCGCGGTGAATGTCGCCAACGACGTGGCGACCGGCAAGCTGGACGGCCATATCGACACCGCCGCCTCCGACGAGGTGGGCGACCTGATGCGCGCCCTGCAGCGCATGCAGCGCGACCTGAAGGAGCGCATTGAACGCGACCAGGCCGTCGCCGCCGAGAACCTGCGCATCCGCACCGCGCTGGATGCCTCCTCCACCGGCGTGATCATCACCGACCCGTCGCTGCACGTCGTCTACACCAACCCGGCGATCCACCAGGTCATCGCCCAGCACGCCGAGGACTTCCAGCAGGCGCTGCCGGCACTGGACATCGAGGCCTCGCTGGTCGGCCACAGCGTCAACGTGCTCGAGCACGGCGGCGAGGTGGACCCGAAGTTCGTCGCCCAGCTGGAGAAGAACGGTTCGGCGCGTCGCGAGATGCGCTATGGCGATGCGCATATCGCGCAGATCGTGTCGATGATCCGCGACGCCGACGGCCAGGCCGTGGGCACCGTGTGCGAATGGCGCGACCGCAGCATCGAAGTGCAGGTGGAAGAGGAAGTGGCGCGCATCGTCGAGTCGGCCGCCGCCGGCGACATGGGCGGCCGCGTGGCTGTCGAGGGCAAGGAAGGCTTCTTCCTGCAGCTGGCGCAGCAGCTCAACGGCTTGCTGGATGCCAATGGCGCCTCGATCGAACAAGTCTCGCACCTGCTGGCCGCGCTGTCGCAGGGCGACCTGACCGCGCGCATCCACGGCGACTTCCAGGGCGTGTTCGCCCGGATGCGCGATGATGCCAACGCCACCGCCGAGCAGCTGACCGAGATCGTCGGCCGCATCAAGCAGTCCTCGGTGGCGATCAACTCCGCCGCCGGTGAAATCGCCGCCGGCAACAGCGACCTGTCGCGCCGCACCGAGCAGCAGGCCGCCAACCTGGAAGAAACCGCCGCCTCGATGGAGGAACTCACCTCCACCGTGCGCCAGAACGCCGAACATGCCCGCCAGGCCAACCAGCTGGCCCAGGGTGCCGCCTCGGTGGCTTCGCAGGGTGGCGAGGTGGTCGGCAAGGTCGTCACCACCATGGGCGACATCGAGAAGTCCTCCAAGAAGATCGCCGAGATCATCTCGGTCATCGACGGCATCGCCTTCCAGACCAACATCCTGGCGCTCAACGCCGCGGTGGAAGCGGCGCGTGCCGGCGAGCAAGGCCGCGGCTTTGCCGTGGTGGCCTCGGAAGTGCGCACGCTGGCCCAGCGTTCGGCCAATGCGGCCAAGGAAATCAAGGGGCTGATCGACGATTCGGTCGGTCGCGTGGCCGACGGTTCGGCCCTGGTGCACAAGGCCGGCGCCACGATGGGCGAGATCGTCGCCTCGGTGCAGCGCGTGACCGACATCATGGCCGAGATTTCCGCCGCGTCGCAGGAGCAGTCCGCCGGCATCGAGCAGGTCAACCAGACCATCACCCAGATGGACGAGACGACCCAGCAAAACGCCGCGTTGGTCGAGGAGGCCACTGCCGCCGCCCGCGCGATGGAAGAACAGGCCGGCCAGCTGTCCGACGCCGTGTCGATCTTCCGACTGGAGGCCCAGGCGGCCGAGCCGGTGGCCCCGGCGCCGCGAGCCGTCGAACGCGTGGCCAAGGCCGCACCGGCGCCGCGCGCCGCGCGTCCGGCCCGCAAGGAAGCCGAAGCAGTGGCCGCCGACAGCGACTGGCAGGAATTCTGATCTCTCCAGGTGGTACGCAACAACAGACACCCCGGCCCCGGCCGGGGTTTCTGTTTTTCCGGCATACGTACCCGCAGACAGTTCCACCGGCACGCTTTCGCGACAACCCGCAGGAATCTGCGACTCAGCGCGCACTACAGTTCGCGCCGGGCGCGGCCGATAACCCTATTGACCCCGAGGTGCCGAATGCCGCCCAGCCCCGCCCCCGCTTCCGCCGACAGCCGCGAATTCGAATTCGCGGATCGTGACTTCCGTCGTGTCTGCGAGCTGATCCACCAGCGCGCCGGCATCGCCCTGGCGCCGGCCAAGCGCGACATGGTCTATGGCCGCCTGTCGCGGCGCCTGCGTGCACTCGGCCTGCGTTCGTTCCGCGATTACCTGGACTTGCTGGAGAGCGGCGAGGAAGAGGCCGAGTGGCAGTCGTTCACCAATGCGCTGACCACCAACCTCACCTCCTTCTTCCGCGAACCCCACCACTTCGACAAGCTGCGCGAGGAACTGCTGCGGCGCCGGCATGAACCCACGCTCAAGCTGTGGTCGTGCGCGGCCTCCACCGGCGAAGAGCCCTACTCGATGGCCATCACCGCCTGCGAGGCCTTCGGCACCCTGGCGCCGCCGGTACGCATCCTGGCCACCGACGTCGACACGCAGGTACTGGAGACCGGGGCGCGCGGCGTGTACCCCGTCGACCGCGTGTCCTCGCTGGACCCGGCCCTGAAACGCAAGTATTTCCAGCGCGGCAGCGGCCCCAACGAAGGCAAGTGCCGCGTGGTACCCGCATTGCGCCAGCTCATCGAGTTTCGCCAGCTCAATCTGCTGGCACCGCGCTACGACGTCGGCGGCCCGTTCAGCGCGGTGTTCTGCCGCAACGTGATGATCTATTTCGACAAGCCCACCCAGCGCGGCATCCTCTCGCGCCTGGTGCCGCACCTGGGCGAGGACGGCCTGTTGTACACCGGGCACTCGGAGAACTACCTGCACGCCGCCGACCTGATCCAACCCTGCGGCCGCACGCTGTACCGCGCCGCCCGCGGAGTCCGCGCATGACCTCGGCCCTGAAGATCGACGAGGTGATGCGCTACCGCGACACCCGCTTCCAGACCATCGCCGCCAAGCTGCTGCCCACGCAGTACCTGGTCGTGGACGACGACACCGCGCTGACCACCACCCTGGGCTCCTGCGTGGCCGCCTGCGTGCGCGACCCGGTGCTGAAGATCGGCGGCATGAACCACTTCCTGCTGCCCGAGGGCCAGGTCGGCGACGGTGCGCCGGCACGTTACGGCAGCTACGCGATGGAACTGCTCATCAACGACCTGCTCAAGCGCGGCGCGCACCGCAAGCGCCTGGAGGCCAAGGTGTTCGGCGGCGCCAACGTGCTCAAGGGCTTCACCTCCAACCCGGTGGGCACGCGCAACGCCGAATTCGTGCGTGCGTACCTGCACGCCGAGCATATTCCCATCGTCGCCGAGGACCTGTGCGGCATCCATCCGCGCAAGGTCTGGTTCTTCCCGGTCACCGGCCGTGTCGTGGTGCAGCGCCTGCCGCATGCGCACGAGGCCGAGGTGGCCGCCACCGAGTCGGCCGTACGCGCCCGCCTGTCCAAGACGCCGGTCAGCGGCGGCGTGGAGCTGTTCCAATGAACCTGCAAGCCCCGGTACGCGTCCTGATCGTCGACGACTCGGCGGTCGTGCGGCAGATCCTCACCGAGATCCTCTCGCGCGACATCGGCATCGAGGTGGTCGGCAGCGCCGCAGACCCGCTGTTGGCGCGCGACAAGATCAAGCGCCTGAATCCGGACGTCATCACCCTGGACGTGGAAATGCCCCGCATGGACGGGCTCGCGTTCCTGGAGAACCTGATGCGCCTGCGTCCCACGCCGGTGGTGATGATCTCCTCGCTGACCGAGCGCGGCGCGGACACCACGCTGCAGGCCCTGTCGCTGGGTGCGGTGGATTTCGTCGCCAAGCCCAAGCTGGATGTCGCGCGCGGGCTGGAAAGCTACGCCGAGGAGATCGTCGGCAAGGTCAAGGCCGCCGCGCAGGCGCGCGTGCGCCCGCTGGCGCGACCGGCCGCCGCCAAGGTCGAACTCGACACCCCGGCAGCCACGCCGTCCAGTGTCGCCGCGCGCGCGGGCCTGTTCCGCACCACCGACCGCCTCATCGCCATCGGCGCCTCGGCCGGTGGTACCGAGGCCCTGCGCGTAGTGCTCGAAGGCATGCCCGCCGACGCCCCGGCCGTGGTACTGACCCAGCACCTGCCGGCCAGTTTCAGCACGGCGTTTGCCGAACGCCTGGATCGCCATTCGGCGATGTCCGTGCGCGAGGCCAGCGACGGCGAAGCCGTCCTGCCGGGCCATGCCTACCTGCCGCCCGGCGGGCGCCATCTGCGCGTGATCCGCGACGGCGCCCGCTGGCGCTGCCGCATCGACGACACCGAGCCGGTCAACCGGCACAAGCCGGCGGTGGACGTGCTGTTCCGCTCGGTGGCAGCCAATGCCGGCCCCAACGCGGTGGGCGCGATCCTGACCGGCATGGGCGACGATGGCGCCCGTGGCCTGCTCGAAATGCAGCAGGCCGGTGCCGCCACCCTGGTGCAGGACGAAGCCACCTCCGTGGTCTGGGGCATGCCCGGCGCGGCGTTCAAGCTTGGCGCCGCACAGGAGACCGTGCCGCTGGAGCGTGTCGCCGAACGCCTGCTCGCGCTTTCCCACGTAAGCCGCTGAGGCGACGATGGACGACACCGTGCTGTCCGCCGCCCCGCCTGCCAATCCCGAGGTCGCGCTGCTCGATCCGCGCGACCTCGATACGCTGCTGGCGTTCACGCTGTCGCAGATGCCCCACGGCGTCATCGCGGTGGACGCCACCCAGCGGGTGGTGATGTTCAACCCGGCTGCCGAGCGGATCTGGGGCACGGAAGCGGCGCGGATCCAGGGACGGCCGATCGGGGACCTGTACCCGGCGGTCCTGGGCACGTATTTCAAGGAGGTCGCGCTGGATCCGTCCGGCCAGGCCACCGATCCACGCGATGTCGAACTGGTGCGCGGCGACGGCAGCGTGGTGGTGCTCGCGGTGTCGTTGCTGAGCGTCGAGCGTGCCGCCCGGCGGCTTACCGTGGCCTTCATCCGCGACGTGACCCGCCAGCGCGAGCATGAGGCCCGCGTGCGTCACCTCTCGCTGGCCGTGGACCGCAGCGACACCGCGCTCATCACGCTGGACGCGCAGCTCGGTGTCACCTACGTCAATGCCGGCTTCACCCGGCTGTTCGGCTACACGCTGGAGGACATGCGCGGAAAGCGGCCCACGCAGGTGCTCGCCGGCCCGCACAGCGATCCGGACACGATGCGCTTCATCTACGAGCAGGCCGCGGCCTGGAAGCAATTCAGCGCCGACCTGCTCATGTACCGCAGCGACGGCCGGCCGTTGTGGACCTCGATCATCACCAACCCGGTGCGCGAAGCGGCGGGAGGCCCGAGTGAATCGGTGGCCGTGCTCACCGACATCACCCACAGCAAGATGCACGAGGTGCTGCACAACCGGGTGCTGGACGCGATCGTGCGCGAACAGCCGCTCGCCGATGTGATGAACATGATCTGCATCGAGTTCGAGCGCGTCGCGCCGGCCCTGAAGGCCTCGGTGCTCAGCGTGGATGGCGACAGCCTGCTGCATGTGCTCGCCGCCCCCAGCCTGCCGGTGGAGTACACCGATGCGGTGGAAGGACTGCGCATCGGCGCCGGCGTGGGGGTCTGCGGAACCGCCGCGTGGCGGGGCCGCGCGGTCAGCGTGAGCGACATCCGCACCGACCCGTTGTTCGTCGAGCATCGCCAGTTCGCCCAGCAGTACGGGCTGATGGCGGCCTGGTCAAGCCCGATCAAGTCCAGCGGCGGCCGCGTGCTGGGCACGTTCGCCATCTATTACAGCGAAGCGCGCGAACCCGACCCCTGGCACATCAAGCTGGCCGAAATCTGCCTGCACCTGTGCGCGCTGGCGCTGGAGCGCGAACACACGCGTGCCCGCGTGCACCAGCTTGCGTTCTACGATGCACTGACCGGCCTGCCGAACCGCATGATGTTCAATGCGCGGGCCGAGCAGCTGCTGGTCAACGCCGAATCCAGCCGCACGCCGGCCGCCGTGCTGTTCCTGGACGTGGACCGCTTCAAGCGCGTCAACGAGACCCAGGGCCATGCCGCCGGCGACGGCCTGTTGCGCGATATCGCCCATCGCCTGGGCGAACACCTGGAACTGGGCGACCTGGCCGGGCGCCAGGCCGGCGACGAGTTCGTGCTGGCACTGCCGAACTGCGGCGCCGAGCAGGCCGGCGGCATCGCCGAACGACTGTTGGGCGCGATCGCCTCGCCCTCGGTAGTGGGCCACATGACCCTGCATCCCTCGGCCAGCATCGGCGTGGCGATCTTTCCCGAGGACGGCCGCGACATCAACACGCTGCTGCGTCACGCGGACCTGGCGATGCATCGCGCCAAGACCGAAGGCGGCGGCAGTTTCCGCTTTTTTAGTGCCGACATGAATCGCCTGGCGCAGGAGCGTGTCGCGCTCGAAACCGCGCTGCGCGAAGCGCTGCGGCGCGACCAGTTGCAGCTGCACTACCAGCCGCAGGTGCTGAGCCACCCGCCGCACCCGCTATATGGCGTGGAAGTGCTGCTGCGTTGGGACCATCCACAACTGGGCCCGATCTCGCCGGCGCGCTTCGTGCCGTTGGCCGAGGAAAGCGGCTTGATCGGCGACCTCTGCCGCTGGGTGCTACGCAACGCGCTGCGCCAGCTCGCCGACTGGCGTGCGCGTGGCGTGGCCGTGCCGCGCATAGCCGTGAATCTTTCCGCCAGCAACTTCGAGGACCCGCAGCTGCTGGACGAGCTGCTGCGTCTGTTGCAGCACCACGGCCTGTCCCCGTCCGACGTCACCCTGGAAATGACCGAGAGCGTGATGCTCTCGCCGCAGCCCCGCGTACTCGACAACATTGCCGCCATGCAGGCGGCTGGATTGGCGCTGTCGCTGGACGACTTCGGCACCGGCTATTCGAGCCTGAGCCACCTGCATCGCCTGCCGATCAACGAACTGAAGCTGGACATGAGCTTCGTGCGCGACCTCGAGCACAGCATGTCCGCCCGCGCCCTGACCAACTCAGTGCTGCGCATCGGCGAGAGCCTGCGCAAGCATGTGGTGGCCGAGGGCGTGGAAACCGAACGGCAGCGTCGCCTGCTCGCCGGCCTGGGCTGCGAAGTGCTGCAGGGCTTCCTGTTTTCCAAGCCACTGCCGGCCGCGGAACTGGAGCGCTGGCTGGCCGAGCGCGACGCCGATTGAACGCAGTGCGGCCGTAACCGGTAGGATCGGCCCGTCGCCCCTGCGTTCCGCCCATGAAAGCCTTTCTCGACGCCGCACTCTCCCTCGCTTGGTTGGTATTCCTCGGTTACTGGATCTGGTCCGCGCGCCGGGTGAAACGCGCCAGTCGCAGCGAAACCCCATGGCGACAGCTGGCGGTGTACTGGTTGCCCCTGCTGGTCGCCGCGCTCCTGCTGGGCCCGGGCGAATGGTACGAAGGCAGCTGGCTGAGCGAACGCTTCGTTCCCAAGAGCATTCCGGTCAGGGCCACCGGCGTGGCACTCGCCTGGGCCGGCGTTGCCCTGGCGATCTGGTCGCGCCACCTGCTGGGCAGCAACTGGAGCAGCGTGGTGCAACTCAAGCAGGACCATGAGCTCATCGAGCGCGGCCCCTACCGCTGGATCCGGCATCCGATCTATACCGGCCTGCTGCTCGCCTTCCTGGGCAATGCAATCAAGGTGGGCGACTGGCGTGGGCTGATCGCGCTGGCGATCGTGTTCGTCTCGTTCTGGCGCAAGCTGCGCCTGGAAGAGCGCTGGCTGGGCGAACAGTTCGGCGAACGGTATGCCGCGTACAAACAGCGAACGCGCGCATTGATTCCGGGAATTCTGTAGGTCGACGGGACGCGGCTGAAGCCGCTCCTACGAGGAGCAGGAGAAGGACACAACCAGCGCGCCACACAGTATGTAGCGGCGCGTATCCGTTCGCGGGAAACCTGAGCGGTCTTCGGGGGCGGCGGGCGCTTTCGGGACCGTAGGCGACAAGGATGTCGCCTACGAGCCTCCATGGATGGATTCACGGCGTGTCCCGA
>JAEWJB010000086.1 GCA_023386795.1 Pseudomonadota bacterium
ACGCTCCGCCCGCCACCCCGCCGCAGCCCGCCGCCGGCTGAGCCGCATACCCCGCAACGATTCGCAGAGGTAGTCCATCGTCATGGCGCATTCCGCAGTCGATTCCCACGGGCACCACCAGCAGAGTTTCGTCGAACGCTGGTTTTTCTCGACCAACCACAAGGATATCGGCACCCTCTACCTGGGGTTCTCGTTCCTGATGTTCATCGTCGGCGCGGCGATGAGCGTGATCATCCGCGCCGAGCTGGCGCAGCCGGGGCGACAGTTCGTCAGCCCCGAATTCTTCAACCAGATGACCACCGTGCACGCGCTGGTGATGATCTTCGGCGGCGTGATGCCGGCCTTCGTCGGCCTGGCCAACTGGATGATCCCGCTGCAGATCGGCGCGCCGGACATGGCGCTGCCGCGCATGAACAACTGGTCGTTCTGGCTGCTGCCGGTGGCCTTCACGATGCTGCTGGTCACCCTGTTCCTGCCGGGCGGCGCGCCGGCCGGCGGCTGGACGATGTACCCGCCGCTGATGCTGCAGGGCGGCTACAACGTGGCCTTCTCGGTGTTCGCCATCCACGTGGCCGGCATCAGCTCGATCATGGGCGCGATCAACATCATCGCCACGGTGCTCAACATGCGCGCGCCGGGCATCGACCTGCTGAAGATGCCGATCTTCTGCTGGGCCTGGCTGATCACCGCCTTCCTGCTGATCGCGGTGATGCCGGTGCTGGCCGGCGCGGTCACCATGCTGCTGACCGACAAGTTCTTCGGCACCTCGTTCTTCAATGCCGCCGGCGGCGGCGACCCGGTGATGTACCAGCACATCTTCTGGTTCTTCGGGCACCCGGAGGTCTACATCATGATCCTGCCCGCCTTCGGCGTGGTCAGCGAGATCATCCCGACCTTCAGCCGCAAGCCGCTGTTCGGCTACCAGGCCATGGTGTACGCCATCGCGGCGATCGCCTTCCTGAGCTTCATCGTCTGGGCCCACCACATGTTCACCGTGGGCATGCCGCTGGGTGGCGAGATCTACTTCATGTTCGCCACCATGCTGATCTCGATCCCGACCGGCGTGAAGGTGTTCAACTGGGTCAGCACGATGTGGAAGGGCTCGCTGACCTTCGAGGCGCCGATGCTGTGGGCGGTCGCCTTCGTCATCCTGTTCACCATCGGCGGGTTCTCGGGCCTGATGCTGGCCATCGTGCCGGCCGACTTCCAGTACCACGACACCTACTTCGTCGTGGCGCACTTCCACTACGTGCTGGTGACCGGCGCGGTGTTCGCGCTGATCGCCGCGGTCTACTACTGGTGGCCGAAGTGGACCGGGCGCATGTACAACGAGCGCTGGGCGCAGTTCCACTTCTGGTGGACGATGGTCTTCGTCAACGTGCTGTTCTTCCCGCAGCACTTCCTGGGCCTGGCCGGCATGCCGCGCCGCATCCCGGACTACAACGTGGTGTTCGCCGACTGGAACCTGGTCAGCTCGATCGGTGCGTTCGGCATGTTCGTCACGCCGTTCCTGATGGCCGGCATCCTGCTGTCCTCGCTGCGCAGCGGCGCCAAGGCCGCCGACCGCGCCTGGGAAGGCGCGCGCGGCCTGGAATGGACGGTGCCCTCGCCGGCGCCTGCGCATACCTTCACCCTGCCGCCGGTGATCAAGCCGGGAGACCTGGCCCATGACGACATCAGCCACTGATCCGGCCGCGGCCGAGCTGGCCCAGCGCCGCCGCCGCGCGCGGCATACCGCCACCGTGGTGGCGGTGGTCGCCGGGCTGGTCTATGTCGGCTTCATCCTGACCGGAGTGCTGGGGCGGTGAACGCGCCGCTGCCGCCGACCCAAGCCAACGCCGGCCTGCTCAAGCTGGTCGGCGTGGTGCTGGCGGCGTTCGTGCTCACCTTTTCGCTGGTGCCGCTGTACCGCATCGCCTGCGAAAAGGTGTTCGGCATCCGCGTCGAGCGTGGGCCGGGCTCGGGCCGCATGGCCGTGGCCACGCCGGCCGGCGAGCGCCGCGTGCGCGTGGAATTCGACGGCAGCGTCAATTCGCGCCTGCCCTGGGCCTTCCATCCAGAGCAGGAATCGATGGAAGTGGTGCCCGGCCAGCTCAACGAGGCGCTGTACTTCGCCCGCAACGAAAGCGACCACGCCGTGGTCGGCAGCGCGGTACCCTCGGTGGCGCCCGCGCGCGCCTCGGGCTATTTCAGCAAGACCGAATGCTTCTGCTTTACCGCCCAGACCCTGCAGGCCGGCGAGCAGCGCGACATGCCGCTGCGCTTCATCGTCGACCCCAACCTGCCGGCGGATGTCCACACGATCACGCTGTCGTACACCTTCTACCGCAATGACGCACTGACTTCCGAGCTGTCGACGGGCGCGCCGGCTGGCGCACCCAAGGCCGCGCCCTGAGTCCATCGAAACCCGATCCCGGAAACGACGCCATGGCCGAACACAGTCCCGCCGATGCCAACGCCTATTTCGTGCCCACGCAAAGCCGCTGGCCGTTCATCGGCTCGATCGCGATGCTGGTCACGATGGTGGGCGTCGCCTCCTGGCTCAACGACGCCGGGTGGGGCCGCTGGACCTTCTTCGCCGGCGTGGCGATGCTGGTGGCGACGTTGTTCATGTGGTTCGGCGATGTCATCCGCGAATCCAACGGCGGGCGCTACAACCACCAGGTGGGCGTCTCCTTCCGCATGGGGATGGTGTGGTTCATCTTCTCGGAGGTGATGTTCTTCGGCGCCTTCTTCGGCGCGCTGTTCTACACCCGCGTCCTCGGCCTGCACTGGCTGGGCGGCCACGGCGACGGGGTGATGACCAACGAGCTGCTGTGGAACGGCTATTCCGCCGCCTGGCCGACCAATGGCCCCGGTGGGGTCGGCGGGCATTTCCAGACCATCCCGGCGTGGGGCCTGCCGCTGATCAACACGCTGATCCTGCTCAGCTCCGGCGTGACGCTCACCATCGCCCACCACGCGCTCAAGGCCGGCCACCGCAGCCAGTTGCTGCTGTGGCAGGGCGTGACCGTGCTGCTGGGCTGCACCTTCCTCTACTTCCAGGCCGAGGAATACCTGCACGCCTACCATGAGCTCAACCTGACGCTGGGCTCGGGCATCTACGGCTCCACGTTCTTCATGCTCACCGGCTTCCACGGCATGCACGTGGCGCTGGGCACGATCATGCTGATCGTGATGTGGCTGCGCGCCGCGCGCGGGCATTTCACCCGCGACCACCATTTCGCCTTCGAAGCGGCCGCCTGGTACTGGCACTTCGTCGACGTGGTGTGGCTGGCGCTGTTCCTGTTCGTCTACGTGCTGTAAGCGCGCGGCCTACAGGCCGTGCGGCTTGATCCAGCCGGTCCAGATGCCGACGATGACCAGCACGATCAACGCCACCGACAACGCGATGCGACGGGTGAGTGCATTGACCGTGCGCTTGCTGTCCTCGCGGTCGGTCAACAGGTAGTACAGCCCCGCGCCGAGTTGCCAGACGATGACCAGCAGGAACGCGACAATCAGCAGGGTCTTGAGCGAGTCGTTCACGGGGGTCCCGCAGGCCGGTAGGGAAGCCGCATTGCACTCCTTTTGCCGGCCGCTGTCATGACGCGCCACCACACGCCGCTGGCGGGCTGGCTGCTCGCCCTGGGGGTGGCCGCCGCTTTCGTGATGCTTGGCCGTTGGCAGCTGCAGCGCATGCACGAAAAGGAAGCGCTGCTGGTGCAGGCCAGCCAGGTGCGCGCGCATCCGCGCACGCTCGACGAAGCGCTTGCCCGTCCGGACAAGTTGCAATGGGTGAGCGGGGACGTCGACCTGCAGCCGCAGCAGATCCTGCTCGACAACCAGCTGCGCGATGGCCGCGCCGGCGTGCGTGTCTACCAGCCCGCGCGCAGCGCCGCCGGCCGCTGGCTGCTGGTGGAGCTGGGCTGGTGGCCGCTGCCGCCGGACCGCCAACTGCCCGCGCTGGTGCCCATTACCGGCTTGCACGCCGTGCGTGGCCTGCTGGCGCCGCCGCCTTCGGCCGGGCTGCGCCTGGGCCCGGCGATGGGTGCCACGGCGCAGCCTTCGACCTGGCTGGCGACGCGCATCGAGCCGGCCGCGGTCACGCGCGCCACGGGCAGGCGCGACATATCGTCGCAGGTGCTCCGTCTCGATCCCGCGCTGCCGCTGGGCTATGCCCGCGACCTCGACGTGCTGCCCAACACCTTGCCACCCGCGCGGCACCTCGCTTACGCCGTGCAGTGGTTCGGGCTGGCCGCCGCGGTACTGGCCACGCCGCTCGTGCTGGCGTGGCGCCGCCGCCGGAGTCGCCGGCAGGCGCGAATCGCCACACCATGAGAAAATCCCTCGCATGACCTCTCCTTCCCTGGCGACGGCCGCTTCCGGCCGACGTGGCCGCGGCAAGCTGATCGGCCTGTTCGCCTTGTTCTTCGGCACCCTGTTGGTGGCCGGGATCCTGCGCTTCAGCGGCTGGCAGCCGGCCGGCCACCGCAACCACGGCGAAATGCTTTCGCCGCCGGTGGACCTGCGCGCGCGCGCGCCGCGGCTGGCCGACGGCACGCCCTACGCGTGGCAGCCGCAGGCACGCATCTGGCGCGTGGCGCTGGCCCCGGCGCCGGACTGCGGCGCGGCGTGCGTGACGCTGGCCGCCGATATCGACCATGCCTGGCAGATGCTCGGCCACAATGCCGACCAGGTGGAGGTGTTGTGGCTGGGCACGCCGCCGGCCGGCTTGCCGGCGATGCCGGAGCTGCGCGTGCTGCAGGCCGACCCGGCGCTGCGCGCGATGCTGCCGCGCGTGGACGACGCGCAGGGCACGCCGGTGTACGTGATCGACCCCAATGGCTTCGTGATCCTGCGTTATGCCCCGGGCTTCGATGCCGGCGGCCTGCGCCAGGACCTGGCCAAGCTGCTGAAACTGATGTGAGCTGACTGGATGAACCTGTTTGCGCGCCCGGCGCTGTTCCGGCATTTCCACCGCATGGCCTGGCTGGCAGCCCTGATGACCGCCAGCACGATCATGTTCGGCTCGTTCGTGCGCCTGTCCGACGCCGGGCTGAGCTGCCCGGATTGGCCGACCTGCTATGGCCGCGTGACGTGGCCGCAGACGGCCGACGAAGCCAACGCGCATGTCGCCAGCAAGATCCGTCCGCTGGAAACGCACAAGGCGTGGCGCGAGCAGGTGCACCGTTTCCTCGCGGGCGCGCTGGGCATCGAAATCCTGGTGCTGGCCCTGTTGGCGGCGCGCCGCCGGCGCGCGGGCATCGCGCAGATCGTGACCGCTGCGGTGCTGGTGGCGTTGTCGATCCCGCTCTACATGTCGGGGCAGCACGAGGCCGGCGCCGGGGTGGCGTTGGCGGGCGTGGCCATCCTGCTGTTCGCGGCGATGCGGTGGTCCAACGAGGACCTGGCGCGGGTGGCCGTACTGACGCTGTGCACGGTGATCTTCCAGGCGCTGCTGGGCATGTGGACGGTGACGTTGCTGCTCAAGCCCATCGTGGTGATGGGCCACCTGCTCGGCGGCATGCTGATGTTCGCGCTGCTGGTGTGGATGGCCTGGCGTGCCACACACCTGCCGATCACCCTGGCCGATGCGCAGCGCCTGAAGTGGATGGTGCGCGTGGGCGTGCTGCTGCTGGTGGTGCAGATTTCCCTGGGGGGCTGGGTCAGCGCCAACTACGCGGCGCTGGCCTGTGGCGGCGGCGACTGGTCGGCGGACAACTTCCCGCGCTGCGTGAGCCAATGGTGGCCGCCGCATGATTTCGCCGAGGGGTTCACCCTGTGGCGCGGCATCGGCGTGGACTACGAAGGTGGCGTGCTCGATGGCGCCTCGCGCATCGCGATCCAGATGGCGCACCGCCTGATGGCGGTGGTGGCCGGCCTGTACCTGCTGTGGCTGTCGTGGCGGCTGGCGCGCACGCCGAGCATGCGTGGCTGGGCCACGGCACTGGGCCTGCTGGTGGTGCTGCAGGTGACACTGGGTATCCTCAACGTCAAGCTGGCGCTACCGCTGGCAGTGGCGGTGCTGCACAACGGCGGGGCGGTGGCCTTGCTGTTCGTGCTGGTCAGCCTGCTCGCGCGCCTGCGCGCGCCGGAGTGAGGGCGATGGTGAACGTTCGCGATTATTGGGACCTGACCAAGCCGAAGGTGGTGGCGCTGATCGTGTTCACCGCCCTGGTGGGCATGTGCCTGGCGATTCCGGGCATGCCGACGGCCGAGCAGGTACGCGCGGGTGTGCTGGGCTTCATCGGCATCTGGCTGGCGGCCTCGGCCGCGGCGGCGATCAACCAGCTGCTGGATGCGCAGATCGACGCGCAGATGGCGCGCACGTCGTGGCGGCCGCTGGTGGTGGGCAAGGTGAAGCCGGCACAGGTGCTGGTGTTCGCCGGCATCCTGACGCTGATCTCGATGGCGATCCTGGTGCTCTGGGTCAACGTGATCACGGCGGTGCTGACGTTCGCCTCGCTCATCGGCTATGCGGTGATCTACACGGTGTACCTGAAGCGGGCGACGCCGCAGAACATCGTGATCGGCGGGCTGGCCGGCGCGGCACCGCCGCTGCTGGGCTGGGCCGCGGTGACGGGCATGGAAGGCCCCTGGGACTGGGGCTATTCGCTGCTGCTGGTGCTGATCATCTTCCTGTGGACGCCGCCGCACTTCTGGGCGTTGGCGATCTTCCGCCGGGCCGATTACGCGAAGGCATCGATCCCGATGCTGCCGGTGACGCACGGGGTGGAATACACGCGGCGCCAAATCTTCCTGTACTCGGTGTTGCTGGCAGTGTCCACGCTGCTGCCGGTGGTGTTCGGCATGAGCGGGGTGCTCTATCTCGGGGGCCTGGTCGTCTTGAACGGGATGTTCATGTGGTACGCGTGGCGAATCCAGTCGCCGCCGGACGAACTGTTCTCCATGAAGATGTTCCGTTACTCGATCATCTACCTGATGGCGCTGTTTGCGTTCCTGCTGGTGGATCACTACCTGCTGTTCCTGCTGCCGCCACCTATGGCGGTGCAGTAAGAGGTTTTTTTTTGTGGGGCGGCCGGTGGCCGCCCTTTCTCTTTTTTGCGGTGTGTGCGTTACCGGGTTGGCCTTCGATGTGGATCGGCTCGCGTTGATCTTGCACGGCTGCGGGGGCGGGGCCCTTTCGGGACACGCCGTGAATCCATCCATGGAGGCTCGTAGGCGACATCCATGTCGCCTACGGT
>JAEWJB010000092.1 GCA_023386795.1 Pseudomonadota bacterium
CGCTCCTACAGGACCGGGGTGCGGCGCGGAACCTTCCTTCCTGTAGGAGCGGCTTCAGCCGCGACCCCTCAACCCACAATCCTCAATACCACTCCAGCAGCGAGACGCCCACGCCGATGTAGGTCGCCTTGTGGTTGTAGTCGATCAGGCTCTCGCCGTAGCCGTCGAACACCTGCACATGGCCGCGCAGCAGGTTGGTGATCGGGAAGCCGTAATCCAGCTGCAGCGCCCCGTGCGAGCGGTCGCCACCGCGCAGCGAGTGCCGCGCCATCAGCGACACCTCGTGGCCGTTGCGGTTGTACACCAGCGTCGCGTCGCCGCGGCCCATGTAATCCTCGATGTCCGGGTTGTTGTCGTCACTGCGGTCTTCCTTGATCCGGAACCACGGGCGCAGCATCAGCGCCCAGTTCTCGCGATCCAGCCCGAAGTTGAGGATCACCCGGTTCCAGCTGCGCGAGAGCGGGTCGCTGCGGCCATTGGACTGGTGGGTCAGCGCGATGCCGGTCAGGCGCCCGCGCCAGCCGAACAGCCCGTAGTTGTTGCGGAACACCAGCATGGCTTCCGGCTCGTAGTTGGTCTCGCGGAACGGGCGCGATTCCTCGGCGTTGTAGGACTGCCAGCGCGAACTCTGGGTATATCCCACCCAGATATCGCCGTTGTCGTGGAAGAGGTCCTCGACCACCTTGGTCTTGAAGCTGAGCTGGAACTTCAGCTCGGTGCTGTCCAGCGGCTGCGGGTCGGTCACCGTGTTGTTCGGATTCGGCGAACTGGGAGTCTCGTTGACCTTGCTGGTCCAGAACGCGGGCAGCAGGTACACCGGCTTGTAGGCGCGCAGCTGGAAGGTGCCGAGCTTGGAATCCTTGGCCAGTTCCCAGCGGCTGTCGAGCAGCGAGCCGCGACCGGCGTTGGCCACGTTCGGGTCGTCGGACTTGAAGATTTCCTTGGCCTGCTTGCGCTCCTCGGGGGTCTGCGCGCCGGCCAGGGTTTGTCGTTGCGCTTCGCGTGCGGCTTCGGCGGCGGCGTCGGCCTCGGCGGTGTCGGCGGCGGTGTAGCCCAGCGCGCGGTCGTAGCAGGCCAGGCGCATCGCGTCGCTGGAGATCGAGGTGCAAGCCGCTGGCGAGGCCGGGGTGGCGCTGATTTCCTGCGCTTGCGCGGCCAGCGGGGTGGCGGCCAGGGCAAGCAGCAGGCAGGAGTGGGGGCGGCTCATGGGGACAACGTGCTCCTTGCGGGGGATGGGGGCCGGCTGCGCAGAAAATACCCGATCCCGGGCGCGGCGGGCTGACGGGTCGCTCACACGAACCAGGCCAGCGCGAAGATGCCGAGCATGCAGAAGCCCAGGGCGAACTTGGAGGCGGTGCCGAGCAGGATGCCCAGCCAGGTGCCCAGCCCCACGCGCGTGGCGTGCCCGAGCCGGCGACTGTGCCAGTACTCGCCGACCCAGGCGCCGGCGAACGGCCCGACGAACAGGCCGATGGGCAGGAAGAACAAGCCCACGATCGTGCCGATCGCCGAACCCCATAGCGCCCACCCGCTGGCACCCACCCGTTGCGCGCCGTAGACCGTGGCCAGGAAGTCGATCAGGAAGGAGAGGGCGGTCAGCAGGCCTATCAATACGAGGGCCAGCCAGCCGACCCGCTCGAAGCCGTCCCCCCATGCGGCGACCAGCAACCCCAGGAACACCAGCGGCAGCCCGGGCAGCGCCGGCAGCAGCACCCCGGCGAAGCCGACCAGCACCAGGACCGCGCCGATCAGGTAGTAGATGAATGAAGCATCCATGGCGTGTAGGGGAATCCGGAAATTAGGGGCGAATGGGGGTTGACATTATTGGTTTGGGGTGATTGACACGATGTTTGGGTCGGGTTAAGTTGCAGCCGCTGCGCTTGGCAAGGTCACCGTGAACCGTGGCCTGATGGGGCGAACCGCCAACAGTAAGGCCCTGTACCTCGCTTCTCTCCTTGCAACCAGCCACCCAATGCCGTCAAACCAATCCGAAATGCGTCGTCAGGGAGTAAGTCGAGATGTCAGAGCGTGAGACCGGTACCGTCAAGTGGTTCAATGATGCCAAGGGCTTCGGCTTCATCAGTCGCGAGAACGGGGAGGACGTGTTCGTCCACTTCCGCGCGATCCAGATCCAGGGTTTCAAGAGCCTGAAGGAAGGGCAGAAGGTCAGCTTCACCGTGGTGCAGGGCCAGAAGGGCCTGCAGGCGGATGCGGTCCAGCCGGTCTGACGGCGCGGTCCCGAGCCCAGCAAAAAGGCCCGCTTGCGGGCCTTTTTGCATTCCGGGGCGGGCGGCTGGCTCAGCGCAGCACGACCTTGCCGTTGACCACGCGCACGTAGGTGTTCTCGCGGATGCCGCCCAGGTCGCGCTGGTTCACCACGATGACCCGGCCGTCGTCCATCTTGACCTGGATGTCGTAGCTGTCGCCGGTGACGTTCTTCTGGATGGCGTTGCCCGCCACCGCGCCGGCGCCAGCGCCCAGCACCGTGGCGACGTTCTCGTTGCCCTTGCTGCCGCCGGTCTCGTGGGAAATGGTGCGCCCGGCGACCGCGCCGACGATTCCGCCCAGTACCGCGCCCGTCGCCGAGGGTGCGGTGCGGTTGGACTGCACGGTATCGATGCGGGTGACGATGCCGCAGTCGGCGCAGCGTGAGGTGGAATACGACGGGCTGCCATAGCTGCCCGAGCCGTAGTTGCTGTAACCCGGCTGGCTGGTCGCGCAACCGGCCAGCAGCGCGGTGGCGCCCAAGCCCAAGCCAAAACCGATCTGACGAATATTCATGCGTCCTCCACTGTGGTCGTCGTGCGGCACGGCGCCGCAGGTGCCGCCATCCTCTCCGCAGTCAGGTGAACGCGGCGCCAACCGGGCGCGCACCGTGCGACTCAGCGGAAGTCCTGATGGCAGGCCTTGCAGCTTTCGCCGATGCGCGTGTTGAGCGTAGCCAGCGCGGCGCAGTCCGCGGGGGGCGCGGCCACGGCCGGGTCGAGCACGGCGCGCAGCTGGCGTGCGTGGTCGGCAAAGCGGCGGTCATCGCGCAGGCTGGGGAAGGCGATTTCCAGGTCGTTGGAAAGCGCGCGCAGCGACTGCAGCCGGGGCAGCGCGTCGGACACCGTGCAGCGGTTGGCCTGCTGGCTGGCCTGCAGCAGTTCGGTCTGCTTGGCCATCACGTGCATGAGGCTGTGCGGAAAAGGATCGCGGCGGGCCTGCAGGGCACGGCCGATCATCACGGTGGCGATGATGCCCACCAGCAGGCCGAGCAGGGCCATGAACAGATAGCGGTAGGCGGCGGAGGGACGGCGGGGCTGGCTGGACATGGCGGCACCGGGCGGGAATGTCCGTCCGATGCTACGCCGCCCGGCCATTGGACGCCTACAGGTAAAATGGACGGATGGATTCCCAGTGGCTTGAACGATTCGCCGGCATCGACCGGTTGTACGGGGTGGGCAGCGTGGCGCGCCTGTCCGGCTGCCGCGTGGCGGTGGTCGGGCTGGGCGGGGTCGGCTCGTGGGTGGCCGAAGCGCTGGCGCGCACCGCGGTGGGTCACCTCACGCTGATCGACGCCGACGACATCTGCGTGTCCAACACCAACCGACAGCTGCCGGCGCTGGCCGGGCAGTATGGGCAGAACAAGGCCCGTGCGATGGCCGAGCGTTGCCGCGCGATCAATCCCCACATCGACGTGGTACCGGTGGAAGCCTTTCTCACCGGCGCCAACATGGAGGCACTGCTGGACCAGGATTTCGACCTGGTGGTGGATGCCTGCGACAGCATGCGGCCCAAGATCGAGATGATCGTGTGGTGCCGCCGCCGCAAGCTGCCGTTGATCACGGTGGGCGCGGCCGGCGGGCGCACCGATCCGACGCTGGTGCGCGTGCGCGACCTTTCGCGCACCGAGCACGACGCGATGCTCGCGCTGATCCGCAAGCGGCTGCGTGCGGACTACCACTTCCCGCGCAACAAGGACCGCTTCTTCGGCGTGCCGGCGATCTACTCGCTGGAGAACGTCAAGTATCCGCAGGCCGATGGCAGCGTGTGCGGCGTGCGCCCGCAGATGGGGGCCGACGAGGCGCTCAAGCTCGATTGCGGCGCGGGCCTGGGCGCGGCGACCCACATCACCGGCGCGTTCGCCTTCGCGGCGGCCGGCAAGGCGGTGGACATGCTGCTCAAGCCCAAGCGGGCGAAGATGCCCGCGGCCACCGCGGTAGCCGGGGCAGCGGTGGACTGAGGGCTTAGTGGGCCAGGGCGAACAGCCGACGTGCGTTGTCGGCGGTGCGCAAGGCGATCTCTTCGGCCGGCTCGCCGCGCAGCGTGGCGATGACCTCGGCGATATGCCCCAGCCGCGCCGGCTCGTTGCGTTGGCCGCGGATCTGCGCGTCCGGCTGGTCGGGGGCATCGGTTTCCAACAGCAGGTATTCCAGCGGCATCGTGGCCGCGAGGTGGCGCAGGCGCTGCGCGCGCTCGTAGGTCACCGGGCCACCGAGGCCGAGCAGGAAGCCGCGCTCCCACAGTTGTCGCGCCTGCTCGGGGCTGCCGGCGAAGCTGTGCACCACGCCGCGCACGTCACCTGCGCGGCGGATGGCCTGGATCACCGCGTCCACCGCGCGCCGGGCGTGCACGATCACCGGCAGGTCATGCTTGGCCGCCAACGCCAGTTGGCCGTCGAAGTAATGGGCCTGGGCATCGCGGTCCAGCGTCTCGATGAAATAGTCCAGCCCGCATTCGCCGATGGCGCAGGGGCGTTCGCGCGCGATCCATTCCTCGAGCAGGTCGAGGTCGGCCGGCCCGTGGGCGTCGAGGAAGACCGGGTGCAGGCCATAGGCCGGATGCAGGCCGGGACGGGCCGCGCAGACCTCGCGCAATTTCGGCCAGCCGGCGGCGACGGTGGCCGGGACGATCTGCGCGCGAACGCCCGCGGCCTGCGCGCGGTCGATGACAGCGTCGCGGTCGACGTCGAATTCCCCTGCGTCGAGGTGGCAGTGGCTGTCGATCAGCCGCATCGTTCAACGGCCGGGCAGCGGCGGCGGGGCGCCCTTGCGGTATTTCCAGTTGGTCAGCAGCAAGGTGGCCATGCCCAGCACGATCTCGTCGACGAACGGCACCGGGTCGGGAAGCAACAGGTCGACCACGAACAGCGCGGCCACGACCTTGGCCAGCGTCGGGTAACGCAGGCGGCCGGCCCAGTTCAACAGCGGGATGGCGAGCGGGTTGGGCATGGCGCGTTCCTTGGAAACGGTTAAGCGTGAATGAAATCACCCGGCGAGGGTTTTCACACGCACATTCCGTGGAAAGGCGTGCATTTGTTCAGCTTGGTCGTGATGGAATCCCTTCCGTCCCCACATGCGGACCGTCCTAAAGGAGCAAGGTCAATGAAAAGCAACACGACAACTATACTGGTCGCGGCAGGCGCACTGCTGGTGGGCGGTGTGGCGACGGCCGCCTTCATGAACAATCGCGGCAAGAGCGACGACATCGCGCCCATCGGTGAAAGCCGTCCGGCGCTGGACAACTCGCTGGTCGAGGATCCCAACGCGGTGGCGCCGGGCAAGGGCCTGGAATACGCGGACGTGGTCAAGGTGGACCCGATCACGCAGAAGGAAAAGGTCTACGCCACGGTGATCGGCAGCGAGGCGGTGCGCGAGACGACGAGCACCTCCACGCCGCACGAGGTGTGCAAGGACGTGGTGGTGCAGGAGCGCTTGCCCGAACGCGACGGCAACGTCGGCGGCACGGTGGTGGGCGCGGTGATCGGCGGCGTGCTGGGCAACCAGGTCGGCGGCGGCAACGGACGCAAGGTGGCCACGGCGGCCGGCGCGGTGGCCGGTGGCGTGATCGGCAACCAGGTGGACAAGCGCCACGTGGGTGGCCAGGTGGTCAACCGTACCGAGCGCCAGTGCCACACGGAAAATGCGACCTCCGAGTCCTCGCGGGTGACCGGTTACAACGTCACGTACCGCAACGCCGATGGCACCACCGGCACGATGCGCATGGATTCCAAGCCGGGTGAGCGCATCGCCATGGGCAATGCGGACCAGGTGATCGCGTACAACGTCACCTATCGCTACGACGGCGAGGAGAAGACGGTGCGCATGGATTCCAAGCCCGCCAGTGATCGGCTGCCGGTCATCGACGGCCAGCTGGTGACGCAGACGGCTGCGGCCAGCGGGACCGGGACGCGGCAGTAACCTTCCTGGTGCGTTGATGCGATAGGGGAGAGGCCGGCTTTCATGCCGGCCTCTTTTCTTTTGGATTCCCTTGGGCTCGGGTGCGGCTCGCACGGGGGCGTCGCCCGTTGGCCGGGGGCAGCCCCTTTCCGGGACACGCCGTGAATCCATCCATGGAGGCTCGTAGGCG
>JAEWJB010000037.1 GCA_023386795.1 Pseudomonadota bacterium
CCGTGCGGCTGCATGCCCCGGCCGGGGCCAGCGCGTTCTTCGCCTGGGCCGGCTTCCTTCCCGTGCCCGGCGAGCCCGGGCTGCTGCAGCGCCGGCTGGACGGCCCGATGGCGGTGGAGGACGCCCCGGCCGCCATCCACGCCACCGCCGCGCTCATCGGCCAGGTCCGGCGCGAGCTGCGCATCTACAGCCGCGCGCTCGACCCCGGCCTGCTCGATGCCGCCCCCGTACAGGCCGCGCTGCGCCGCTTCGCCACCCTGCGCCACGACAAGCAGGCCCGCATCCTGCTGCAGGACACCGCCAGCCCGCAGCTGCTCGATGCCCCGCTGCTGCGCCTGGCCCAACGCCTCCCCACCGTGTTCCAGTTCCGCGCGGTGCGCGATCCAGTGGACGCCAGCTACCCCTCGGCCTACCTGGTCGGCGACGCGCAGGCCTACTACTTTCGTTCTACGGGCAACCGCCACGACGACGGCGAAACCTGGCTCGAAGGCGCCGCCCGCGCGCGCCAGCTACGCACGCATTTCGAGCAGATATGGGAGCGCGGCAGGCCCTGGAGCGAACATCGCGCACTCGGCCTGTAGCCGCTCCGGCATGCGTTCTCTGTCGCGGGCCTGACCGTCCCGCGCGCAAGCACCTGATTACATACGCCCTCTTGCGGGCGCGTGGGGGTATAATTTTCGGGCTCTGACACCGCCAGACCGGCCTTGCGGCCGATCAAGTGGCCCTGCCACGTGCAAGCCCCCATATTCCCAAGCGACCCGACTTACCATCGTGGACAATCTCCTGAAGCAGTTTGCGCAGTCTTCGCAACTCGCCGGCGGCAATGCCGCCTACATCGAGGATCTGTACGAGCAGTACCTCGTCTCCCCCGACAGCGTCGATCCCAAGTGGAAAGCCTACTTCGACGGCTTCAAGGGCCGTGAGGCCGGCGACGTGCCGCATTCGGCCGTCATCGCCCACATCGGCGAAGCGGCGCGCAACGCCGCCAATGCGGGCCTGTCCGGCGGCGCCAGCGACGAGCGCGAGCGCAACGTCGGCCGCCTGATCACCGCCTACCGTTCGCGCGGCCACCTCGGCGCCCGCGTCGACCCGCTGGGCCTGACCCCGCCGGTCAACCCGCCGGACCTGGACCTGCCGTTCCACAGCCTCTCGCAGGCCGACCTGGACAGCGAGTTCAGCACCGGCGGCATCGGCGGCCAGCCGCGCATGAAGTTGCGCGACCTGCTGGCACGCCTGAAGGCGACGTACACCAGCTCGATCGGCGCCGAGTTCATGCATATCCCGGAATTCGACCAGCGCCAGTGGATCTACCAGCGCCTGGAGAATGCGGGCGGCAAGATCGCCGGCAGCGCCGAAAGCCGCCGCCGCACGCTCGAACGCCTGACCGCCGCCGAAGGCCTGGAGCGCTACCTGCACACCAAGTACGTCGGCCAGAAGCGCTTCTCGCTGGAAGGCGGCGATGCGCTGATCCCGATGATGGACGGCATGGTCCGCCAGGCCGGCCAGGAAGGCGTCAAGGACATCGTGATCGGCATGGCCCACCGCGGCCGCCTCAATGTCCTGGTCAACACCCTGGGCAAGAACCCGCGCAAGCTGTTCGACGAGTTCGAAGGCAAGTTCGAGCACGCCCATGACGACCGCGCCCACACCGGCGACGTGAAGTACCACATGGGCTTCTCGGCCGACATCGCCGTGGGCGACGGCAAGCAGGTCCACCTGGCGCTGGCGTTCAACCCCTCGCACCTGGAAATCGTCGACCCGGTGGTCGCCGGTTCCGTGCGTTCGCGCCAGGAGCGCTTCGGCGACGCGGCGCGAAAGGAAGTGATGCCGATCCTGATCCACGGCGACGCGGCCTTCGCCGGCCAGGGCGTGGTGATGGAGCTGTTCCAGATGTCGCAGGCGCGCGGTTTCGCCGTCGGCGGCACGATGCACATCGTCATCAACAACCAGATCGGCTTCACCACCAGCACCCGCGACGACGCCCGTTCGACGCTGTACTGCACCGACGTGGCGAAGATGATCGGCGCGCCGGTCTTCCACGTGAACGGCGACGACCCGGACGCGGTGATGTTCGTGTCCAAGCTGGCCTACGAGTTCCGCCAGCAGTTCAAGAAGGACGTGGTCATCGACCTGGTCTGCTACCGCCGTTGGGGCCACAACGAGGCCGACGAGCCGGCGGCGACCAACCCGGTGATGTACCAGACCATCCGCAAGCACAAGACCACCCGCGAGCTCTATGCCGCCCAGCTGGAAAGCGAAGGCGTGCTGAAGGCCGACGAGGGCAAGGCGCTGGTGGACGGCTACCGCGAGAAGCTGGACTCGGGCGAGTTCACCACCGAGCTCGCCACGCGCAAGCCGGACGAGTTCGCCATCGACTGGTCCAAGTACCTGTCGGGCAAGCTGACCGACAAGGTCGACACCACCGTCAAGCGCGGTGCGCTGGACCAGCTGGCCAAGATCATCAACACCATCCCGGCCGGCGTGGAGCTGCACCCGCGCGTGGCCAAGATCTACGAAGACCGCCTGAAGATGACGGCCGGCGAGCAGCCGGCCGACTGGGGCTTCGCCGAGAACCTGGCCTACGCCACCCTGCTGAGCGAAGGCCACCGCCTGCGCCTGGTGGGCCAGGATGCCGGCCGTGGCACCTTCTTCCATCGCCACGCGATCCTCCACGACCAGAAGACCGACAGCTACTACCTGCCGCTGCGCCAGCTGGTGGAGAACCCGGAAGAAGCCACCGTGATCGACTCGCTGCTCAGCGAGGAGGCGGTGATGGGCTTCGAGTACGGCTATTCGACCACCGACCCCAACGCGCTGTGCGTGTGGGAAGCGCAGTTCGGCGACTTCGCCAACGGCGCGCAGGTCGTCATCGACCAGTTCATCGCCGCCGGCGAGGCCAAGTGGGGCCGCATCTCGGGCCTGTCGCTGTTCCTGCCGCACGGCTACGAAGGCCAGGGCCCGGAGCACAGCTCCGCGCGCCTGGAGCGCTTCCTGCAGCTGTGCGCGCTGGAGAACATGCTGGTCTGCGTGCCGACCACCCCGGCCCAGTGCTTCCACATGATCCGCCGCCAGATGCGCATGAGCACGCGCAAGCCGCTGATCGTGATGACGCCCAAGTCGCTGCTGCGCCACAAGCTGGCGGTCTCCACGCTGGACGAGCTGGCCAACGGCGAGTTCCAGCACCTGATCCCGGATGCCGCCGCCGACGCCAAGAAGGTCAAGCGCGTGGTCGCCTGCTCGGGCAAGGTCTACTACGACCTGCTGGAAGACGCGCAGAAGCGTGGCCAGGACGACGTGGCGATCCTGCGCGTGGAGCAGCTCTACCCGTTCCCGCGCGCGCTGCTGGCCGCCGAACTGAAGAAGTACGGCCAGGCCACCGACGTGGTGTGGTGCCAGGAAGAACCGCAGAACCAGGGCGCGTGGTACCAAATCAAGCACCACCTGCAGGCCGTGCTGGCCGACGGCCAGGCACTGCATTACGCCGGTCGTGCCCGCTCGCCCTCGCCGGCCGCCGGCCACATGGCCGACCACATCGCCGAGCAGCAGAAGCTGGTTGCCGATGCGCTGGTCAATCCGTTCAACGACCAGGTCGCTGAATAACTTTTACCCCCCAGAACAGAACTCCTAGGACGCTCCTCAAATGGCCACCGAAGTCAAAGTCCCGGTACTGCCCGAATCCGTTTCCGACGCCACCATCGCCAGCTGGCACAAGAAGGCCGGCGAAGCCGTCAAGCGCGACGAGAATCTGGTCGACCTGGAAACCGACAAGGTCGTGCTCGAAGTCCCCTCGCCGGTGGACGGCGTGCTGAAGGAAATCAAGTTCGAGACCGGCAGCACCGTGACCAGCAACCAGGTCCTGGCGATCATCGAGGAAGGCGCCACCGCCGCCGCGGCCCCGGCCGAGGCGAAGAAGGACGACAAGCCGGCCGCCGGCGCCGAGGAAGTGCAGGCCAAGGCCGGCGCGGCCAAGGCCGAAGCCGCCGCGCCCGCCTCGAC
>JAEWJB010000047.1 GCA_023386795.1 Pseudomonadota bacterium
ATTTAAATTCGCGGGGGGGGTTATACTTCGGGGCGCCGTCTTCGTTTCCGACCAGGGCGCCTGGAAGCTGCGTCAGAGGAAATCGAAGCTCAGCGTGAGGCGCACGTTGCGTCCCGGCTGCGACCAGCGGCCGATGCCCTCCGCACTGGTGTTGCCGGCGAACACGGCCGTACCCGAGCCCGCGGTCCGCACGCGGTTCCACAGGTAGTACTCCTTGTCGAACACGTTGTAGACGCCAGCCGTCAGGTGCAGGCGCGAGGTAATGTCGTAGCTGCCGAACACGTCCAGCAGGGTGTACTCACGCGCCTTGTAGGCATACATCGGCACGACCTCCTCGCCGTAGCTGGAATTGGTCACGCTGGTGCCGTAGTCGTCCGGGTCCTTGCGATCCTGGTGCGTGACATTGGCCGTGACGCTCCAGCGCCGCGACGGCGCGTTGTAGCTCACGCCCGCCACGGTCTTGGCCGGACTGATGCTACCCAGCGGCTCGCCGTCGTTGTCCTTGCCCTCGTTGTACGAGTACGCCAGGCGGGCCATCCAATCATCCGCCATCAGCCACAGGCCCTCGGCCTCCACGCCCTTCACCACCACCTCGCCGCGGTTGATCGGCATGGTGTAGCTGTAGCCATGGGTGATGGTGGTGACGCCGCGCACCGTGGTGCTGTACTGCACGTCTTCATCGGCGGTGTAGGTCGCGGTGTCGATGAAGTGGCTGTACTTGTCGCGGAACACCGACACGCCCAGGCGCAGGCGCTCGCTCTGGTAGCGCCAGCCCATTTCCAGGTTGAGGCTGCGCTCGGCTTCCAGGTCCGGGTTGCTCTTGCCATCGGGCACGGTCACGGTGGCGCCGTCTGAGACGCGGGTGACTTCCGTGGTCGAGGACGTGCCGTACATGTCGTTGACGCTCGGCGCGCGGAAGCCGCGGCCAGCCTGCGCCCAGATCGACTGGGTGTCGGTGAACTTGAACTCGCTGCCCAGGTTCCAGGTCGGCGAGGAGAACTTGGACGTGCCGACGCTGCCGCCACCGTCCTCGTAGCCGGAGTCGCCGCCCGAGGTGGCGCGCGTCTGCGGCACGTACTTGTAGCTGTCATAGCGCACGCCGCCGGTGAAGCTCAGGCGGTCGTCGAGCAGGCGGACCTTGTCGCGCAGGTAGACGGTCCAGTCGGTCTCCTTGGTATCGGGCCACAGCGAGGGATCGGTGTCCTGGCTCACCAGGTTGCCGGCGTTGTCCCAACGCGAGTCGACCGAGTTCCAGTGGATCTTGCCTTCCTGCCACGCGGCGCCATAGACCATGTCGTGGTGCACGCCGGCGGCTTCGAACTGCTTGGTGAAGTCGAGCGCGGCGCGATCGAGCTTCTGTGTATCCCAGCGATCCTCCCGGCGCGCGCACAGCGCCGTGGCCGAGCAGCGCGTGCCGCCGGTGGTGCCACTGGCGACATCGATATTGGTCTGGCCCTGGATGTAGCTCTTCTGGTGATCGGCGGTGGCCTCCAGGCTGTCGAACAGCATGGTGCCGGCCTGCCAGGTGTACTTGAGGCCATAGCGGTCGCGGTCGTTGCGATCCTCGGCGGTGCGGCGGTAGTAGGAACCCACGCCATCGCTGCGCGACCAGTTGTCCACGTCATTGGTACCGCGCGCGCGTTCGTACACCACGCCCAGGGACTGGCTGTCGGTGGCGAGGAAGTTGACCTTGGCCAGCACGTTGTCGCTCTCGCGGTCGATCGGGTCCGGCGTGCGGCGATCGGGGCCGTACTGGGCGATGGTGGTGTCGTACCAGGATTCGGTCTCGTGACCGTCGCGCCTGGTGTAGACCAGCAGCGACTCGAACTGGCCGGTGCGGTTGGCGAAGGTAAGCGAGCCCATGTTCTCGTCGCTCGAGCCGGTGTAGCCGTACTTGATCGAGCCGTAGCTGTCGTTGCCGCTGGCCTTGAGGAAATCGGCCGGGTCCTTGGTCGTGAACATCACCGCGCCGCTCAACGCGCCGCTGCCGGCGGTGATCGCGTCGGCGCCCTTGATGATCTCCACCGCCTTCACCGATTCCAGGTCCACGCTGCCGCGACCCGAACGGAAGAACTCGTACGGCTGGTAGGTGCCCGGGTCCAGGCTTTGCGGGAAGCTCAGGCCATCCAGCGTCATGGCGACGCGATCAGCCTCCAGGCCACGGATATTGAAACCATTGAAGCCGGCACGGCCGAGGTCGACCATCTCGACGCCCGGCACGTAGCGGATGACATCCTCCATGCTCTGCGCGCCCTGTGCGCGCAGATCCTTGGAAGACAGCGTGGTGACATTCTGGTTGTCGGACTTGGCGCGCGTCTCGCGCACCTCGACCGGGTCGAGCGTGGCGCCGGGCGCGGCCGCGTCGGCGGCATCGGCCGCGAGCGCAGCGCCGATCGGCAGGCAGAGGGCAATGGCCAGCGCGAGCTGGCATCGGGGGTGGTTCATGACGGAACTCCGCAGTGGGAAATGGGTACGGACGCCGCAGGGCATGCGGCGGGGATGGCTGCGTAGTCCCGGTCAGGACGCGTTGCTCGAATCGAGAACGTGCCGGCATTGACCGGCACGGATGCCGCGTCATGCACGGCACGCCTGGCTGGACGCTCCCCGCGTCCGCGAGGAGGTCTTACTTGGCCGGCTTCGACTGCGGCTTGGCAGCCGGCTTGGCGGCCTGTTCGGCTTCCGGGTCGGCGGCCTGGTTGTCGCGCGCGTCCACCACGCCATCGCCGTTGCGATCGGCACGCTTGAACAGGCGCTCGCCGGAAGCGGCGTATTCGTCCCAGGTCATCTTGCCGTCCTTGTCCTTGTCCAGGACGTTGAAGCGCACGTCGGCCTGCTTCATCTGGCGCTCGTTGGTCTGCCCCTCGGCATGCTTCAGGCGGCGCTCGAACTCGCCGACGTACTCGTCGCGGGACAGCGCGCCATCGCCATTGGTATCGGTCTCGGCGAAACGGGCGCGGCGAAACTTCTCGAACTCCGCGGCGTCGACCTTGCCGTCGCCGTCGAGGTCATGTTCGGCAATGAAGGCGGTAGGGTCCTCGCCGTGGCCACCGACCTTTTCCTGGACTTTCTGGTCCACGGTTTCGGTGGCGGCCAGCGCCAGGCCCGGCGCCAGCAGCAGGCTGCAGGCGATGACAAGCGAATGCATCTTCATGGAAATCTCCGGAGGGTTGGATCGGCTCAGGGATTGAGCACGTGGAAAACCAGGCTGTAGCTATTGCTGTACTCCGGCGCGGCGGCGCCGGCAGGCGCGGGGCTGCGATGTCGCGCCAGGGCCAGCCACGTGCCGCTGGCAGGCTGCTCCCAACGCACTCGACCCTTCGCATCGCTGCGGAGCTCGAATTCGTGCGCCTTGCGGTCGGAGGACCACACCGCTTCGCTGATCTGCACGGGCACGTCGGCCAGCGGCTTGCCGTCGAAGCGCAGTTCGAATTCGACCGGCTCGTTGGAATACAGGTCGTCCGGATGAGTGACAGGCACCAGTTCCAGGCCTTGGTCGTAGGGCCGCAGTGCACCGCGATCAGGTGCGCCCACCGTCAGGTAGGTCTCGGCACGGATGCGTGACTGGAAGTGGGCGATCACCTTGGCGCCGGCCGGCACCGGCTCGTTCGCGTCACGCGAAGACACTTTGCGGCCTTTGATCTCCCACGTGCGGAATACCGCGCCGAGGCGTTCGCCGGTGCTGAAGCGGTAGGTGCCCTTGGCATCCTTCGGCAGCGCATGTTCGACCACCACGCGGGTACGCAGCGGCACCACGCGCTCGGGCGTCGTTTCGCGGCCGTCGGGGCCAAGGATGCTGAAATGGCTGTCGTCGAACGCGGCTTCCGGCACGAAGAAGGCTTCGGAGAAGGAGGCGTCGAGGGTGACAGTGCTGCCCGGCTGCACCTGGAAGGTAGCGGGAGCGAAATAAGGCGTGTGGGCCACGACCGGCCCCGCCACGGCGGCCAGCGCCGCGGCAAGCAAAAAGCGTTTCATCGAGCGATCCCCTGGGGGTGATGTGGATCGCTGGCCGGATGACGCCTCCTGCTGGCTGACGACGCATTGTATGAATGCGATCAATTCTCATCAAGTGGCAAGGCGATGACGCGCCGCCCGCACGCGTCCACAATGCACGGATGGAAATCTTCAAAGTCTTCATGGTCGAGGCGGCGCACCGGCTGCCTAACGTCCCGCCGGGCCACAAATGCGCGCGGCTGCATGGCCATTCGTTCCGCATCGAGTTGCATGTCGGAGGCGAGCCGGGCGCGGACACGGGCTGGATCATGGACTTCGGCGACGTCAAAGCCGCCTTCCAGCCGATCTACGACCGTCTGGACCACCACTACCTCAACGACATCGAGGGGCTGGAGAACCCGACCAGCGAACGCTTGGCGATCTGGATCTGGGAGCAGCTCAAGCCCACCCTGCCCGCGCTGCGCGAGGTGGTGATCCACGAGACCTGTACCTCGGGGTGCCGCTACCGCGGGCCTTGATCGCCTCTTCCCCACCAAGTCATTGATTTCAAAGGCCCCTCTGGGGCCTTTTTCGTATCACGAAAAAAGTTGTTGCATCGCAACAGAAACGCGCTATGCTGCATCGCAACACGGTAGCGCAGCTCCACTGGAATCCGCGATGTCCGCCCAGTTCGACAGCAGCTTCAGCCAGTACACCCACCAGTTCGCCGCCGCGGCATCGCGCGCCAACCGGTTGGCCCTCGAAAACGCCGAAAGCGTATTCGGACTGCAGCTGAAGACGCTGGAGAAGAACGTCAACGCGACGGCTGATTTCCTGGGCCAGTTCGCCGACGTGAGCGACCTCGGCAGCGTCCAGACGCTGTGGCCGAAGGGCCTGCAGATCGCCCGCGACAACCTGGAGCGCCTGGCTACGGCGAATCAGGAAGCGGTCGGGCTGAGCCTGAAGGCATCCGAGGCGATCGGTCAGCTGGCCCGCAGCCAGTTCGAGTCGGCCAACGAGCAGTTCCAGGCGAACGTGGCGCAACCGCGCAGCGCACGCCGCAAGTAAGAGTTTTCTGTATTTGCGTGGGTCCCTCCCCCCACGCAAACAGGCCCGACAGATCCCTCCCTCTGTCGGGCCTTTTTCTTTTCCGGCGTCCGCTCAGCCCGGCAGGCGCAGATGCGCCGCCCGCGTGGCCGGGGCGGCGTCCGGCTGATAGGGAATGCGCCCCCAGCACGGCATCGGCAGGCGTGCAGTGAGCAGAGCGAAGTTCTCGTCGCGACGCGCCATGTCCGGGTCGACCTCGTTGGCTACCCAGCCCACGCATTGCAGGCCGTCGGCCGCGATCGCCGCGGCGCTCAGGCGTGCATGGTTGAGGCAACCCAGGCGCATGCCCACCACCAGCACCACCGGCAGGTCGAGCGCGCGCGCCAGGTCGGCCTGGTCGAGCGTGGCACTGAGGGGCGCCGCCCAGCCGCCCACGCCTTCCACGACCACCACGTCGGACAGCAGGCGCAACTGGTCGAAGGCGGTGCGCAGGGGCGCAAGTTCGATGCTGACGCCCGCTTCGGCGGCGGCGATTTCCGGCGCCAGCGGCTCGGGCAGCGCGTACGGGTTGACCAGCGCATAGTCCGGTCGGGGCAGGCTGGCCGCCTGCAGTGCCAGCGCGTCCTCATTGCGCCAGCCTTCCGGGGTCGCCTCGCAGCCGCTGGCCAGCGGCTTCATCCCGACCGCGCGCATTCCGCGCGCGCGCAGTGCCTGCAGCAGGCTCGTGCTGGTGACGGTCTTGCCGATGCCGGTATCGGTGCCGGTGACGAAGAAGGCGGGGAAGGGAAACATGCGCAGGTCCTGCTCGGGGGCGGGCAGGATAAGCCGTCCCGGACGTGGCGTCAGTGGCACCGGCCGGCGCTGCTAGACTGCCGCCATGTTCACCTCCTCCACGCTCACCGGCAGCAAGCCGGAACAGTACGCGCAGTTGCAGGCCCAGGCGCAGGCCCTGGTTCACGGCGAGCGCGACCGTATCGCAAACGCCGCGAACCTGTCGGCACTGATCTTCAATTCGCTGCCCAGCCTCAACTGGGCCGGCTTCTATCTGTACGACGGCCAGGAACTGGTGGTCGGTCCGTTCCAAGGCCTGCCGGCCTGCGTGCGCATCCCCCTCGACAAGGGTGTGTGCGGGGCCGCCGCCCGGACCCGCCAGACCCAGCGCATCGAAGACGTGGACGCCTTCCCCGGCCACATCGCCTGCGACTCGGCCTCACGCTCGGAGCTGGTGGTGCCGCTGGTGAAGGGCGACACGCTGATCGGCGTGCTTGACCTCGACAGCCCGGAACTGGCGCGTTTCGACGCGGACGACCAGCGCGGCCTGGAAGCCATCGCACAGGTCTTCGTGGACAGCCTGGCGTGAGCACCGAACGGCTGCGCAACATCGGTCCGAAGAGCGCTGCGTGGCTGCGGCAGGTCGGGCTGCGCAGCGTCGAGGACCTGCAGGCCACCGGCGCGGTCGGCGCCTTTCTCAAGGTACGCCGCGCGGGCTTCAAACCCAGCCTCAACCTGCTGTATTCGCTGGAAGGCGCGCTGGTAGGCAGCCATTGGCAGGAGATTCCCGAGGCTCGCCGGCACCAGTTGCTGGCCGAACTGGAACAGGCCAGCGCGCAGCTGCCCGCACCGCGTGGCACGCCGGTGGGCGGCCCGGTATCGACCACCCGCTATGTCGAAGACGACGCGACCTCGCCGGACGCTGACGACGACATCGGCGAAGACGACCCGGAAGCCGACTGACACCGCGTCAGCGCGTCGCGTCGATATGCAGCAGTTCCCGCATGTCGTCCATCACCCAGCGCGCGCCGGAGTGTGCCGGGTCCAGGCCCCGCAGGTAGCCGTAGCGCACCAGCGCCAGTGCCACCCCGGCCGCGTTCGCCGCTTCGGCATCCACGGCCGAATCGCCGACCATCAAGGTCGCTTCCGGTGCATGCCCGAATTGCGCGCACAGATGCAGCAGCGGCGCGGCTGCCGGCTTTCGTTCCGGCAGCGAGTCCCCGCCCAGTACCGCCGAGAAGCAACCTGCGATTCCCAGGTGATCGAGCAACGGCGCGACGAACCGCGAAGGCTTGTTGGTGCAGATCGCCAGCGTTGTGCCGCGCGAGTGCAAACCTTCCAGCGCAGGCGCCACGCCGGGATACAACCGCGGATGGTGCAGCAGGCATTCGCCGTAATGGCGCATGAAACCCGGCATCACCTCGTCCAGCGGCACGCTCGCCTGCGCCGCCTGCAAGGCACTGGCCACCAGCGAACGCACGCCCTCGCCGATCCACCCCCGCACGGTCGTTTCATCCACCTGTGGCAGCGACAGGTCGGCCAAAGTGAGATTGAGGGCTTCGGCAATATCGGACAGGCTGTCGACCAGCGTGCCGTCGAGATCGCAGATCACCAGCGGAAACGGATAGCTCATGCGGTGCGCGCAACGAAGGGCGCTCCAGTGTAAGGCAGGCTCAGTGATCGCCGAGTGCTTCGCTGGCGAACAGCTCGCCCTGCACCGCTTCGCCCTCCTCGGGTCCGGCGAACCCGGACACGCCAACACCCACCAGCCGGTAGCGCGTGCTGTCCGGCAACTGCACGCGTTGCACGAGCGCCTGCGCGATCTCCACCAACTCCTGCACCGACCCAGGCGCACGCTCGGGCGTGAGGCTGCGCGTGAGGATGCGGAACTGGGAGGTCTTGAGCTTCAGCACCACGGTGCGGCCCACCCGGCCCGTGCGCTCGGTCGCGGCCCAGGTACGTTCGGCCAGCCGCGCGATCTCCGGCCCCAGCGCCTCCAGTGGCAGGTCCTCGGCAAACGTATCCTCGGAGGACACTTGCTGCACTTCCTGGTGAGGCTCCACGGGACGTTCGTCGATGCCGCGCGCACGGTTGTACAGGCCCTGGCCGAAGCTGCCGAAGTTGGCCTGCAGTTCTTCCAGTGGACGCAGGCGCAGGTCGCCCACGGTATGGATGCCCAGCGCGGTGAGCTTGCCTTCCATCACCTTGCCCACGCCAGGAATGCGGTTCACCGGCAACGGCGTGAGGAACGCCTCCACCCGCGAAGGCGGCACCACGAACTGGCCATCGGGCTTGCGCCAATCCGAGGCGATCTTGGCGAGGAACTTGTTCGGGGCGATGCCGGCCGAGGCAGTGAGCCGGGTTTCCTCGCGGATTTCGTCGCGCACCCGCCGCGCGATTTCGGTGGCGATCGTCATGCCGCTCTTGGCCTCGGTGACATCCAGGTAGGCCTCATCCAGCGACAGCGGTTCGACCAGATCGGTCTGCCGGTGGAAAATCTCCCGCACCTGCCGCGACACCGCCTTGTAGCGGGTGAAGTCCGGCGGCACGAACACCGCATCCGGGCATAACCGTTCGGCGCGCAGCGCCGGCATTGCCGAGCGCACGCCGAACTTGCGCGCCTCGTAGGAAGCAGCGCAAACCACCGATCGGGCGCCTTTCCACGCCACCACCACGGGGCGTCCGCGCAGCGACGGATCGTCACGCTGTTCGACGGACGCGTAGAACGCATCCATGTCGACGTGAATGATCTTGCGCATCCCGGGAACCCTACGGCGGCGAACGTTGCCCCGCCATGATAATCCAGCCGCCGTGCGCTGATCCGTCGCACGCCAAGCGGCGCAAAGCTTTGACCGACATCCGCGCAAAACACTACGCTTGCGTACGGAAAAAAGCGTTTGCTTTGCTGCATTGCGCTCATGCAGGCTGGCGCACTTTCGCGCCGCCCGGGCGCACCTTTTCCGAGACTGTCCGCATGACCCGCGAATCTGCCTATACGCGCGACCAGCTGCTGGCCAGCGCGCGTGGCGAACTGTTTGGCGCCAACGCCGGCCGCTTGCCGAATGACCCGATGCTGATGTTCGACCGCATCGTCCACATCGCCGAGCAAGGCGGTGCCCATGGCAAGGGCCAGGTCGTGGCCGAGTTGGATATCCGCCCGGACCTGTGGTTCTTCGGCTGCCATTTCATCGGCGACCCGGTGATGCCCGGCTGCCTGGGCTTGGACGCGATGTGGCAGCTCACCGGCTTCTTCCTCACCTGGCTCGGCGCGCCTGGCCGCGGCCGCGCGCTCGGCGTGGGCGAAGTGAAATTCACCGGGCAGGTGCTGCCCGATGCCAAGCTCGTGCGCTACGAGATCGACATCGCGCGCGTGATCAACCGCAAGCTGGTGATGGCGCAAAGCGATGCACGCATGCTGGTCGATGGCCGTGAGATCTACACCGCCAAGGACCTGCGCGTGGGCCTGTTCACTTCCACCGAGGGTTTTTGAGCATGCGTCGCGTCGTCATCACCGGCATGGGCATCAACAGCTGCCTGGGCAATGACCTGGACACCGTGTCGAGCGCGTTGCGCGAGGGCCGTTCCGGCCTGCAGTACCTGCCCGACCACGCCGAGGCCGGCCTGCGCAGCCAGGTCGGCGGCAAGGTCGAGCTCGACCTGGACGCGCTGATCGACCGCAAGCTCAAGCGCTTCATGGGCGATGCCTCGGCCTATGCGTATCTGGCCATGCGTGACGCCATTGCCGATGCCGGCCTGGACGAGGCCCAGGTGAGCGACCTGCGCATCGGCCTCATCGCCGGCTCCGGTGGCGGTTCCAGCCAGTGGCAGGTGGAAACCGCCGACATCCTGCGTGCGCGCGGCGTGCGCAAGGTCGGCCCCTACATGGTGCCGCGCACGATGTGCTCGGCCGTGTCGGCCTCGCTGGCCACCGCCTTCAAGATCCGCGGCCTGAGCTATTCGATCTCCGCCGCGTGCGCCACCTCCGCGCATTGCATCGGCGCCGGCGCCGACCTGATTCGCCATGGCGCGCAGGACATCGTTTTCGCCGGCGGCGGCGAGGAACTGCACTGGACCATGAGCGTGATGTTCGACGCGATGGGCGCACTGTCCACCGGCTACAACGACCGCCCGCAGGTCGCCTCGCGCCCGTATGACGCCGAGCGCGATGGCTTCGTGATCGGCTCCGGCGGCGGCATGCTGGTGCTGGAAGACTACGATCACGCGGTCAAGCGCGGTGCACGCATCCATGCCGAATTGCTTGGCTATGGCGTCACCTCCGACGGCGCCGACATGGTCGCCCCGTCCGGCGAAGGCGCGGTGCGCTGCATGCACATGGCGATGGCCGGCGTGAACCGCCGCATCGACTACCTGAACACCCACGGCACCTCGACGCCGCTGGGCGACATCACCGAATTGAACGCGGTGCGCGAGGTATTCGGCGAGGACGTGCCGCCGCTGTCCTCGACCAAGGCGTTGTCGGGCCATTCGCTCGGCGCGGCCAGCGTGCACGAGGCGATCTATTCGCTGCTGATGCTGCGCGATGGCTTCATGGCCGGCTCGGCCCACATCGACGCCCTGGATCCGCGTGCCGAAGGCTTCCCGATCCTGCGCCAGACCCGCGAAGCGACGTTGGACACGGTGATGTCCAACAGCTTCGGCTTCGGCGGCACCAACGCCGCGCTGGTGTTCGGCCGCCCCTCCTGACCCCGTGCGAGGGCAGGCGGTCCGCCTGCCCTCGACGGTCAGCCCGTCATGCCGCTATGGCGCAGCAGTGCATCGATCTGCGGCGCGCGGCCGCGGAATGCACGGAAATTCTCCGCCGCGCTGCGGCTGCCGCCCCTTGAGAGCACCTCGTCGCGGAAGCGTGCGCCGATAGCCGCCACCTGCTCCGGCGCTTCCTCGAACGCGGCATAGGCATCGGCGCTCAACACCTCGGCCCACTTGTAGCTGTAGTAGCCGGCCGCGTAGCCGCCGGCAAAGATGTGGCTGAACTGGTGCGGGAAGCGATTCCAGGCCGGCAGGCGATTCACCGCCACTTCGTCGCGCACGCGCTCCAGCAATTGCAGCACGCTGTCCTGCGCGGGGTCATAGGCGCTGTGCAGCTGCATGTCGAACAGCGCGAACTCAAGTTGGCGCACGGTGAACATGCCGCTCTGGAAATTGCGGGCGGCCAGCATGCGCTCGAACAGATTACGCGGCAGCGGCGCGCCGGTTTCCACGTGCGCGGTCATCGCCTGCACGCGATCCCATTCCCAGCAGAAGTTCTCCATGAACTGGCTGGGCAGCTCCACGGCGTCCCATTCCACGCCATTGATGCCGGCCACGCCGAGCTCGCCGACACGCGTCAGCAATTGGTGCAGGCCATGGCCCATTTCATGGAACAGGGTGGTGACCTCGTTGTGGCGGAACGTCGCAGGCTGCCCGTCGCTGCCGCGCCCGAAGTTGCACACCAGGTAGACCAGCGGCGTCTGCGTGCCACTGGCGCCGTCGCGGCGGTTGCGGCAGTCGTCCATCCATGCGCCACCCCGCTTGCCTTCGCGCGCGTACAGGTCGAGATAGAACTGGCCGACTAGCTGGCCCTGCGCATCGACCAGACGATAGAAGCGCACGTCCGGGTGCCACACCGGCGCGTCGTCTGGCTCGACACGCAACCCGTACAGCGCGTGGATCAGGTCGAACAGGCCAGCCAGCACCTTGGGCTCGGTGAAGTACGCCTTTACCTCCTGCTCGGAGAAACTGTAGCGCGCCTGCTTGAGCTTCTCGCTGACATACGCCAGGTCCCAGGCCTCCAGCGCGTCCAGTCCCAGTTCGTCGCGTGCGAAGTCTTCCAGCTCGGCGCGGTCGCGCCGCGCATGCGGCAGCGCGCGCTCGGCCAGGTCGCGCAGGAAGCCGAGCACTTCGCCCGGGTCCTTGGCCATCTTGGTGGCGATGGAGTACTCGGCGTAGCTGGAAAAACCCAGCAGCGCGGCCAGCTCGCCACGCAGGGCCAATATGCGTTCGATGTTCGCGCTGTTGTCCAGCGCGGCGTCGCCGAACTCCGACGCACGCTCGGCGTTGGCGCGATAGAGCGTGGCGCGCAGGTCACGATCGTCTGCGTAGGCCTGCACCGGCAGGTAGCACGGCATCTGCAAGGTGAGCTTCCAGCCCGGCATCCCGTCCTTTTCCGCCGCGGCGCGGGCGGCCGCGCGCACTTCCGCGGGCAGGCCGGCCAAGCGTGCTTCGTCCTGAACATGCAGCGACCACGCATCGGTGGCATCGAGCACGTTCTGCGAGAACTTCGCCGACAACGCCGACAGCTCTTCCTGGATCGCGGAGAAACGCTGTTTGCCGGCATCGTCCAGTTCGGCGCCACCGAGGCGGAAATCACGCAGCGCGTTGTCGATGACCTTGCGCCGCGCCTCGTCGTAGCCTGCGGCCTCCGGCGCGGCGGCCAGCTGCTTGTACTGGGCGTACAGCGCCAGGTTTTGCCCCAACGCGCTGCCGAAGCGCGACACCTTCGGCAGGTTGGCGTTGTAGGCCTCGCGCAGGGCCGGGGTGTTCACCACCGCCTGCAGGTGGCCAACCTGGCCCCAGGCACGCCACAGGCGCTCGGTGGCATCGTCCAGCGGCACGACGAAGCTTTCCCACGTCACCGGCGCGACTTGCTCGGCGTGCTTTACCGCCGCCTCGGCCTGCGCCAGCAGCTGGTCGATGGCAGGTGCGACATGTTCGGGCGCGATGGCGTCGAAGCGCGGCAGGCCGGAGAAATCGAGCAGCGGGTTGTTCATGGCGACTCCAACAGGACAACGTTCACGGGATACCACGATATGGCGGTCATTCCTGCCAGGCGCAAGGTAGTTCCGGCAGGCCCTGGCCAGCGACCGCCGCGGCGATCACCGCATCGCAACCGGCCACCTCGATGCCGCGTTCGACATACCAGGCCGGGTTGTAATAGCTGTGCGCGTAGCGTTCGCCGGCGTCGCACAGGATGGTGACGATCGCCCCGCCCCGCCCGGCCTGGCGCATCTGCTGCGCGGCCAGCAGCACGCCGACGAAGTTGGTGCCGGTGGAGCCGCCCACGCGCCGGCCCAACCGCGCAGTCACGTAGCGCATCGCCGCCAGGCTGAGGTCATCGGGCACCTTGACCATGCCGTCCACGCAGTGGGGAATGAAGCTGGCCTCCACGCGCGGGCGGCCGATGCCTTCTATGCGCGAACCGCCGGTGATCTCCCTCTGGCGCGCCTGCGCATCGCCCGCCAGTGCGCCGCGGTAGCCGTCGAAGAACACCGATACTTCCGGGTCGGCGCACAGGATGCGGGTATCGTGCCGACGGTAGCGCACGTAGCGGCCAAGCGTGGCGGCGGTACCGCCGGTACCCGGGCTGCACACGATCCATTCCGGGACCGGGTGCGGCTCCTCGGCCATCTGCTTGAAGATCGATTCGGCGATGTTGTTGTTCGCGCGCCAGTCGGTGGCCCGCTCGGCATAGGTGAACTGATCCATGAAGTGGCCGCCCGTTTCGCGGGCCAGTTGCTCGGATGCCCCGTTGAGGTCACAAGCGCGCTCGACCAGGTGGCAGCGCCCGCCGTGGAACTCGATCGCGGCGATCTTCTCCGGCGAGGTCGAGGCCGGGATCACCGCAATGAAGGGCAGGCCCAGCAGGCGTGCGAAGTAGGCTTCCGACACCGCGGTGGACCCGCTGGAGGCCTCGATCACCGGGCGACCCTCGCGCAGCCAGCCATTGGCCAGCGCGTAAAGGAACAGCGAACGCGCCAGCCGGTGCTTCAGGCTGCCGGTGGGATGGCTGGACTCGTCCTTGAAGTAGACCTCTATGCCGGGAAACCCGGGCAACGCCAGCGGGATCAGATGGGTATCGGCGGAACGGTTGAAGTCCGCTTCGATCTTGCGAATGGCCGCGTTGACCCACTCACGATGCGACATGGCTGGCGATGGTCTGAGAAAAATCCAATTCTACGCCCCGGTCCCGGTGGCCGGTCCGCAAGGTCTCGAGTGCTATCCTCTGGCTTCACCTTCGCCGTCCCCTGCCCATGCCGTTGCTGCTTCGCCTGCTGCTGTGCCTCACCCTGCTGGCCAATACGGCCGGTGGTGCGTGGGCCGCGCCAGCTGCCGGCGGACCGGCGCCCACGCCCCGCCAGGCCGCCATGCAGGGTTGCCACGACGAGGCGCCGACAGTCGCCATGGGAGCGATTCAGCATGACGGCGGTCACATCGACAAGGCCCGCGGCCAGCACGACGGCGCGCACGACCCCGGCTGCTGTTCCCACGGTGGCTGCGACTGCCTGCAGCACTGCGGCACGTCGATCGGCCTGACGGCCACGCTGGCCCTGTCGCCGCCGCCCGGCGCCGGCCCTGCCGTGCGTCCGCCGCAGGATCGCGGCCTGCCCCGGCCCTACCAACCTGTCCGACCTCCCATCGGCTGAAGCGCTCCGGCGGCATGGGCCGCCCATTGTCCGTGGCCGCCATGCGGCCTTTCCGACGATTCTTCCGTAACGCGCGGCCCTTCCCCGGGAGCGGCCGCGCATGGAGCCTTCATGACCCACGATGTCCCCCGCGGCGCGCTCAGCCGGCGCCGCTTCGTTCAAGGCCTGGCCCTGGGCGGCGTGGCCGCAGGCGCCGGCCTGTGGCGCCTGCCCGCCAGCGCAGCCAACCTTCATGCGGTGCCCGAGCTTCGCGGCGCCGACTTGCATCTGTCCATCGGACGTGCGCCAGTCGATTTCACTGGCCGCGCGCGGCAGGCGATCACCGTCAACGGCAGCCTGCCCGCACCCACGCTGCGCTGGCGCGAAGGCGACACGGTGACCGTCCGCGTCGCCAACACGCTGCGCGATGCCCCCACCTCGATCCACTGGCATGGCCTGCTGTTGCCGGCCAACATGGACGGCGTGCCGGGCATGAGCTTCGACGGCATCGCGCCCGGCGAGGCCTACCAGTACCGCTTCACGCTGCGGCAATCGGGCACTTACTGGTATCACAGCCATTCGATGTTCCAGGAGCAGTCCGGCCTGTATGGCGCGCTGGTGATCGATCCCCTCGAACCACCGCCGTACCGTTACGACCGTGAACACGTCGTGCTGCTCTCGGACTGGACCGACCTCGATCCGGCCGCGCTGTACCGGCGCATGAAGCAGATGCCGATGCACGACAACACCTACCAGCGCACTGTCGGCGATTTCTTCCGCGACGCACGCGAGGCGGGGCTGTCCGCCACCTTGGCCGACCGTGGCATGTGGGGCCGCATGCGGATGACGCCGACGGACCTATCCGACATCAACGCCCACACCTACACCTATCTGGTGAATGGCACCTCGCCGGCGGGCAATTGGACCGGTCTGTTCCGCCCCGGCGAGAAGGTGCTGCTGCGTTTCATCAACGGTGCGGCGATGACGTATTTCGACGTGCGCATTCCGGGCCTGAAACTCACCGTGGTCGCTGCCGATGGACAGTACGTGCATCCGGTGACGGTGGATGAGTTCCGCATCGCACCGGCGGAGACGTTCGACGTGCTCGTCGAGCCCACCGGGCAGGATGCCTTCACCGTGTTCGCGCAGGACATGGGCCGCACCGGCCATGCGCGCGCCACGCTGGCGGTGCGCCACGGGCTGGAAGCGCCGGTGCCGGCGCTGGATCGCCGCCCCCTGCTGAGCATGGCCGACATGGGCCACGACATGGGTGCGGGCGCGCACAAGGGCATGGAAGGTGGCTGCGGCGCGGCCATGGGCATGGACATGCCGGGGATGTCGCATGACCACGCGATGGCGGCGACGCCCCATCCTCCCAGCGAGCATGGCAACCCACTCGTCGACATGCAGAGCAACGCCACCTCGCCGCGGCTGGAGGACCCGGGCATCGGCCTGCGCGACAACGGCCGCCGCGTGCTGCGCTACGCGGACCTGCACAGCGCGTTCGAAGACCCGGACGGGCGCGAACCCGGCCGCGAGATCCAATTGCACCTGACGGGCCACATGGAGCGCTTCGCCTGGTCGTTCGACGGCGTGCCGTTCGCGTCCGCACAGCCGCTGCGGCTGAACTACGGCGAACGCCTGCGCATCGTGCTGGTCAACGACACGATGATGCAGCACCCCATCCACCTGCATGGCCTGTGGAGCGACCTGGAGGATGCAGACGGTAACTTCCAGGTCCGCAAGCACACCATCGACATGCCGCCGGGCACGCGGCGCAGTTACCGCGTGCGCGCCGATGCCCTGGGTCGCTGGGCCTATCACTGCCACCTGATGTACCACATGGAAGCCGGCATGATGCGGGAAGTGAGGGTGGACGCATGAGCGCACGCCTCTGGCTGGCCTGTGGGCTGGCGCTGTCCGCGCCGCTGGCGGCGGCGCAGGAGTCTGCCGCCACGCGGCTGGCGTCGTCGGCCACCGCCGACGACACGTCGCAGATGGACCACTCGCAGATGGACCACTCGCAGATGGACCACT
>JAEWJB010000127.1 GCA_023386795.1 Pseudomonadota bacterium
CTCCAGCACCGGGCGGGCGTCCTCGAAGCCGTACTTGCGCATGCCGACCAGGTCCGCGTGACCCGGGCGGGGCCGCGTCAACGGCCGGTTGCGCGCGATCTCCCGCTGGTCGCCCGTGCCGGCGTCGACGGTGAGCGCCTCGGCCGCCACCGGGTCGGCCGACATCACGTCGACCCACTTGGGCCACTCGCTGTTGGCCACCTCGATCGCGACCGGACCGCCCTGGGTGACACCGTGGCGCACACCGCCGAGCAACCGGACCGCGTCCTGCTCGAACTTCATGCGCGCACCGCGCCCGTACCCGAGCCGGCGGCGCGCGAGCGCGGCCTGCACGTCGGACGTCTGCACCTGCACACCGGCCGGCAGGCCGTCGAGGATGCCGACGAGCGCGGGACCGTGGGACTCACCAGACGTCAACCAACGCAGCATGGGGGCGATCCTTTCACGCCGTGTCGGCGGTCGCGTGACCGACCGGGTCGTGGACCGGCCACCTGCGGGCACGACCCGGGCCGCCGGCAGACAGGCGCCCGGCGGCACGGACGATCGGGTGTCGGACGAGATCAGTCAGCTGTTGACCGCGCCGCCGGCGGCCACGTCGCCACCCTCGGCCACCTCGCCTCCGGTGGGTCCGTCCGCGGCGACGGCTGCGGGCAGCACGTACACGGTGCCTCGGACCGAGGCTCGCTGGTCACCGTCGGCGATCGCCGCCTGCCCATCCGACGCGCCCTGCTCCTCCAGGCGCGACAGGTCGAAGCCGGTGACGAGCAGCAACCGGGTGGAGCCGTCCTGCAAGCCGGTGAAGAACGCACCGACGGCATCGGGGCTTCCGGTTACCGTCAGGGTGAGGTCGAGTCCCACAAGGCCTCGCGGCGCGACCGGACCGGACGGCGCCGCGGGAACCGCCTCTTCCCCGGCCGTCGCTTCCTCTACGGGCACGGCTGGCGCCGACGCGACTGCTGCGCCGACCGGTACGACCTCGACGGGGGCCATGAAGGCGATGTCGGAAATGCGGACGCCGGTCGTCTGCGCGAGCGCGTCCAGCTCCCGAAGGAGGGACGAGGACTCGACCGTGCGCGGCACCGACACACGCAGCGACTCGAGCTCGGCCTTGTACTCGGGCAGCTTGGCGAAGTCGGCGCGCAAGCTAGTGAGCTGCAGCTCGAGGAGGTCGTTCTGCTGCTCGGCGGTCACGACCTCTGCCCGGACGCCGGCCGCCTCCTCCCGAAGGGGCGAGAGCAGCAGGAACCACGCCGCGAGCAGGATGAGGACGCCCGCGACCACGGACCCCCCGATCCAGGTGGAAGGTCGCCTGCCCATCAGTTCTCCTCCTCGGCAGCGAACCGGCCGGAGAGCGCGGTCTCGTCGTACTGCATGGTCATGGTCACGGTGTACCCGGCGGGGCCTTCGGAGCTGGAGTCCTCGGTCACGGACTGCACACGTGCGTCGCGCAGGCCGGGAACCGTGCTCAGCGCGTCGCTCCAGTCTGCGACGTTCGGGAACGTTGGAGTCGTGGGCATGTGCGTGAGCGGTCCGACGCCCTGCGCGCCGCGCACGTCCACGGGACCCGGTGGCAGAAGCACAGGACTCGCCCCGCTCGCCTGGAGACTCGAGAGCTCGCCACCCTCCGGCAGCGCGCCACGGATGCTGTCGATGTACGGCTTCCAGAGCACCTCGGTCGAGGTCGCGAGCTCCTGCGTGGCCTTGACGTCGTTGAGCTCGCCCAAGACCTGCGGCACCTCGCTGTACGACGCCTGCTCGGCGGTCAGGCGTGCCGTGGTGTCCTGCGCCCGGTTGAGGTCGCCTCGCGCCTGCGCCAGCTCGACCGACGAGACGACGTACACCAGGGCGACGACCAGGACGACGACGCCGAGCGCGAGCAGCGCCCACCGTCGGACCGCCCGCAAGCCCTGCTTCACCGCGACCTCGGGTGGCAGCAGGTTGACCTGCGGCACGCGCACGAAGGTCATGCCGGCGCTCGGCGGTGCGTCGGTGATCGGGGCGGTGGCGGCGTTCATGCTGCGACTCCGTAGGCGAGGCCGATGGGGAGGGCCGCCACTGCGGTACGGCCGCCGAGGGGGGGAGGCAGGCTGCCCTTGCGGACCCGGACACCGTCGAGCGCGTCGGCGATCATCACGGGCAGCCGCACGAGGCTCGCGAGGTACTGGCCGAACCCGGGCAGCTCGGCGCCGCCCCCGGTCAGGAGGACCGACTCGACAGGCGACTGGCGATTGCTGTTGGAGTAGAAGCTGATGGTGCCGCGGACGGACTCGAGCAGCTTCTGGGTGGCGTCGTTGACCGCCTTCACACCCGCAACGGCGGCACCGTCGCCGGTGTAGCCCATGCCGATGCTGCGCTTGGCATCCTCGGCCTCCGGGCGTCCGATGCCCGCCGCCGCGGACAGTGCGTCGGTGACGGCCTGTCCACCGGACGGCAGGGTCCGTGCCAGACGCGGGATGCCGTCCTGCGACACGACGACGTGCGTGAGGTTCGCGCCGACGTCGACGACGGCGACGGTCCGTGACGCGAGCGCGCCGCGGCACACCGCCCTGAGCAGCGCGAAGGCGTTGAGGTCGACCATCGTCGGGCGCAGGCCGGCGCCGACGACCGCGAGCACGTTGGCGTTCACGGTGTCCCGCTGCGCGGCCACAAGCATGCCCTTGAGCGTGCGCCCGGAGCGTCCCTCGTACTCCGAGATCGGCAGGAAGTCGAGCAGCGCGTCGTCGGTGGACATGGGCAGCACTCCCTGCACGTGGAACGGCAGAGCCTGCTTGATCTGGTGGTCCGGCAGCCACTGCAGGTCGAACTCGCGCACCAGCACGCGCTGGTTGCCGACACCGATGACGACGTCCTTGGTGCCGAACTTTGCCTTGGCCCACAACTGGCGCAGCGTCGTCGAGACGACCTCCGCCTGGGCGACCTCGCCGTCACGCACCGCTCCCGCGGGCAGCGGCGCCTCGGCGTACCGCACGAGGGTCGCCGACCTCGTCATGCCGGTGCCCTTGCCGAACTCCATCTCGGCGGCACGCACCATCGTCGTCCCGATGTTGAGCCCGATCACCCGCGAGGCAGCCACGTCTCAGTCCTTCCGTCGCCATTGCGCACGAAGGGAGTATCGGTCGGACAGCTGCCCGACTTGAGCGACCTCAGAGGGCGGTCGTGAGGTACCAGGCAGCGAGTCGCTCACCGACGACGACACCGACGGCGGCGCCGAGGAGCATCCACGGACCGAACGGCACCTGGGTCTTGCGGCCCGCTCGGCCCACCACCATGAGCACCAGACCGAACACACCGCCGAGCAGGAAGGCGGAGAACGCACCGACACCGAGCGCACCCCATCCGACCCACCCGAGGTACAGGCCGAGCACCCCCGCGAGCTTGACGTCTCCCAGCCCCATTC
>JAEWJB010000139.1 GCA_023386795.1 Pseudomonadota bacterium
GCCTGGAGCAGGGCACGGCCCACGCCCTGGCCGCGCCAGTCCGGCAGCACGCCCAGGCCGCCGATGCGCTGGTCCGGCGAGAGCCGGCCGGCGCCCACCGGGCGTCCGTCGGGTGCCCGGGCCAGCACGTGCAGGCTCAGGACGTCGAGCGCGTCCCACGCGCGGGCCTGCGCAGGATCAGCTTCGCCCGCAAACAACTCGGTCCGCAGCGCCAGCAGTTCGGCGGCATGGATGCCGCCTTCGCGGTGTTCCAGCAGGAACCGGGCGGGCGCGGCCACGCTTATTCCTCTTCGTCCGCGTCGGATTCGGCTGGCAGGTCTTCCGGGTCGATGTCCGGGTCGATCTCGCCGCCGTCGGTGTCGTCGGCCATCGGTTCGAGCAGGGCATGGCCGGCACCGGCACCATTGCCCGGCTCGCCGGCCTCTTCGTCATCCCATTCTTCGTCGTCGTCGAGCGCGGCGGCGTAGTGGCCGAGTTCGACCAGCGCCAGCAGTGCCTGCCGGCCGCGCTCGGAGAGCTGCGCCCAGGCGGTTTCGTCGATTTCCTCCAGCGCGGCCAGGCGCTGGGCATCACGCAGCGGCACCGGGAAGGCATGCCCGCTGACGAACAGCAGCGCGCCCTTGCGGGCGCGGCGCCAGGCCACGCGCGACCAGGGATGGCGGTACAGCACTGCGCCCTCGGCCAGGGCCTGGGCCAGCGCGGCGGCGTCCGGGGCTTGCGGCGGCGGCGCGATGTCGCCGGAGGCACGGTAGGTGGTGATGAAGCGGCCGAACCATTCGCCCAGGCGGTCGGGGTCGTTCATGCGCAGCGCATTGAGCGCGGCGATGGCGCGGCCCATCGCGGCCTCGTCGATCTCGTAAGGATCGGCCGGCGCGGCGAGGTCTTCGTCGTGGTAGCGCACGGCTTCATCGGCATCGGCGATCAGCGTGTCGAGGTAGTCGGCGATCAGTTCGGCCGAGGCCGGTGCGCGCATGCCCACCGAGAAGGTCAGGCACGGGTCCTCGGCAATGCCGTGGTGCGGTACCAGCGGCGGCAGGTAGAGCATGTCGCCCGGTTCCAGCACCCAGTCGTGGGTGGGCTTGAACTGGCGCAGCAGCTTGATGTCCACGTCGTCGCGGAATTCCAGCGGCGGCGCCTTGCGTCCCATCGCCACGCTGGCATCGATCTGCCAGCGGCGGTGGCCAAAGCCCTGCAGCAGGAAGACGTCGTAGTGGTCCACGTGCGCGCCGACCGAGCCGCCGGTGGCGGCGAAGCTGATCATGATGTCGTCGATGCGCCAGCGCGGCAGGAAGCGGAACTGCTCCAGGATCGCGCGCACGTCCGGGTCCCACTTGTCCACGTCCTGCACCAGCAGGGTCCAGTCGTGGTCGGGCAGGCCGGGGAAGTCGGTTTCCTCGAACGGGCCGCTGCGCACCTGCCAGTCGTCGCGTGCGCGGTCGTGGGCGATCAGGCGGGCCAGCACGCCTTCCTCGCAGGCCAGCCCGGCCAGGTCTTCCGGCGTGACCGGGGTCTGGAAACCGGGGAAGGCCTGGCGGATCAGCAGCGGGCGCTTGTGCCAGTAATCGCGCAGGAAGCGCGCCACCGGCATTCCCAGCGGGTGCTGCGCGGTGGCCTGGATCTCGAAGGGAAGGGTGGATTTCTTCATGGGGTTCCTGCGAACAGCAGCCGGGGTGCGGCCGGATTGTGGCCCAGGCGGGGTGAGGGGCGTCTTGCGCCCGATCAATCCCGGCTCAGGGCCCGGAAGTGGCGACGGCATCGTAGCCGGCGGGCGAAAACTCGATCAGGCACCAGCCGTGGCCGAACGGATCGGCCAGCCGCAGCAGCCGGCCCCATGCCGCCTCGCGGACGCAGCTGCGGGCCGCGACCGGGTCGCGGCGGCGGTCGGGCAGGTCGTCGGCCTCCAGGCCCGCCGCCAGGGCGCGTTCCAGCGCAGCATCGAGGTCGTCGACCACCACGTCCAGGTGCACGGGTGTCCAGTGCCGGGTGTAGTGGCGGGGCAGGCCGGCGGCGCCGGGACTGCCGGCAGGCTGTGCCAGCAGGTACAGCGGGACGGCCGCGCCGAGCAGTTCCAGCGCGCTATCGCCGAAGCGACGGCCCGGCCGCAGGCCGAAGGCCTCGGTGTACAGGCGCTGGGCGGCCGGCAGGTCAGGGACGTCGAGGTTGACCAGCAGCTCCATCGCAAACCTCCGCTTGGCAAGGGCGGCCGCCGCGCCCCCGCCGGGGCGGGGGCCGGGTGGGTCAGATCGCGCGCGCCAGGCCTTCGGCCAGGCCGGTGTAAGCGCCGGGGGTAAGCTCGCGCAGGCGTTGCTTGTCGGCGGCCGGCAGGTCCAGCGATTCGACGAATGCGCGCATCGATTCGGCGGTGATGCCCTGGCCGCGGGTCAGCGCCTTGAGCTGCTCGTAGGGGTTGGGCAGGCCGTGGCGGCGCATCACCGTCTGCACGGCTTCGGCCAGCACTTCCCAGGCCGCGTCGAGGTCGGCATCCAGGCGCTGCGGATTGATCTCCAGCTTGCCCAGGCCCTTGGCCAGCGAATCCAGCGCCACCTTGGTGTGGCCGAAGGCGGTGCCCAGGGCGCGCAGCACGGTGGAGTCGGTGAGGTCGCGCTGCCAGCGGCTGATCGGCAGCTTGGCCGAGAAGTGCTCGAACAACGCGTTGGCCAGGCCGAAATTGCCCTCGGCGTTCTCGAAGTCGATCGGGTTGACCTTGTGCGGCATCGTCGAGGAGCCGACCTCGCCTTCCTTGAGCTTCTGCTTGAAATAGCCCAGCGAGATGTAGCCCCAGATGTCGCGCGCCAGGTCGATGAGGATGGTGTTGGCGCGGCGGCTGGCATCACCGATCTCGGCGACGTTGTCGTGCGGCTCGATCTGCGTGGTGTACGGGTTGAACACCAGGCCCAGGCCCTGCACGAACTTCTGCGCGAAGGCCGGCCAGTCCACGTCCGGGTAGGAGACCACGTGCGCGTTGTAGTTGCCCACCGCACCGTTGATCTTGCCGGTGAGTTCGACCGCGGCGATCTGCGCGCGCTGGCGCTGCAGGCGGGCGACCACGTTGGCCAGTTCCTTGCCCAGCGTGGTGGGCGAGGCGGTCTGGCCGTGGGTGCGCGAGAGCATCGGCTGTGCGGCCTGCGCATGGGCGAGCGTGCGCAAGGTGGAGATCACGCCATCCAGCGCCGGCAACAGCACCTCGCTGCGCGCCTGCGCCAGCATCAGGCCGTAGGACAGGTTGTTGATGTCCTCGCTGGTGCAGGCGAAATGCACGAACTCCAGCGCCGGGCCGAGTTCGGCGTCACCTTTCAGGCGTTCCTTGATGAAGTACTCCACCGCCTTGACGTCGTGGTTGGTGGTGCGCTCGATCTCCTTCACCCGCGCCGCGTCGGCCACCGAAAAGCCTTCGGCCAGCGCGCGCAGGGTCTGCGTGGCGTTGGCGGAGAACGGTGCCAGTTCCCCGATGCCGGGTTCGGCGGCCAGCGCCAGCAGCCATTCGATTTCCACCTTCACGCGGGCGCGGATCAGCCCGTACTCGGAGAAGATCGGGCGCAGTGCATCGACCTTGCCGGCATAGCGGCCATCGAGCGGGGACAGGGCGAGCAGGGCGGATTCCGTCATGGGGGCGGGCAGGACTGGCGACAGGGGCGCACATTCTACGCCGCCCGCGCCGGGGCGATGGCACGCAGCGTCCGCCCGGTCCGGCTGGGCGGGGCCCGGGCCGGCGCGTATCGTGTGCAGGTCAGCCAGCGGCGCACGCCCGCGCAGCCAGCGCCCTTCCCCTCGAATCAGCAGTGCGGAGATTGCGTATGAGCGACAAGTACCGAACCGAACACGACAGCATGGGCGAACTGCAGGTGCCCGCCGATGCCCTGTGGGGCGCCCAGACCCAGCGTGCCGTGCAGAACTTCCCCGTGTCCGGCCAGCGCATGCCGCGCGGCTTCATCCGCGCGCTGGGCCTGGTCAAGGGCGCCGCCGCCCAGGCCAACGCCGACCTCGGCCTGCTGCCCAAGGGCGTGGCCAAGGCGGTGCAACAGGCCGCCGCCGAAGTGGCCGAGGGCGAGCACGACGACCATTTCCCGATCGATGTGTACCAGACCGGCTCGGGCACCTCGTCGAACATGAACGCCAACGAGGTCATCGCGACCCTGGCCACGCGCCTGCTCAAGGGCGGCAAGGCGAAGGTGCACCCGAACGACCACGTCAATCTGGGGCAGAGCTCCAACGACGTCATCCCGACCGCGATCCGCGTGAGCGCGCAGCTGGCGACCGTCGAACAACTGCTGCCGGCGCTCAAGCATCTGCGCAAGACCATCGACAAGCGGGCCAAGGGCCTGGGCAAGGTGGTCAAGACCGGCCGCACGCACTTGATGGACGCCATGCCGCTGACGTTCGCGCAGGAGTTCGGCGCGTGGTCGGCGCAGATCGCGTCCAGCCAGGCGCGCATCGAGGACAGCCTCAAGCGCCTGCGCCGGCTGCCGCTGGGCGGCACGGCGATCGGCACGGGCATCAATGCCGATGCGCGCTTCGGTGGCAAGGTGGCCAGGCTGCTGTCGGGCAGCACGGGCACGCGGTTCGAGAGCGCGGACAACAAGTTCGAAGGGTTGGCCGCGCAGGATGATGCGGTGGAGCTATCGGGCCAACTCAATGCCACCGCCGTGGCGCTGATCAAGATCGCCAACGACCTGCGCTGGATGAATGCCGGTCCCCTGGCCGGGTTGGGCGAGATCGAGCTGCCGGCGTTGCAGCCGGGATCCTCGATCATGCCGGGCAAGGTCAACCCGGTGATTCCGGAAGCGACGGTGATGGCGTGCGCGCAGGTGATCGGCCACCACACCGCGATCACCGTGGCCGGGCAGACGGGCAATTTCCAGCTTAACGTGACGTTGCCGCTGATCGCGCTGAACCTGCTTGATTCGATCGGTCTGCTGGCGAACGTATCGCGGCTTCTGGCCGATTCGGCGATCGCCGGGCTGAAGGTGCGACAGGATCGCGTGCGCGAGGCGCTGGATCGCAATCCGATCCTGGTGACCGCCCTCAACCCGATCATCGGTTACGAAAAGGCGGCGGCGATTGCCAAGCGCGCCTACAAGGAAAACCGGCCGGTACTCGACGTGGCCCGGGAGGACAGTGGCTTGCCCGAGGCGGAGTTGAAGCGGTTGCTGGATCCGGGGGCGTTGACGCGGGGCGGGATCCAAGCGGGGGGTGGTGGTGCGGGTGGGTGATTGGGTTGGTCGTGGCGGCTAGTAGCGCTGGCTTACGGTGCGGGCGCCGCCCTGCCGTACAGGGTCGTCACGGCTCGGGCGAACATCCTGTTCGACTCGCCGCAGGGGGGCCATCCTTGGCCGGCTGACGCCCCTATACGGCAGGACGGCGCAAGGCGCATCGTTTTTCATGCTTCGATCCTAGACACGCCGAAGGTGGGTGGGGGAGAGGAAAAGCCCTCGTCTGCACCTCCTTGCATCCATCAGTCCCTCACCTTGCCTTTGCTCTTCCGGTCGCGGCTGAAGCCGCTCCTACAAGTTGGGGGGCAGCGACTGTGGGTGCTGGCTTTGGCTTTGGTTGGCTTGTGTCGTCCGGTCATGAGGATCTGTAGGGGCTGCGGGGGCGGGGCCCTTTCGGGACCGTAGGCGACATGGATGTCGCCTACGAGCCTCCATGGATGGATTCACGGCGTGTCCCGAAAGGGCCCCGCTCCCGCAGTCCCCACGAAGCCCCATGCGAGCCGACCCACACCGAAGGCCAGCCCAATCTGAAAGAACCGCGCAAACAAAAAGGGCGGCCCTCGGCCGCCCCACAAAAAAAACTCCCCTTATCTCCGCTCTCCGGAAATATTCCCGAAACTCTCCTGATAAGGCTTGAGCGTAGAAATCCGGGAAAGCGCCTGATCGCGCAAGGCATCGACCTGGGCATTGGACTGCAACTTGACCCCGCGGTTATCCGGATCGGCCGGCGCCGAAGCGAGGGTTTCCTGCCGCAGCATCTGCAACTGTCCGAACAACTGCTGCAAGAGCATCCGCTGGTCTTCGGGCAACGGCACTTCGATATCGTCGATGCGCAACCGCCCCTCGGGCGTGATATCGGCATTGGGCGCCGGTGCGCGGCGGATCTGCACCACCTGGGTGGTCACCGATACGCGTGGCTTGGAGCGCTCGGCGCGTGCGGCCGACTGCTTCTCGCAGGCCGCCAAGCCCGCACACATCAGCACCGCCAGCGCGGCAAGAAAGAGCTTCTTCATCGGACGCGACCATCGAGGGGGGAACCTCGTCCATTCTACGCCGCCCCGAAAAAAGCCGGCCTACCCGAAGGCAGGCCGACCCAACCACACACGCCTTACTTGCGACAATCCGTCACATCCTTCTGCTCGAGTCCGCCGTAAGGCTTGAACTCGGGCACCAGCGCCACCGCCGCCTCCTGCGCGACGCGCATCGTCTCCAGGTGGTCGCACAGCTTAGCTGCCGCAGCCTTGATCCCGTCCGTCTTGGCCTCGATCTTCGCGTCGATCTGGTCGGTATCGCCGCTGAAAAGGCCCTTGATCGCCTCCGTCGCCGCCTGTGCACCCAGTTGTGCACCCGCCTTGCCGACCTCGATGCCCTGCTGGACCATGCCCTGCAAGGCCTTGCGGTATGTCGTCATCGCCTGGCGCTGCGCATCGGTGGTCGTCACCGTCTTGCCGCCGAGGACCAGATCGCCACCCGGCGTGATCACTGCATCGGGCAGGGTGTCGCGGCGCAAGGTCACCTGGTCGCCCTTGAACGTGACACCGCCGTTGAAGCTGATCACCTTGTCGCGCTTGCCGCCGTCGGCCTGCGCGCTGGCATTGCCCGCGTTGGCGGCGGTGTCCGAATCGTCACGGCCGCAACCGGCCAGCGGCACCAGCGCACACGCGAAGGCGGCGGCCAGCAGCGGGCGGAATGGGGAAGGCACTCGCATCGTCAATCCTCCTTCGGAACGCTGGTCTTGCCGCGCACGCCGCTGTGGTTCACGTCGCCGCTGCCCTTGCGCTTGACGGTCAGGTCGCCGGCCACGTCGCGCACCGTCAGGTCGCCCGAGCCGATCGAATCCACCGTCACGCTGCCCTTGGTGTTGCGTACGTCCACGTCGCCCGAGCCGACCGAGCCGACATGCACGTTGCCAGCGACCTCGACCAGATCCAGGTCGCCGGAACCGACCACGCCTACCTCCGCGCCGCCGTTGACCTGCGTGGCACGGAAATCACCCGAGCCGATCGAGGTCAGGGTGAGCGCGCCGATGCGCTCGAGCTGGATGTCGCCCGAGCCGGCCTTGGCCGTCACCGCACCCTTGATGTCACGCCCCTTGACGTCACCCGAGCCGGTGTCCACCACCAGCGAGGCGATGCCGTTGACGTCCGCATCGCCCGAGCCCACGTCCAGGCGCACCGGCAGCGTCGCCGGAATGTTGGCGTGGATGTCCAGGTAGGCATAGGTGTTGCCGATCCAGAACCCGTCGGACTTGCGTGCCAGGGTGACGACCAGCTGGTCGCCGGACTTGCGCTGGGTGACGGTCAGCTGCTTGAGCCGCTCCGGGCTGGAGGCGCAGGCGCGACCGGTGAGGTTGCCGGCCGTGCCCGGACCGCCCTGGACATGCAGGTCGTGGTGGTTCACCTCGAACAGCACGCTCTTCACGCCGGCCAGGTCGAGCTTGAGCTCGCGCGGCTCGCTGGCCTTGCACTGCGGTTCGTCGGCCTGCGCGACGGCGGGCAGCGCCAGCAGCATCGTGCAGAAAGCAAGGGTCATGCGCATGGATGTTCCTCTCCTGGAATGCGGATGGATCGATCAGTTCTCGTCGCGCCAGCGGCGCATGTAGATGGCCCCGACGATCAGTGCCACGCCGACCACCACACCGATCCACAGGTCCGGTGTCGTGAAGACGTGCCAGCCGTCGCTGAGGTCGAACACGCGGGCCAGCTCGTCCGGCGTGTTGATCTCGCCCTTCGGGGTGTCCACCAGCACGTACCAGGTGCCCGGCGCCACGCTCAGCAGGCCGCGATAGACCACGATGTACCAGAGGATGTCGTGGCGGATGTTCAGTCCCGGCAGGATGTCCATCATGCTGACGATCACGCAGGCCAGGATCGGGATCAGCACCGCCCACAGGAACGGCTTGGTGCGCGACCAGGCCGAGCAGAACATCAGCCAGCCCACGGTCGGCAGTGCCCAGGCCACGTACAGCGGCAAGGTGGCCAGCGCGGTGCCGACGATGCGCAACGGATGCGAGTGGGTGAACACCGCGCCACCGGCCGGCAGGCCGTTGACGGTGACCGTCAAGCCGGTGATCAGCCACAGCGCCAGGCCGATGGCCAGGCCGACCAGCAGCGCGACCACAGGTGCCAGCACCAGCGCCCACGTGGCCTTGGACAGCACGGTCTGCGTGTCCGACAGCGGCAGCGACTTCCAGAACAGCACGCTGCGGTCGCGACGGTCGTCGTACAGCGCGCCCAGCGAGTAGAAGAACACCACGAAGGCGAGCACCACGCAGACCAGCAGGATGCCGGCCAGCAGCACGCCGTCACCGAAGGCGCCGACGATTTCATGGATCTTCTGCGGGCCCTCGTCCAGGTTGAAGCCGCCGTTGTAGTTGCGGCCGGCGATCGAACCGATCACTGCCAGCAACCCGTACAGCAGCACCACGATCGAGCCGGTGATCACCGGTGCCCACAGGAAGCCGCCGCGGTGCTCCCAGAATTCGCGCTTGAGCAGCCAGCCGAACTTGCGGGCCTGGGTCACATGATGGGTGGGAGCGGTGTTCATGCGTAGGTTCCCTTCATGATGGCGACGAACAGGTCGGCCAGGCCGGGGTTGCGGGTTTCGCCCAGGGCGGCCAGTTGTGCCTTGGGCTTGCCGTCGAACAGCAGCACGGTCTTGCCGAAGGGCAGGCTGCGCTCGTCGATGGCGCCCAGGGCGCGGGCTTCGGGCAGGGCATCGGCCGACACCAGCACTTCGGTGTAGCGGTCCGACAGGTGTTCCATGTCGGCGGCCAGCACGATGCGGCCGTCGCGGATGAACAGCACGTCGGTGAGGATGTGCTCGATCTCCTCCACCTGGTGGGTGGTGATGAGGATGGTCTTTTCCTCGTCGAAGTAGTCCTCCAGCAGGCGCTGGTAGAACTGCTTGCGGTAGAGGATGTCCAGGCCGAGGGTGGGCTCGTCGAGCACCAGCAGCCGGGCGTCGATGGCCATCACCAGCGCCAGGTGCAGCTGCACGATCATGCCCTTGGACAGCTCGCGCACCCGCAGCTTCGGGTTGAGCTGGGTGTTGGCCAGGAAACGCTCGCACTTGGCGCGGTCGAAGCGCGGGTGCACGCCGGCCACGAAGTCGATCGCCTCGCCCACGCGCAGCCAGCGCGGCAGCACCGCCACGTCGGCGATGAAGCACACGTCGTTCATCAGGGCATCGCGGCTCTGGCGCGGGTCCAGGCCCAGCACCTTCAGCTGGCCCTCGAAGCCGGTCAGGCCGAGGATGGCCTTCAGCGCGGTGGTCTTGCCCGCGCCGTTGGGGCCGATCAGCCCCACGATGCGGCCGGCGCCGACGCTGAAGGACGTGTTGTCCAGCGCCAGCTTGTTGCGATAGGCCTTGCGCAGGCCCTGGGCGTTGACGACGTTGACGCTGCTCTCTGGCACGACGGCATTCATGGCGTTTTCCCCGAAGACAACAGTTCTTCCAATGACAGTCCCAGCCGCTGGATGCGTTCCAGCACGGCCGGCCATTCTTCGTTGAGGAAGCGGTCGCGCTCGCTGCCGCGCAGTTTCCGCGCCGCCTCCTCGGTCATGAACATGCCCAGCCCGCGCCGCTTCTCGACCAGGGCCTCGTCGGCCAGTTCCTGGTAGGCGCGCGAGACGGTGATCGGGTTCAGTTGGTACTCGGCGGCCACCTGGCGTACCGAGGGCAGGGCATCGCCCGGCTTGATGATCCCGTCCAGCATCATCGCGATGACGCGATCCTTCAGCTGGCGGTAGATGGGAGCGCCGTCGCTCCACGTGATGTCGCTCATGTTCAGCTCCGGGGACGCAGGGCTTGCGCGAAGGAGAAATAGGGCATCGACAACGAGGTGCGGGCCCGCCGCGTGGTGCGCGGGGCTTCTTCCTGCGTGGGGGTCGCTGCGTTTTCCTCTGCCGCCGCCGAGACGCCATAATCGGCGCCGGTGTCCTTGACCGTTCCGGGTGCGGGTTCCAGCCGGCCGGCCGCCAGTACGGCGGAGCCGGAAAGCAGGAGCAACAACGGAACCGATCGCTTGAAGAGCTTGCTGTTCATTGTGGTTCCCCCTGCGTTGGGTGGCTGGTGTTGTATGTAACTATAACACCAACACGCAGCGCGTCAAGCCACTGTCATACCCAACCAATGGCAGGGGATGAATTCGCCCCCCGCCGTACTCCAGGAGCCTCGTCCCATGTCGTTCAAGAAGCTGTTTTTGCTGGGTTTTATCGCCGTAGCGAGCGGCGTGGCGGCCGCCGCGGCGCCAGCCTTGCTGGACCTGGACTACCGTCCGCTGACCGGCAAGACCCCGGTCAATCTGAACAAGACCTACGGCGGCCAGGTGTTGCTGGTGGTGAATACGGCCAGCAAGTGTGGCTATACACCGCAGTACGAAGGACTGGAGGCGCTGAACAAGCGTTTCGCCGCGCAGGGCTTTTCCGTGCTCGGTTTCCCCTCCAACGACTTCAAGGGGCAGGAGCCCGGTAGCGAGCAGCAGATCCAGGAATTCTGCACGCTTACCTATGGGGTGAAATTCCCGATGTTCGAGAAGGTGCACGTGCTCGGCGCCGAGGCCACGCCGCTGTACCAGCGGCTGACCACCGCGACCGGCGTGGCGCCTGGCTGGAATTTCCACAAGTACCTGATCGCGCGGGATGGCCACGTGGTGGCGCAGTTCCCCAGCAAGATCAAACCCGATGATCCGGCGCTGGTCGCGGCGATCGAGCGCGAACTCAAGGCGCCGGCCACCCGCTGACATAGGCCGACGCACCCGGTGCGTGCCACAATACCGACCCCTCGCGCCGGCGCCGGCGTCCAACAACACATCCTTAGGATTTGCAGCGAATGAAGATGGGAATGCGCGGCGCGGCAGCGTCGCTGATGATCGTGGCAATGGCGGCTTCGGCGCCGGCGATGTCGCAGCAACCGGCCGCGACCCCCGCGGCAGCCAAGGAGAAGTCCGTTTTGACCTCTGAGAAAGACAAAGTCAGCTACGCCATCGGCATGGATATCGCGCGCTCGTTCGAGCCGATCGCCGATTACGTCGATACCGCCGCCATGCAGCGCGCGATCGAGAACGCATTCAAGGGCGGCCAGCCGCTGCTGGGCGACGAGCAGGCGCAAGCCACCGATGCCGCGCTGCGCGTCACGCTCGCCGCGCGCAACGGCCAGCAGGTGCCGGGCCTGGCCCCGGGCAGCCAGCCGCCGGCGGTGAACAAGCAGAATGTCGGCCTGATGCTGGGCGACCGCATGGTCGGACCGTCGCTGGTTCGCATCCAGGAAGACATCAACCTGCCGGTGCTGATCCAGGGCCTGCAGGCTTCGCTGAGCAAGCAGCAGACCGCGCTGACCCCGCAGGAAGCGCAGGCCACGCTGCAGGCCTTCGGTACCGCGAAGCAGGCGGCCGCCTCGGGCAAGAACCGCGAGCAGGGCAACGCGTTCCTGGCCAAGAACAAGACCGAGAAGGGCGTGGTCACCACTGCGTCGGGCCTGCAGTACATGGTGCTGCGCCAGGGCAACGGCGAGCGTCCGACCCCGAGCAGCAAGGTGCGCGTGAACTATGAAGGCAAGCTGCTCGACGGCCACGTCTTCGACAGCTCCTACGCGCGCGGCGAGCCGGTGGAGTTCGGCCTGAACCAGGTGATCAAGGGCTGGAGCGAAGGCGTCTCGCTGATGCCGACCGGCTCCAAGTACCGCTTCTGGATTCCTTCCAATCTCGCGTACGGACCTGAAGGCATGCCGCAGGGGGGCATCGGTCCTGACGCAACTTTGACGTTTGACGTCGAATTGCTGGGTATTCTGCCTTAATCCCCCCAACGGAGACCCCCCCTCCATGCGCGTTGCGATCTTCGGGACCGGTTATGTCGGTCTCGTCACTGGTACCTGTCTGGCTGAAGTAGGACATCACGTGGTCTGCGTCGATATCGACCAGGCCAAGGTGGAAGGTCTCAACCGCGGGGTGATCCCCATCTACGAGCCCGGCCTTGAACCGATGGTCAAGGCCAACCACGCCGCCGGCCGCCTGCGTTTCACCACGGATGCGGCCGCAGCGATCGCCCACGGCGAAGTGGTGTTCATCGCCGTCGGCACGCCGCCGGACGAGGACGGCAGCGCCGACCTCAAGTACGTGCTGGCGGTGGCCCGCACCATCGGCCGCCATATCGACGGCCCGGCGGTGGTGGTCAACAAGTCCACCGTGCCGGTCGGCACGGCGGACAAGGTGCGTGCGGCGATCAGCGAGGAACTGCAGGCACGCGGCGTGGACTATGACTTCGACGTCGTGTCCAACCCGGAATTCCTCAAGGAAGGCGATGCCGTGGCCGACTGCATGCGCCCGGACCGCATCGTGATCGGCGCCACGCGGGCTGCGGCGGTGTCGCGCATGCGTCGCCTGTATGCGCCATTCAACCGCAACCGCGACCGCATCGTCGAAATGGACGTGCGTTCGGCCGAACTGACCAAGTACGCCGCCAACGCGATGCTGGCGACCAAGATCAGTTTCATGAACGAGATCGCCAATATCGCCGAACGCGTGGGTGCGGACGTGGAGCAGGTGCGCAAGGGCATCGGCTCGGACCCGCGTATCGGCTGGCACTTCATCTATCCCGGCGCCGGCTACGGTGGTTCGTGCTTCCCCAAGGACGTGCAGGCACTGGCCCGCACCGCGCAGCAGTACGGCCATGAGCCGAAGCTGCTCAATGCGGTGGAGGCGGTGAACAATGGTCAGAAGGGCCACTTGTTCGAGCTGATCCAGCGCCACTACGACCGCGGCCAGTCCAAGGGCGTGGCCGGCAAGACCTTCGCGGTATGGGGCCTGGCTTTCAAGCCCAATACCGACGACATGCGCGAAGCCTCCAGCCGTCGCCTGCTGGCGCAGCTGTGGGAAGCCGGCGCGAAGGTGCAGGCCTATGACCCGGAAGCCACCCACGAGGCCCAGCGCATCTTCGGCGAACGCGCCGACCTGCGTTTTTGCGACAACGCCGACGCCGCGCTGGAAGGTGCCGACGCGCTGGTCGTGGTGACGGAGTGGAAGCAGTTCCGCAGCCCGGACTTCGGCCGCATCAAGGCCGCCCTGAAGGACGAGGTGGTGTTCGACGGACGCAACCTCTACGAGCCGGCCGACATCGAAGCCGCGGGCCTGGCCTACTACGCCATCGGGCGCGGTCGCTCGGTGCAAGGAAACCCGTTCGATGCATGAACCCGTGCCACAAGACCCGGCGCTGGAGGCGCGCCTGGTCGAGCTTGAAATGCGCCTGTCCTTCCAGGAACAGGCGCTGGCCGAGCTCAACGATGCCCTGGCGGATGCGCGCATGACCGGTGCGCGCAACGCCGAACTGCTGCGCCACCTGCTCGAGGATCTCGGGCGGGTGCGCAATGCGCTCAATGCGGACCCGGCCGACGAGCCGCCGCCGCCGCATTACTGATTTACCGTCCGACTTCCTGCCGTAGATTCCTTTGTCATGACCGACAGCCTCCGCGACCAGTTGCTGGGCCTGGGCTTCAAGCCCGCGCCCAAACCCGAGCGCAAGCCCGACTCCCGCCCTGAAGGCCGTCGCCCGCAAGGGGGCAAGCCCGCGCACGCGGGGCGCCCCGGTGCCGGCAAGCCGGGGCAGGGCGGCAAGCCCTCGGGCAAGCCGCAGGGCACGCACGCCCGCGGCGGACAGCCGGGGAGCAAGCCGGCGCGCTCGCGCGAGGACATCGACCTGGCCAAGGCCTATGCGATCCGCGCGCAGCGCGAGAAGGACGAACGCATCGAGGCAGAGCGCGTCAAGCAGGAAGAAGCCCGCCTGCGCCGCGACGCGCGCGCGAAGCTCGAGGAACTGCTCAAGGACAAGGCGCTCAACAAGGCAGAGGCCGACATCGCCCGCCACTTCTCCTATGGCGGCAAGATCAAGCGCGTGTACGTGGATGCCGAACAGCTCAAGGCGCTCAATGCCGGCGAGCTGGGCGTGCTGCAGCTCAATGGCCGCTACGTGCTGGTCACCGCGGAAGTGCTGGCGCAGGCCGAGATGATCTTCCCCGCGGCGCTGGCGCTGAAGGTCGATCCCAACGCCCCGGCCGAGGAAGATCCCTATGCCGATCCCAAGTTCCAGGTGCCGGACGATCTCGTCTGGTAAAGCCACCGGCCTGCTGCTGGCCTTGGCGCTGCTCGCGCCGATGGCTGCCCGGGCGGATGACGATATCGCTTTCGACCGGCCGGGCATCGCGTTCGGCACCGAGGTGCTTGCGCCCGGGCAGTTTGCCTGGGAGCAAGGATTGCCGGATTACACGCGCGAGGACAGCGGCGGTGCTTCCACCGAGCAATACACGTTGGACAGCCGGCTGCGGCTGGGCCTGGGCGCGCAGTGGGAACTGCAGGTGGCGGTGGACAGCTATGTCTGGCAGCACGGCGATCCGCGCGCTCGGGGTGGCGGTGACAGCCAGCTCGCGCTGAAGTGGGCGCTGCCTTCCTCGAACGACGATTTCACCTGGGCGCTGCTCGGAACCTACAGCGCAGGCACGGGGCGTGCGGCTTTCAGCGAAGGCGCAGCGCGTGATCTGGGCCTGAGCATGGCGTGGTCGCTGCCGCAGGGGCGCGGGGCGGGCTTGTATCTGGATGTCGGGCGCGGTGTCGATGGCACCGTGTGGACCGTATCGCCCAACTACACGCTGCACGACGATGGCCGCTGGATGACCTACGTCGAAGCAGGCGTGACCGGCGGGGCCGAGCACGAGCGGCAGCTCGGCGGTGGCGTGGCGTGGCACGTGCGGCCGAAGATGCAGATCGATGCTTCCGTGCTGCGCGGGCTGGATGCGCGCAGCACGGATTGGCAGGCGGGGCTGGGGCTTTCTTTCGCGCTGTAACGCGGAGCCTTCGGGTTCGGTCGCCCGCACCGTCACCGTCACCGCCACTGCCCTCACCACATTTGTAGGAGCGGCTTCAGCCGCGACCGCCGGATCGTCCTGTCGCGGCTAAAACCGCTCTACTCGGGATCGTAGTCCAGGTTCGACGCCAGCCAGCGCTCCGCCTGCGCCAACTCGACCCCCTTGCGCCGCGCGTAGTCGGACACCTGTTCGCGCGACAGCCGTCCCACCACGAAGTACTGGCTGCGCGGATGGCTGAAGTAATAGCCCGACACCGCCGCCGTCGGCAGCATCGCAAAGCTCTCCGTCAGCGTCATGCCCGCGTTCGCGGTGGCGTCCAGCAGCGCGAAGATCGCCTGTTTCTCGCTGTGTTCCGGGCACGCCGGATACCCCGGCGCCGGCCGGATGCCGCGGTACTGCTCGGCGATCAGCGCCTCGTTGTCCAGCGTCTCGTCACCCGCATAGCCCCAGAATTCCTTGCGCACGCGCTGGTGCAGGCGCTCGGCCAAGGCCTCGGCCAGGCGGTCGGCCAGCGCCTTGAGCAGGATCGCGTTGTAGTCGTCGTGCGCAGCCTCGAAACGGGCGACATGCGGCTCGATGCCGATGCCCGCGGTGACCGCGAACGCGCCGATCCAGTCCTCGCGGCCACTCTCGCGCGGGGCGATGAAGTCGGCCAGGCAGAAATCCGGGCGGTCCACCGGCTTGTCGACCTGCTGGCGGAGGAAGTGCAAAGTGGTGGACTTGTCGCCGACGCGCACCTCCACGTCATCGCCCACGCTGTTCGCTGGCCACAGCCCGAACACCGCCTTGGCGGTGAGCCACTTCTCCTCGACGATCTGTTTCAGCATCGCGCGCGCGTCGCGGTACAGCTCGCTGGCCTGGGTGCCGACGATCTCGTCGGTGAGGATCGCCGGATACTTGCCCGCCAGCTCCCAGGCCTGGAAGAAAGGCGTCCAGTCGATGGCCGCGACCAGTTCGTCCAGCGGATAGTCCTCGAACACGTGCAGGCCCGGCTGCTTCGGCGCGGGCGGCGTGTAGTCCGCCCAGCCGCCATCGAAGCGCTGGCCACGCGCGTGCTGCAGCGAGACAAGGCGCTTGGCGTCGCCGCGGTTGCGATGGCGCTGGCGGATTTCGGCGTAATCGGTGTCGTTGGCGGCGACGAACGGGCCGCGCAGTTCACGCGAGATCAGCGACTGCGCCACGCCCACCGCACGCGAGGCATCCTTCACCCAGATCGTGGGCGCGTGGTAGTGCGGGTCGATCTTCAGCGCCGTGTGCGCGCGCGAGGTGGTCGCACCGCCGATCAGCAGCGGAATCTCGAACTTCTGCCGCTCCAGTTCGCGGGCGACATGCGACATCTCTTCCAGCGAGGGCGTGATCAGCCCGGACAGGCCGATCAGGTCGGCGTTCTCCTCGCGCGCCCGGTCCAGGATGGTCTGCGCCGGCACCATCACGCCCAGGTCGACCACCTCGAAGTTGTTGCAGGCCAGGACCACGCCGACGATGTTCTTGCCGATGTCGTGCACGTCGCCCTTCACCGTGGCCATGATGATCTTGCCGTTGGAGCGGCTGCCTTCGCCGCCGGCGGCCTTCTCCGCTTCGATGTAGGGCAACAGGTAGGCCACGGCGCGCTTCATCACCCGGGCCGACTTCACCACCTGCGGCAGGAACATCTTGCCGGCACCGAACAGGTCGCCGACCACGTTCATGCCCGCCATCAGCGGGCCTTCGATGACTTCCAGCGGCCGTGCCGCGGCTTGCCGGGCCAGTTCGGTGTCTTCCTCGACGAACGCATCGATGCCGTGCACCAGCGCATGCGCCAGGCGCTCGGCCACCGGCTTGCCGCGCCAGGCCAGGTCTTCTTCCTTGCTCGCGCCCTTCTTGCCCTTGTAGCGCTCGGCGATCTCCAGCAGGCGCTCGGTGGCGTCCTTGCGGCGGTTGAGCACCACGTCCTCGACGCGCTCGCGCAGGTCCGGTTCCAACTCGTCGTAGATCGGCATGGCGCCGGCGTTGACGATGCCCATGTCCATGCCCGCGGCGATCGCGTGGTAGAGGAACACGGAGTGGATCGCCTGCCGCACCGGCTCATTGCCGCGGAAGGAGAACGACACGTTCGACACGCCGCCGGACACGTGGCAGTGCGGCAGCGTGCGCTTGATGATGCGGGTGGCCTCGATGAAGTCCACCGCGTAGTTGTCGTGTTCCTCGATGCCGGTGGCGACGGCGAAGATGTTGGGGTCGAAGATGATGTCTTCCGGCGGGAACCCGACCTGCTCGGTGAGGATGCGGTAGGCACGCGTGCAGATTTCCACCTTGCGTTCGCAGGTGTCGGCCTGGCCGGTTTCGTCGAACGCCATCACCACGGCCGCGGCACCGTAGCGCAGCACCTTGCGCGCGTGTTCGATGAACAACGCCTCGCCTTCCTTGAGCGAAATCGAGTTGACCACGCTCTTGCCCTGCAGGCACTTCAGCCCGGCCTCGATCACGCTCCACTTGGAGGAATCGACCATCACCGGGATGCGCGCGATGTCCGGCTCGGACATGATCAGGTTGAGGAAGCGGGTCATCGCCTTCTCGGAATCGATCAGGCCCTCGTCCATGTTGACGTCGAGGATCTGCGCGCCGTTGGCCACCTGCTGGCGGGCGACCTCGACCGCCTCCTCGTAGCGTTCCTCCTTCACCAGCTTGCGGAACTGCGCGCTGCCGGTGACGTTGGTGCGTTCGCCGACGTTGACGAACAGCAGGTCCGGGGTGATGACCAGCGGTTCGAGGCCGGACAGGCGGGTATGACGGGCTGCGGGCATCGGGTGGGGCGTCCTGGCGTAAGGCGGGGGCGGGCGGTCAGGCCGCCAGTTCGAGCGTGGCCGGCAGTCGGCGCGGCGGCAGTCCGCGCACGGCCTCGGCAATCGCACGGATATGCGCGGGCGTGGTGCCGCAGCAGCCGCCGACGAGATTCAGCAACCCGGCCGTGGCGAACTCGTGCAGCGTGGCGGCCATTTCCTCGGGCGTCTCGTCGTATTCGCCGAAGGCATTGGGCAGGCCGGCGTTGGGATGCGCGCTGACGTAGCTGTCGGCCACGGTGGAAAGGGTTTCCACGTGCGGGCGCAGGTCGCGCGCGCCGAGCGCGCAGTTCAGGCCCACCGAGAGCGGCCGGCCGTGCGCGACCGAGGCGTAGAACGCCTCGGCGGTCTGGCCGGAGAGCGTGCGCCCGGAGGCATCGGTGATGGTGCCGGAGATCATGATCGGCAACCGGCCACCGCGTGCATCGAACACTTCCTCGATGGCGAACAGCGCAGCCTTGGCGTTGAGCGTGTCGAAGATGGTCTCCACCATCAGCGTGTCGGCGCCACCGTCGATCAGCCCTTCGATGGCCTCGCGGTAGGTCGCGCGCAACTCGTCGAAGCTGGTGTTGCGGTGGCCGGGGTCGTTGACGTCCGGGCTGATGGAGGCGGTGCGGCTGGTCGGGCCGAGCACGCCGATCACGAAGCGCGGCTTGTCCGGCGTGGTGGCCTCGACCGCATCGCAGCACTGCCGTGCCAGCGCCGCGCCGGCCTTGTTCAACTCGTAGACGAGGTGTTCGAGGTGGTAATCGGCTTGGCTCACCGAGGTGGCGTTGAAGGTGTTGGTTTCCAGCAGGTCCGCGCCGGCTTCCAGATAGGCGGTGTGGATGCCGGCGATCACGTCCGGCCGGGTGAGCAGCAGCAGGTCGTTGTTGCCCTTGAGGTCGTGGCCGCAGCCTTCGCCGTGGACGTGGCCCTGCTGCCCGTCGAAGCCGCCCGCGAAGCGCTCGCCGCGGTAGTCGGCTTCTTCCAGGCGATGGCGCTGGATCATCGTGCCCATCGCGCCATCGATGATCAGGATGCGCTCGCGCAGCGCCTGGGCCAGCTTTTCGGCGCGGTCGGGGTGCAGCCAGGGCAGGGTGTGGCTCATGGGCGACTCCGGGTCAGGGCTTGGCGGCGATCAGCGAGATCACCTCGAAATGCGGCGGGCGCTTCTCGCGCGTCACCGTCTCCAGGCTGGACACTTCCAGCCCGGCCTTCTCGACGAACTTGCGCAGCTCCTTGGCGCTGAAGCCGAGATTGACGTGGCCGTAGGCCTCCACCGCGGCGCGGTGCTCGTGCTTGGCCAGGCTGCACAGCAGCAGGCGGCCGCCCGGGCGCAGCACGCGCGCGGCCTCGGCCACCGCCTGCGCGGGCTTGGCCGCGTAGGTCAGTGCGTGCATCAGCACGACCAGGTCGAAGCTGCGTTCGGCGAACGGCAGGGCATGCATGTCGCCCTCGCGTACTTCCACGTTCGCCAGCCGCCGCAGGCGTTCGCTGGCGGCGGCCACCACGCGGGCGCTGGTGTCGATGCAGACATAGCGCTGGGCATGCGGGGCGACCAGCTCGGCCAGCACGCCGTCGCCGGAGGCGATGTCCAGCACGTCGCCGGTTTCCAGCAGCGGCAGGGCGCTGCGCGCCAGCGCCTCCCAGGTGCGGCCGGGGGAATAATGGCGTTCCATGTCGCCGGCCACCGAGTCGGCCCAGTTCTGGTCGGCGGCGCGCATGGCCAGCACGCCGGCCACGCGCTCGGCATCCTGGCGCAGCAGGGGGTCGTCGCTGCCGTTGCTCAGCGCCTGCCACAGGGCGCGCTGGGCCGCGTCCAGCGCGGCTTCGTCGAAGCGGTAGTAGGCCGAGACACCGGCGCGGCGGTCGCGCACCAGCCCGGCTTCCTTCAGCTTGGCCAGGTGGGTGGACACGCGCGGCTGGGCCAGCCGGGTGATACCCGACAGCTCGGCCACGGTGAGTTCCTCCTGCTCCAGCAGGGCGAGCAGGCGCACGCGGGTGGCGTCTGCGAAGACCTTCAGGCGGGTCGACCAGTCTTCCAGGTCCATAAATATCTCTATATCTCGATAGCGAGATATTTTAGGGCCAGCGCGGGGCGGGTCAACCTACATACGCCTGCGAATGGTTGGCGCTACAATGGGGCCGACATTGCGCCCCCGGAGGGTTCGGACGTGGATTTCAGCTTTACCGAAGAACAATTGATGATCCAGGACGTCGCGCGCCGGATCGCGCAGGAGAAGATCGCGCCCAGCGCCGAGCATTTCGACCGTACCGGCGAGTTCCCGCTGGAAAACATCCGCCTGCTCGGCGAGAACGGCCTGATGGGCATCGAGGTGCCGGAAGAATACGGCGGCGCGGGCATGGACCCGGTGTCCTACGTGCTGGCGATGATCGAGATCGCGGCGGGCGATGCGGCGCATTCGACGATCATGTCGGTCAACAATTCGTTGTTCTGCACCGGCATCCTGAAGAACGGAAGCGAGGCGCAGAAGCAGAAATACGTGCGGGCGATCGCCGACGGCAGCCAGATCGGCGCGTTCGCGCTGACCGAGCCGCAGTCCGGCTCGGATGCCTCTGCCATGCGCTGCCGGGCGGTCAAGCAGGCCGATGGCACCTACGTGATCAACGGCAAGAAAAGCTGGATCACCTCCGGCCCGGTGGCCAAGTACATCATCCTGTTTGCGATGACAGCGCCGGAGCAGGGCGCGCGCGGCATCACCGCTTTCATGATCGATACCGACAAGCCCGGCTTCGGTCGCGGCAAGACCGAGCCCAAGCTGGGCATCCGCGCGTCGGCGACGTGCGAGATCGAGTTCGCCGATTACGTAGCGCAACCGGAGGATGTGGTCGGTTCGGAGGGCGAGGGCTTCAAGATCGCGATGGGAGTGCTGGACGCCGGGCGCATCGGCATTGCCTCGCAGGCCATCGGCATCGCGCGCGCGGCCTATGAGGCGACTTTGGAATACGCGCGCGAGCGCCAGGCTTTCGGCGCGGCGATCGGCACGTTCCAGATGACCCAGGCCAAGATCGCCGACATGAAGTGCAAGCTCGATGCGGCGCTGCTGCTGACCTTGCGGGCGGCCTGGCTCAAGTCGCAGGGGCAGAAGTTCAGCACCGAGGCGGCGGTGGCCAAGCTCACCGCGTCCGAAGCGGCGATGTGGATCACCCACCAGGCCGTGCAGATCCACGGTGGCATGGGGTACTCCAAGGAAATGCCATTGGAGCGGTATTTCCGCGATGCGAAGATCACCGAGATCTACGAGGGGACTTCGGAAATCCAGCGGTTGGTGATTGCGCGGGCCGAGACTGGGTTGCGCTGAGGGCTCGGGCTGAGGCTCGGGCTCGGAGCGCGGCTGTTCGGAGTCGTCGCGCGGCGCCCGGTGGGCAGGCCCTGCCGGGACACGCCGTGAATCCATCCCTGGAGGCTCGTAGGCGACATCCATGTCGCCTACGGTCCCGGCAGGGCCTGCCCACCGGACGCCCGACAGGTTCGCTCCAACGGAACGGAAGGCAGGGCTTCGGCTCCTGTGGGGGTTGGAAAAACAAAAAAGCCGCCCTTGGGGCGGCTTTTTTGTTTGTGTGTGTTCTTGCGTGCTTAGAACTTGGCGTCGAACTCGGCCGCATAGCCCGTGTTGACGATCACCTTCTGCAGCGCCTCGCTCACCTTGATGTTGCCCGCCACCAACTGGCGCGCGTCCGGGCCTTTATCGTCCATGCGGGCCGGGGTCGCGCCCTTGAAGTCGCACACGCGGCCGCCGGCTTCGCGCACCAGCAGCACGCCGGCGGCGATGTCCCACGCCTTCACGCCGGCCTCGAAGTAGGCATCCGCACGGCCGCAGGCGACGTAGGCCAGGTCCAGCGCGGCCGAGCCGGTGCGGCGGATGTCCTCGGCCTGGGTCAGCAGGGCGTCCACGCACTTGAGCTGGCTGCTGGCGCGCGCGCGCTCGCGCGGCGGGAAGCCGGTGTGGATCATTGCGCCGGCCAGGTCCTTGCGGTCGGTGACCCGGATGCGGCGGTCGTTGAGCACCGCGCCGGCACCGCGGCTGGCGGTGAACAGCTCGTTGCGCAGCGGGTCGAAGATCACCGCGTCCAGCGGTTCCCCGTTCTCCACCAGGGCGATGGACACGCAGTAGTGCGGGAAGCCGCGCAGGTAGTTGCTGGTACCGTCCAGCGGGTCGATCACCCACATGTAGCGGCCGCTGTTGCCCTGCACGCCGCCCTCTTCACCGAGGACGCCGTATTCGGGGTACGCGCGCTTGAGTTCCTTGACGATCACCTTCTCCGCGTCCGCGTCCACTTCGCTGGCATAGTCCATGCGGCCCTTCTGCACGACATTCAGCGCCTCGAGCTTGTTGATGTTGCGCAACAGGACGTTGCCGGCGAGGCGTGCGGCCTTGACCATGACGGTGACGGCGGGTTTCTGCATGGCGAAGGCTCCCGTGAAGGCAGAAGAAGGGGCGGAACTGGCGGGGGGAAAGAGCGGTTCGGCGTCGAGGCCGTCGCGCAGTTTACCATCTGCGGCTGGTCCGCTCCCCAATAGTCCGTTCATGCAGCCCGTCGCGCCCGCTTCTGCCTCGATCCGTTTCGTCCTTGTCGGTACCCAGCACCCCGGCAACATCGGCGCGGCCGCCCGCGCGATGAAGACCATGGGCCTGGGGCGGCTGGTGCTGGTGGCGCCGGAAAAGACGCCCGACGATGAGGCCTACCGCCGCTCGGCCGGGGCCGAGGACCTGCTCGACGGCGCCCCGGTCCACGCCACGCTGGCCGAGGCGGTGGCCGACTGCACGCTGGTGCTGGGTTGCACCGCGCGCTCGCGCAGGGTGCAGCTGGAGGAACTGCTGCCGGCCGACGCCGCGCGCCGGGCCGTGGCCCATGCCGCCGCGCCGGCCGAGGTGGCGGTGGTGTTCGGCCGCGAGCGCACCGGGCTGACCAATGAGGAGCTGCAGCTGTGCCACGTGGCCGTGCATATCCCCTCCGATCCGGCCTTCAGCTCGCTCAACCTGGCCGCGGCGGTGCAGGTGCTGGCCTACGAGATGCGGCTGGCCCTGCTGGACGCCGGCCAGGCAGCGGTTGCCCCGGCGGCCGAGGCGGGTCTGCGTGAGGGCGCGGCCAGCCACGCGCAGATGGAAGGCCTGTTCGGCCAACTGGGCCAGACGCTGGACGAGATCGACTTCCACAAGGGCCGTTCGCCGGACTCGGCGATGCGCAAGCTGCGCCGGCTCTTCCTGCGCGCGTCGCTGACCGAACAGGAAGTCCGGCTGCTGCGGGGCATCCTCTCCGACGCCCAGCGCATGGCCATGCTGGCCCGGCGCGACGGTCGCTAACAGACTGTTGCATGCGTCACGCTTTCGGCTAGGCTTGTCCGAACACTTGGGGGTGTCGGTTGAGTGCTTCACGCTGGCCGGGTTGGCGAGGGCTGTGGGTCACCTGTGGGGTGCTGGTCGCGGTCTGGGCGTTGGGCGCCCGGGCCGCCGAGCCCGCCGGGGAGCTGGTGCTGGGGCGCATCAGTGACGATCCGAAGGTCCATTACGAACAATTGAAGCCGCTGCTCGACTACGTCGTGCCGCGCATGCACGACGTGGGCATCCGCGAGGGCCGCATCCTGATGGCGCCGGACGCCCAGCGCATGGCCAGCTACCTGCGCCGCGGGCGGGTGGACTGGGTCACCGAGACGGCCGGCACCGCGATGCTGCTGCAACAGCGTAGCGGCGCGCGCCCGCTGCTGCTGACCGAGCGCAACGGCGTGCGCGAGTACAGCACGGTGTTCTTCGTGCGCCGCGATGGCCCGGTGCAGCGGCTGGACCAGCTGCCCGGCCATTCCATCGCGCTGCAGAGCACGCTGTCCACCAGTTCCTACCTGGTGCCGGTGCTGACGTTGCTGCAGAACGGCCTGCGTCCGGAGATCCTTCTCGGTCCCAAGGACGAGCCGGCGCAGGATGCGGTGGGCTACGTGTTCGCGCGCTCGGAGTCGAACATCGCCGCCTACGTGCACAAGCGGCTGGTCACCGCGGGGGCGTTCTCCAACCTGGACTGGAACGACGAGCGCCACCTGCCGGCGTCGTTCAAGCACGATTTCCGCATCATTTACACCACCCCGCCGATCCCGCGCGCGGTGGAGATGGTGCGCGGCGACCTGTCGCCGGCCGTGCAGCGGCGCCTGCGCGAAGTGCTGTTGCAGGCGGCCTCCGATCCGCAGGCGGCGCCGGCGCTGCACAAGTTCTTCGGTACCTCCGGTTTCTACCCCGTCGATCCGGCCTCGCAGCGCGAGCTGGACGCCCTTCGCGAAGGATTGCAGCGCGTGCGGATGCAGGTCGAATGAATCGCGTACGTTTCGGGCTGCAGGCCCGCTTCCTGATCGTGATGGGGCTGGCGTTCGCGCTGGTGGTCGGCATCCTGGTCCTGCTGTTGCAGCGCCAGACCCGCATGCAGGCCGAGGTGCGCACGCTGAGCGGGTCGATCATCCACGACCTGTTCGACCGCAGCCTGCGTTCGCGCGGCGAGGCGCTGGCCACCGAACTGGCCGATTCGCTCGTCAACCCGCTGTACTACTCGGACCTGGACCAGGTCGGGGCGCTGGTGCGCAACACCTCGCGGCAGCAGGTGGTCAGCTACGTGCGCGTGTTCGACCGCGACGGCCGGCTGATCCACGACGGTTCGGTGGACATTCCCGGCTACGGCCAGCAGATGCAGGATCCGCTCGCCGCGCAGGCCATCGGCACGCGCAAGCTGCTGATGCAGTGGTCCCCGGACGTGCTCGACGTGACCATGCCGGTGATGATGGGCCAGGAGAAGATCGGCGGCGTGCGCGTGGGCATGTCGCTGGGCCGCGTGCGCGAGCTGGAGTCCGGCGCCAACGAGACCCTGCTGGAGCGCCTGGCCGAAGTCGGCAAGCGCGACCTGGGTTGGCTGATGCTGCTGCTGGCCGGGTTGGCGGTGATCGCCACGGTGGTGGCGATCTACATCCAGCGCACGCTGGTCGGGCCGATCCGCTGGCTGGCGCAGGCGGCCCGGCAGATCGAGGCGGGCGACTACGCGGTGGAGCGCCGCAGCAGCGAGCGCAACGACGAGGTCGGCGAGCTGATCCGCGCGTTCGGCCGCATGAGCGAGAGCATCGCCCGGCACGACCGCGAAGTGCGGCACATGGCCTACACCGACGCGCTGACCGGCTTGACCAACCGCCTGGCCTTCCGCGAGAACCTCGACCACCAGCTGCTGGCCGCGCGCAACGCCGGCCGCCAGCTGGCGCTGCTGTTCGCCGACATCGACGACTTCAAGCGGGTCAACGATACCCTCGGCCACGAAGCCGGCGACGAGGCACTGCTGCAGTTCTCCGCGCGCATCCGCGTGGCTGTGGAGGAGCTGGGCGGCGACGAAGCGCTGCTGGCGCGCTTTGGCGGCGACGAATTCGTCATCCTGCTCCAGGCCGACGACGCCCGGGAAATGGCACGCCAGCTGGCCGAGCGGCTGGTGGAGGACCTGCGCGAACCGCTCCTGGTGGAGGGGCGCGAGGTGTTCCTAGGCACGTCCATCGGCATCACCCTGTTCCCCGACGATGCCCGCGATGCCACGGCATTGCTGAAGAACGGCGACATCGCGATGTACCAGGCGAAGGTCGCCGGCAAGAACTGCCACCGCTCCTACAACCGCGCCATGGACCACGCGGTCGAGCGTCGCGTGCACATGGAACACGAACTGCGCGGGGCCTGGGAGCGCGGCGAACTGCGCCTGGTCTACCAGCCGATCTACCGCACCGCCGACCGCCAGATGGTCGGCGTGGAAGTGCTGCTGCGCTGGCAGCATCCGGCGCTGGGCGCTATTCCACCATCGGTCTTCATCGAAGTGGCCGAGCAGAGCGGGCTGATCGAGATAATCGGGCCCAAGGTGCTGCGCGCGGCCTGCCTGGACGCCATGCAATGGCCTGCGCAGCCGGGCGTCGCACCGCTGTTCGTGTCGGTGAACGTATCCCCGCGCCAGCTTCGCAGCGGGGAAATGGCCGATACCGTGGCGCGCTGCCTGCGCGACTCCGGCCTGCCGCCGGCGCGGCTGCATCTGGAGCTGACCGAAACGGCGGTCATCGGCGACGAAATGCTCGCCGCCAGTCTGCTCGACAAGCTGCACCGCATGGGCGTGAAGGTGTGGCTGGACGATTTCGGCACCGGTTTCTCGGGCCTGAGCCACCTGCGCCAGGTGCCGGTGGACGGGGTGAAGATCGACAAGAGCTTCGTGGCCGACCTGCAGCGCGATCCGGACGACCTGGCGCTGACCACCGCGATCATCGCGATGGCGCACTCGCTGGGCATCACCGTGGTGGCCGAGGGGATCGAACACGAAGTGCAGTACCAGCTGCTGCGTGAGCGCAAGTGCGACCTGGCGCAGGGCTACTGGTTCAGCCGCCCGCTCAGTTCGATGGACCTGGTGCGGTTGCTGGGCGGGCTGTAGGCGGCGGCTGGCCCCTACAGCGGCCGCTTGCCCGTATCGCCCTGGATTTCGCGCACCAGCTTCGGCACCAGGTAGCCCGACAGCCGCGCCGCCAGTCCGGCATGCAATGCCTTGGCACGGGCATCGTCCACCTCGTAATGCGCCACGCCGGCCACCCGGTCCAATTGGTGCAGGTAGTACGGCAGCACGCCTGCCGCGAAGCTGCGTTCGCTCAGCGCCGCCAGCGTGTCCACGTCGTCGTTGACCCCGCGCAGCAGCACGGCCTGGTTCAGCAGCTGTGCGCCGGCCGCGCGCAGGCGCGCCATCGCCGCGTCGACATCGGCATCGAATTCGTTGGGATGGTTGGCGTGGATCACGAAGGCGACCGGCCAGGGCAGGGCGGCCAGCCAGGCGGTGAGCTCGGCGTCCACGCGCTCGGGCAGCACCACCGGCAGGCGGCTGTGGATGCGCAGGCGCTTGATGTGCGGGATCGCGGCCAGCGCGTCGGTCAGCTCGGCCAGCTTGGGCGTGGCCAGCGAGAGCGGGTCGCCGCCGGAAAGCAGCACTTCCTCGATGCTGTCGTCGGCTGCGATCGCCGCGACCGCCTCGCGCCAGCCCTCGCGCGCGGCGGTTTCCTCCGCGTACGGGAAATGCCGGCGGAAGCAGTAGCGGCAATGCACCGCGCAGCTGCCCGTGGCGATCAGCAACGCACGCCCCTGGTATTTCTGGATCACGCCGTTGGCGGTGCGGGCGGCGGCATCGCCCACCGCGTCCAGGCCGAAGCCGGGCACCACGCGCAGCTCGTCCACGATCGGCAGCACCTGGCGCAGCAGCGGGTCGGCGGGATCGCCATGGCGCATGCGGGCGACGAACCCCTGCGGCACGCGCAGCGCGAACTGCGCCGCGGCGGCCTCGTCCAGGCCCACCGCGTCCGCGTTCAGGCCCAGCATGGCCAGCAGCTCGCGCGGGTCGCGCACCGCCTCGCGCCACAGCGCCTGCCAGCGGGCGGCGGGGCGTGCGGGGGACGGCTGTATGCGGCTGGGGGCTGCGGTTATCATGTGGTATCTGGAAACAGTACGCCCGCCGGACGGCGGGCACCCCATTCTACCGGCCGGCCGCTCTCCCGCGGCGGTTTTGCCTTATCCGAGGAGTTGCACTATGGCCAGCTATGGCATGAACGACGTCAAGAACGGCATGAAGATCCTGGTCAATGCCGAACCGGCGGTCATCACCGACACCGAGTACGTCAAGCCGGGCAAGGGCCAGGCCTTCACCCGCGTCAAGTACCGCCTGATCAAGTCCGGCCGCGTGCAGGAAGTGACCATGAAGTCGACCGACTCGGTCGAGGCGGCCGACGTCCTGGACACCGACATGCAGTACCTCTACAGCGATGGCGAGTACTGGCACTTCATGCAGCAGGAAACCTTCGAGCAGGTCCAGGCCGACAAGAACGGCATGGGCGGCGCGGAGAAGTGGCTCAAGGGCGAGGAGCAGTGCGTGGTGACCCTGTGGAACGGCACCCCGATCGCCGTGCAGCCGCCGAACTTCGTCGAGCTGAAGATCACCGAGACCGACCCGGGCGTGCGCGGCGATACCTCCGGCGGCGGCGGCAAGCCGGCCACGCTGGAAACCGGCGCGGTGGTGCGCGTGCCGCTGTTCGTCGGGCAGGAAGAGGTGATCCGCGTGGACACCCGCTCCGGCGAATACGTCTCGCGCGTGAAGTAAGCCCATGAAGGACCTGGGCGTGGTCAAGGAAGAACACGAAGCGGACCTCAAGGACCGCTTCCCGCACGACCGGGTCGTCTTCTTCAGCGACGCGGTGTTCGCCATCGCGATCACGCTGCTGGCCATCGAGCTGAAGCTGCCCGACCGCGAGATGGTCGAGCACCTCGGCGCCGCGGCCGCCGCGGGCGAGGTCACCTCGCATTTCATCGCCTACTTCATCAGCTTCCTGGTGACCGGCCTGTTCTGGGTCGGCCACATGCAGACCTGGCGCCACGTGCGCCGGGTCAGTGGCGGGCTGGTGTGGTCCACGCTGCTGCAGTTGATGTTCGTGGCGCTGATGCCGCTGGCCACGCGCGAGTACTCGGTCTATTTCTCCAGCCAGAGCCCCGGCCGGCTGGCGTTCTACGCCTTCGTGCTGGCCGGCATCTCGCTGTTCGCGGTGATTACCCGGCAGATGGTGATTCGCCAGGAGAAGCTGCACGAGCGCATCGGCACGGTCGCCACGCGCTGGCTGTTCTGGCGCGGCATGATCCCGCTGATCCTGTTCGCGGTGGCCATTCCCGCCGCCTCGGTGATCCCGGTCTGGGCCGGCGGCCTGATGTTCGTGATGATCTTCCCGTGCCTGGCCATCGCCAAGCGCTGGGTGCAGCGTGGCGCGGCGGAGGCCGCGTGACCGCTGTGGGTCGTCGTTTCCTTTTGATGTTCCCGGAGTCGATCCCCCGTGACCCCGTCCTTGCCTGAATCCTGCGACCTGCTCATCGAAGCAGGCTTCGTCGTACCCGTCGAACCGCATGCGGTCGTGCTGGAAGACCATGCCGTGGCCGTGCGCGATGGCGTGATCGTCGCAGTGCTGCCGCAGGCCGAGGCGCGCGCGCGCTTCGTTGCGCGCGAGACCGTCAGCCGCCCCGAGGCCGCGCTGATTCCCGGCCTGGTCAATGCGCACACCCACAACCCGATGACGCTGCTACGCGGCGTCGCCGACGACCTGCCGCTGATGGTGTGGCTGCAGCAGCACATCTGGCCGGTGGAAGCGGCGGTGATCGGCCCGGAGTTCGTCGCCGATGGCACCACGCTGGCGATCGCCGAAATGCTGCGTGGCGGCACCACCTGCGCCAACGAAAACTACTTCTTCCCCGACGCGCAGGCCGCCGTCTACAAGAAGTACGGCTTCCGCGCCCTGGTCGGCGCGCCGGTGATCGATTTCCCGACCGCCTGGGCCAAGAGCGACGACGAGTACTTCGACCGCGCCGGCGAACTGCATGACCAGTGGCGCGACGACCCGCTGGTCGCCACCGCGTTCGCGCCGCACGCGCCGTACACCGTGAGCGACGCCAATTTCGAGCGCGTGCGCATGCTGGCCGACCAGCTCGATGTGCCGGTGCACTTGCACACGCACGAGACCGCGCAGGAGATCGCCGACTCGCTCACCCAGTACGGCCAGCGCCCGCTGGCCCGGCTGGATCGCCTCGGCCTGGTCAACGACCGCCTGATCGCGGTGCACATGACCCAGCTCACCGAGGGCGAGATCCACCTGTGCGCCGAGCGTGGCGTCAGCGTGGTGCATTGCCCCGAGTCCAACCTCAAGCTCGCCTCCGGCTTCTGCCCGGCCTGCGCGCTGGCGCGGGCCGGCGTGAACCTGGCCATCGGCACCGATGGCTGCGCCAGCAACAACGACCTGGACATGTTCAGCGAGAACCGCACCGCGGCCATCCTCGCCAAGGCGGTTGCCAACGACGCCACCGCGCTGGACGCGGCCACCACGCTGCGCGCGGCCACGCTGGGCGGCGCACGCGCGCTGGGCTTCGGCGAGCGCATCGGCTCGATCGAGGCGGGCAAGCAGGCCGACCTGGTGCTGGTGGACCTCTCCGCGCTGGAGACCCAGCCGCTGCACCACGTGCTCTCGCAGCTGATCTACGCCACCGGCCGCCACCAGGTCAGCGACGTGTGGATCGCCGGCAAGCCCAAGCTGCGCGGCCGCGTGCTGGTCGACATGGACCCCGACGCGCTGGTCGCCAACGCCCGCCAGTGGCGCGACCGCATCCGCCACCACCATCCTGCCTGAGCGTCCTCCGGACGCAGGGAGTACCCGATGAACGCCACGCGCGAAAACACCTCCGAGAATTTCCACCAGGCCGAGCTGGACAAGTTTGCCGCGCTCGCCAATCGCTGGTGGGATGCCGACGGCCCGCAGAAGCCGCTGCATGCACTCAACCCGGTGCGGCTGGAATACGTCGCCGCGCGCATGCCGCTGGCCGGCGCGCGCGTGCTCGATGTCGGCTGCGGCGGCGGCCTGCTCAGCGAGGCGCTGGCCCGGCAGGGCGCGCAGGTGACCGCCATCGACCTGGCGCCCGAACTGGTCAAGGTCGCGCGCCTGCACAAGCTGGAGTCCGGGCTGGAAGTGGACTACCGCGTGCAGTCGGTGGAAGACCTCGCGGCCGAGGCGCCCGGCAGCTTCGACGCCATCACCTGCATGGAAATGCTGGAGCACGTGCCGCGCCCCGGCGCGATCCTGGACGCCTGTGCCACCCTGCTTAAGCCGGGCGGCAAGCTGTTCCTGTCCACGCTCAACCGCACGGCGGCCGCGTTCGCCGTGGCGATCGTCGGCGCCGAGTACATCGCGCGCCTGCTGCCGCGCGGCACGCACCACTACCAGGACTTCATCAAGCCCTCCGAACTGGCCGCGTGGCTGCGCCAGTCCAGGCTGCAGATCGAGGACGTCAGCGGCCTGGCCTATGAACCCTGGCGCGGCAGCGCCCGCCTGAGCCCGCGCACCGACATCAATTACCTGGCCTGGGCAAGCAAGCCGGTGTCTCCAGATGCCTGAGGCCGCCGGCGGTTTTCCGCGCGCGGTCCTGTTCGACCTCGACGGCACGTTGCTGGACAGCGCGCCGGACATGCTCGCCACGGCCAATGAAATGCGCGTCGCGCGCGGCTTGCCGCCGCTGGCGCTGGCCCAGTTGCGTCCGGTGGTGTCCAAGGGCGCGCGTGCCATGCTCGGCGTGGCGTTTCCGCAGTGGGACGCGGCCGAGCGCGACAGCCACGTGCCGGAGTTCCTGCAGCGCTATGAGGCGCTGATCGGCCGCCACGCCGTGTTGTTCGAAGGCGTGGAAGGGATGCTGCGTACCCTGGAAGACGCCGGCACGCGTTGGGGCATCGTGACCAACAAGCCCGAATACCTGGCGCGGCTCATCCTGCCGCAGCTGGACTGGGAAGCGCGCTGCGCGGTGCTGATCGGCGGCGACAGCCTGCCCGAGCGCAAGCCGCATCCCTTGCCCCTGCAGGTCGCCTGCGAGCGCATGGGCGTAGCCGTGGACGACACCGTGTACGTGGGCGATGACGAGCGCGATATCCTCGCCGCGCGCGCGGCAGGCATGCGCTCGGTGGCGGCGCTGTGGGGCTACCGCCTGGACGAGGACGATCCGTTGTCCTGGCAGGCCGATCGCATGATCGAGCAGCCGTCGGTCCTGGGCGTCGCCGATGCCTGGCCGGCCACGCCCGCCGCCTGATTCCTCTCCGGCCCGCGCCCGCGGCCTTCATCCATCGGATTTTTTGCGCATGAGCACGACCAGCGCCCTCGACAGTTTCCTCGACAAATGGCGCGACCGCTGGCCCGAATGGGAGGTGGCCGGACGCTTCGTGCCGGCCGACCGGCAGCGCACGGCGCTGGCCTGGTTCTCGCTGCTGCAGGAGTTCGAGGACATCATGAACATCAGCGGCGACCCGCTGCCGGCCGACGCCAAGCTGGCGTGGTGGCAGCAGGAGCTGCGCGACTGGAGCGGGCGGCGTTCGCGGCATCCGCTGGGTCGGGTGCTGGAACCGCATCTCGCGCCATGGGCGCAGTTGGCCGAGACATTGCCGGCGATGCAGGCCTCGCGTGGCCAGCCGTTGTCGCTGGAGGCCGCGCTGGCGGTCCTGCAACCGTTCGCCGAGGCCGTGGTGGCGGTGGAGGCGGTGCTGTTCGGACGCGCGCGCCCGGCCGACGCGCGCGCGGTTGCGGTGCAGTGGCTGTCGGCGCGAACGGCGAGTGCAGGGGCCGCGGCACTGCCTGCAGGCGTGGATCCGGGCGCCTGGCGTGGCCAACTGCTGGCGCAATGGCCCGCCAAGGCGGCCCTGGCGCAGCCGCATCGCATCTGGTCGCGCCTGGCGAGGCTGCGGCTGCGTCGCGAACAGGCGGGGCAGTCGTCATGGGCGCCGCCACTGCAACAGTTGTGGCATGCGTGGCGGGCGGCCAGCGGCGGAGCGTGACGGCAAGGTCAAGCGCGGGCGCGGATTGCTCACCCGGACTTGCCGGCGGTTACGGGAAATTGTTGCGGAAGCCGCGCGTCGCGTGGTGACCGGAACTTACCCATGGCAGATCAGCAAGAGCTGGAAAAGCGCTTCTGGAAGACCCTCAAATCCGACCGCACGGTGATGCTGGGCCTGGCCGGCGCAGAGGATGGCCACGCGCAGCCGATGACCGCGATGATCGAGGGCGACGAGGGTGGCCCGATCTGGTTCTTCACCGCACGCGACAACGGCCTGCTCAATGCACTGGGCGGCGGGATTGCCGCTGCGAACGCGCAACTGGTCGGCAAGGGGCACGAGGTATTCGCCAGCATCGCCGGCACGTTGCGCGAGCAAACCGACCGCGCGGTGGTGGAGCGCCTGTGGAATCCCTTCATCGCCGCCTGGTACGAGGGCGGCAAGGACGATCCCAAGCTGGCGCTGCTTCGCCTGGACCCCGCGCACGCGCAGGTGTGGCTCAATGAAAACAACCTGCTGGCGGGCGTGAAGCTGCTGCTGGGCGTGGACCCGAAGAAGGATTACGCCGACAAGGTGGGTGAAGTGCCGCTCTGAGTCGGGGCGCGGTGGTTTCGCGCTGGCGGCGCCTTAGGGCGCCGCTTTGCTTCGCTCCAGCACCAGCAGCGGATCGATCCGCACGTCGAACCAGTTCATGCCCCAATGCAGGTGCGGTCCGGTCGCGCGGCCCGTTGCACCGACCGCACCGATGACCTGGCCCTGCTGCACGCGATCGCCCACCTTCACGTCGATTCGCGACAGGTGCAGGAAGTTGGAACTCACGCCGAAGCCGTGGTCGAGCAACACCGTGCCGCCGGTGAGGTACAGGTCGGGTGCGGCGAACGTGATGACCCCGGCCGCCGGTGCCTTTACCGGCGTACCGGTCGGCACGGCGATATCCATCCCCGAATGCCCGGCACCCGGTTGCCCGTTGTAGACGCGCGCATTGCCGAATCGCCCGCTGATACGCCCCTGCACTGGCCAGATGAATGCCTGGGCAAAATCCGGTCGCGCATCGTCGCGGGCTCTTGCAGCGGTGACCTGCGCCTGCTCGCGCTGGATGCGTGCGGCGATCTCCGGCGGCGGGTTCACCGTCTTCGGCGGCACGCCATTGACCTGCTCGGTGGGCCAGTCGCGCGGCGTCACCGTGATCGCGGTGGGCGTGCGCACGCCGCCCGGCGGCGTCACCTGCACCGTGAGCGGGCCTTTCTCGTCACGGCCGATGCCGAACACCACGCTGCCGTAGTCACTGACGCGCAGCTGGCGGCCGCCGTACTCCACCGTGCTGCCGGGCGGCACCTTGCCGATCACCAGCGCCCCCTGCGACGCACTAGCGGGAAACACCACGCGCGTATCGGCAGGTTGCGCCGTCGCCAGGAAGGGCAGGGTGAGACCGGACAGCAACAGCCGGCCGGCAAAACGCGACGCCACCGGCATCAGCGATCAAACCGCAAGCGCTGGCCCTGCGGCACGCCCACCAGCTTCGTGCCGTCCCACACCTGCTGGCCGTTGACCCAGGTCGAGCCGATCTTCGAGCGGAACGTCGTGCCCTCGAACGGCGACCAGCCGCACTTGGACAGCACGTCCTCGCGCTTCACGGTGAACGGCGTGTCGTCCACCAGCACCAGGTCGGCCCAGTAGCCCTCGCGCAGGAAGCCGCGCTCGGCGACGTTGAACAGCAGGGCCGGCGCATGCGCGAACTTGTGCACGATCTTCTCGATCGGCAGGCGGCCTTCGTGCACCAGTTCCAGCGCGGCGACCAGCGCGTACTGCACCAGCGGCAGGCCGGAAGGCGCCTGCGCGTACGGCTTTTGCTTCTCTTCCCAGGTATGCGGGGCGTGGTCGGTGGCAAGCACGTCGATCACGTCCTCGGCCAGCGCGCGGATCAGCGCCTCGCGGTCGCTGGCGTCCTTGATGGACGGGTTACACTTGATCAGGTTGCCCAGCCGTTCGTAATCGGCGCGGTCGAAGCGCAGGAAGTGGATGCAGGTCTCGGCGGTGATGCGCTTGCCTTCGATCGGGCCCGGGGTGAACAGGGCCAGCTCATCGGCGGTGGAGATGTGCAGCACGTGCAGGCGGGTGCCGTGCTTCCTGGCCAACGACACCGCCAGCTGCGATGACTTTAGGCACGCCTCGCGCGAGCGGATGTCCGGGTGCATCGACGCGTTGAGGTTGTCGCCGTATTTCTCCACGAACGCCTTCATGGTGGCGTCGATGGTCGGCGTGTCCTCGCAGTGGGTGATGATCGGCGTGGGCGCGTCGCGGAAGATCGCGTCCAGCGTCTGCGGGTTGTCCACCAGCATGTTGCCGGTGGAGGCGCCCATGAACACCTTGATGCCCGGTGCCGTCTTCGGGTCCAGCTGCTGGATGTCGGCCAGGTTGTCGTTGCTGGCGCCCAGGTAGAACCCGTAGTTGCCCCACGCCCGCCCGGCGGCCATGTCGTACTTGGCCTGCAACGCGGCGGCGTTGAGCGTGGGCGGGTTGGTGTTGGGCATGTCCATGAAGCTGGTCAGCCCGCCGGCGACCGCCGCGGCGGACTCGGTCGCCACGTCGCCCTTGTGCGTCAGGCCCGGCTCGCGGAAGTGCACCTGGTCGTCGATCATGCCCGGCAGCAGCCAGCGGCCGGCGGCGTCCACCACGGTCTCGCCCGGCGCGGCGGCGAGCTGCGGGCCGATCTGCGCGATGCGGCCGTCCTCGCCGATACGCAGGTCGGCATCGAACTGGCGGCCCTCGTTGACCAGGCGGGCGTTGACGATCAGGGTTCGGGTCATGGCGTTTTTCCTGTGCAGCGGCAAGAAGAGTGGGCCTCGGCCTCGGGAACCGGGTCGAAGCCGCCGGGATGGAAAGGATGGCAACGCGCCACGCGGCGCGCGGCCAGCCAGCTGCCGCGCAGCGCACCGTGGCGGGCGAGGGCGGTCATGGCGTATTCGGAGCAACTGGGCGCGAAGCGGCAGCGCGGTCCGAGCAGCGGACTGACGAAGCGCTTGTAGAAGCGCAGCAGGGCGATGAGCAGGCGGGCGATCACGGCGTTCATCATATGCCAACGGCCTTAATGCGATGTTGCCCCTCCCGATGGTGTACGTTATAAAGGCCCGCTTTCCCGGGCCCCGGGGGAACCAAGGAAGAGCGTTTCGTGGCTGCTAAAAAACCTGCAAAGAAGGCCGTCAAGGCCGCCAAGAAAACCGCCAAGCCTGTTGTGAAGAAGGCGGCGGCCAAGACCGCTGCCAAACCGGTCGCCAAGGCTGCGAAGTCCGCGGCGAAGAAGCCGGCCGCCAAGCAACCGGTCGCCAAGAAGGCGGCTGCGAAGAAGGCTGTTCCCGTCAAGAAGGCCGTGGTCGCCAAGAAGGCGGCACCGGTCAAGACGCCCGTGAAGAAGACGGCTGCCAAGCCCGCCCCGAAGCCGGTGGCGAAGCAGGCGGCCAAGGTACCGGCCAAGGCCGCCGCCGCGAAGCCGGCGCCCAAGCCGGTGGTTGCCAAGGCGGCTGCCAAGCCGGCGCCCAAGCCCGCACCGAAGACGGCCGCCAAGCCGGCTCCGGCCAAGACTGTTCCGGTCAAACCCGCACCGCAGCCTGCTGCCGCGCCCGCCCCCAAGGCGGTCCCGGCCAAGCCGGCAGCCGCGGCGCCGACCCCGCAATCCAAGAATCCCGTGCCTGTTTCGAAATCTTCAGCGAAGACCCCCACCAAGACTGAATCCCAGGCCAAGCCGGCCGCGACCCGCCCGACGGGCAAGGTCGCCGTGGCCGTCGTGTCCCGGGCGCCGAGCCCGGCCCCGCGCACCAAGTTCAAGGTCGTGGAATACACCACCGACGAGGTGACCGGCCGCCCGATCCTGCCGAAGGGCTACAAGCCCGCGGCGGACGAGGAGTACATGAGCCCGTTGCAGCAGGAATACTTCCGCCAGCGCCTGCAGCAGTGGCGCAACGATCTGGTCGAAGAATCCAAGCAGACCATCGAGAACCTGCGCGAGGAAGTGCGTGACATCGGCGACGAAGCCGAGCGTGCGACCCGTGAAACGGAGAACTCGCTGGAACTGCGTACCCGCGACCGCTACCGCAAGCTGATCGGCAAGATCGACAGCACCCTCAAGCGCCTGGAAGCCGGTGACTACGGCTACTGCGTGGACACGGGCGAGGAGATCGGCCTGGAGCGCCTGGAAGCGCGCCTCACCGCCGAGCGCACGATCGACGCGCAGGAGCGCTGGGAGCACATGCAGAAGCAGCAGGGCGACTGACGCCAGGCAAGCCCAAGCAAACGAAAACCCGCCGAAAGGCGGGTTTTTTCATGCAAGCGAGCCGAACGAAGGTGGACTTGATGCCAGGTGGCCTTCGGCGCCTGCGGGTGGCCGGGGCCTGTCCGGGACCGTAGGCGACATGGATGTCGCCTACGAGCCTCCATGGACGGATTCACGGCGTGTCCCGGACAGGCCCCGGCCACCCGCAGGCGCCGAAGGCCCTCCAGAACCCAACGACGTGAAGCCACTACAGATCCCGCAAATCCAACCGCCGCAGCTTAGGCGCCTTGATCGCGGTGACGCCCACGACGCACATCGTCACGAAGCCGCCCAGCACGACCGCCGGCACCAGCCCGATGAGGCGCGCCATCGTTCCGTCGTAGAAGGCGCCCAACTCGTTGGAAGACCCGATGAAGATGCCGTTGATCGCCGACACCCGTCCACGCATCTCGTCCGGGGTCGCCAACTGCAGGATCGTCGAGCGCACCACCACCGATACGCCGTCGCACATCCCGTAGACCAGCAGGATGGCCGCCGAAAGCCAGAAATGCCGCGACAACCCGAAGGCGATCGTGCACAGCCCGAACCCCGCCACCGCGAACAGCAGTACCCGTCCCGCATTGCGTTGCAACGGCCGCCGCGCCAGCCACACCCCGACCACGATCGAGCCCAGTGCCGGCGCCCCGCGCAGGATCCCCAGCCCTTCCGGCCCGTAGTGCAGGATGTCGTGGATGAAGGCCGGCAGCATCGAGACCGCTCCGCCCAGCAGCACCGAGAACATGTCCAGCGCCATCGCCCCGAGCATGATCTGGTTGGAGAACACGAAGCGCGCCCCCTCGGCGATGCTGCGGAAAATCGGCGCGCGCCCCGCCGTGCTCACCGGCTCCTCCACGCGCAGCGCCAGCAGCGCCGTCATCGCCACCAGCGCGATCACCGCCGCCGTCGCATACGCCAGCCCCTTGCCGCCCCAGCCGACCAGCACACCGCCCAGCGCCGGGCCGATCACCATGCCCGTCTGGAATACCACGCTGCCAACACTGGCCCCGCGTGCATAGGCCTCGCGCGGCAGCGTGCGCGCGAACAGCGCGTTGTACACCGGCGACAGGAACGAACGCGCCGCGCCCGTCAGCGCGATGGCCCCGTAAATCGGCCACACGCCATTGAACGGTAACCAGCCCATCGCCACGGCCATCAGCACGCTGGCCGTGGCGACCAGCCCCAGCGTGGCGATCGACCCGAGGCGACGCCGCGGCAGGTGGTCCACCAGGTAGCCGGCGAATGGCGCGATGCAGAAGAACGGCAGGATTTCCGCCAGCCCCACCAGCCCCAGCGAGAACGGATTGCGGGTGATCTCGTAGATGTGCCAGCCCACCGTCACCGCCACGATCTGGTAGGACAGCATCGCGCAGATGCGATAGCCCAGCACCAGCGCGAAGCCCGGATGGGCGAGGAGCGTGCGGATGCCCTGGTCGGTGGTCGGCGCCGGGCCCGGCGCGCTCACTGCTGCGCCTTCGCGGTCTCGCGGATGAAGGCGAGCATCGCCGCCACGCCGTTGCTGCGGGTCGGCGAAAGGTGGCGCGCCAGCCCGATGTCGGTGATGTAGGTCGGCTCCGTGGCCAGGATTTCCTCGGCGCTGCGCCCGGAATAGACCCTCAGCGCCAGGTAGATCAGCCCCGAGACGATGGCCGAATCACTGATGGCGTGGAAATCCAGCCGCTGCGCATTGCCCTCCGGCACGATCCACACCATCGACTGGCAGCCGTGCAGGCGGTGCTCCTCGGTTTTCCACGCCTCCGGGAAGGACGGCAGCTTGCGGCCTAGGTCGATCAGGTACTGGTAGCGCTCGGACCAGTCGCCGAAGAAGGAAAATTCCTCGGCAATGGCCGCCTGGGCCTGGGCAGCGGTGGGTTCCAGCGGGAAGGGGCTATCGGTCATGTGGGGATTGCATTCACTGCGCCGCGCCCGAAGGCGCGGGTGGGGAGGGCAGGGCTCAGGCGCGCTTGCGCGACCACCTGACACCCTGCGGGGTGTCTTCCAGCACGATGCCTTCGGCGGCCAACTGGTCGCGCAGGGCATCGGCACGGGCGAAATCGCGGGCTTTCTTCGCCGCGCCGCGTTCGTCCACCAGCGCCTGGATGCGGGCATCCTCGTCGGCATCCACGGCGGTGGCGCCGAACCACTGCGCGGGATCCTGCTGCAGCAGGCCCAGGGCGAGGCCGGCGCCGAGCAGCTCTGCCTTCAGGCGGGCCCGGTCGCCCGCGGTCTCGGCCTTGCGGGCCTCGCCGGCGATCCGCGCCACTTCGGCCAGGGCCAACGGCGTGTTGAGGTCGTCGTCCAGCGCTGCTTCGACCGCCGCCGGGATTGTCGCGGTGGCCTCCACGTCGGCCAGGTCGCGCAGGGTGCCGTACAACCGGTCCAGGGTGCGGATCGACTGCTCGATCAGCGCGTCGGACCAGTCCAGCGGCTGGCGGTAGTGCGCCGACAGCAGCGCATAACGCAACGCCTCCGGCGGATGCTTGCGCACCAGGTCGTGCACACGCTCGATGTTGCCCAGCGACTTGCTCATCTTGGCGCCGCCGAAGTTGAGCATGCCGTTGTGCAGCCAGAATCGCGCGAAGGTGGCGCCGCCGTGGGCGCACTCGCTCTGCGCGATCTCGTTCTCGTGGTGCGGGAACTGCAGGTCCACGCCACCGGCATGGATATCGATGGTTTCGCCCAGGTGGGCGGCGGCCATCGCCGAGCATTCGATGTGCCAGCCCGGGCGGCCGCGGCCCCAGGGCGAGTCCCAGCCGGGCAGGTCGTCGCTGGAAGGCTTCCACAGCACGAAGTCGCCGGCGTCCTTCTTGTACGGGGCCACTTCCACGCGCGCGCCCGCCAGCATTTCTTCCGGGTCGCGGCGCGAGAGCTTGCCGTAGCCGTCGAACGTGTTGACCGCGAACAGCACGTGGCCTTCGGCCGCATAGGCGTGGCCGCTGGCGATCAGGCGTTCGATCATCGCCACCATCTGCGGCATGTGCGCGGTGGCTTCCGGCTCCAGGTCCGGCGGGGCGACGCCCAGGGCGGCCATGTCCTCGCGGTAGGCGGCGGCGAAGCGGTCGGTGATGGCCGAGATCGGCACGCCCTGGTCGCGGGCGGCCTGGTTGATCTTGTCGTCGACGTCGGTGATGTTGCGGGCGTAGCGCAGCGTGCCGTGACGCCGGCGCAGCAGGTCGGCCAGCACGCCGAACACCACCGGGCCACGGGCGTTGCCGATGTGGACGTAGTTGTAGACGGTGGGGCCGCACACATACATCGTGGGGCCGGCGGCGGGGTCGAGGGGCGCGAACGGTTCGACCCGCCGCGTCAGGTTGTTGTGGAGGCGCAGGCTCATCGGCATCGGGGGTAGGTAAGCCGTTGGATTCTAGCGCCACGGGCGCGTGGGCGGGGCCGCGGCACGCCCATTCGCCGCCGGATGGGTTATGTTCAGCCGCCGGGCCGGCGAGGTCCATACACTTGCCCATACGCTTTCGAAGCCCGCCGGTGCTGATGCGCTTCCCGTTCCTGCCACCATTGATCTGCCTTCTGGGCTGGCACGCCGTGCCGGCATGGGCGGCGGATCCCGAGGCCGATGCCCGCAACCGGGTGGTCGTGGTGGAAAACGTCAAGCTCGACTACGCCCAGGTACTCAACGTGGAGCCGGTCTACCAGACCCTGCGCGCCACCCGCACGGAAGAGCAGTGCGATCCGCCGGCCGCGGGCGAGGCGCAGCCGGCCGGCAGTGGCGATTCGGCGCAGGAAGGCCGCATCTCCAAGATGATGGATTCGGTGAAGGACATCTTCAGCCGGCGCCACGACACGGTGGTGCCGCCGCCCGCGCCGACCAGCACCCGCCGCAATTGCCGCATCGTCGAGGTTGGTCGCGAGTTCCGCCGGCCGATCGCCTATGACGTGGATTACGTCTACAAGGGCACCAAGTACCGCTCGCGGTTGCCGGAGGATCCGGGTAACCGGCTGCGGATCCGGGTGTCGGTGACGCCCTATATCCCGGACGCGGTGGTGCAGCCGCCGCGCTGAGGCTTTGGCTTTGGCTTCGTCACCTCGCCCGACGCCCCCGCCAGGGCATGGCCCCCGGGCACCCTCCAGATTCTGCGCGTCGGATCGAAAATCAAATTTTCCGCGCTTGCACCCCCGGTTCACGCGTGCGACCATGCGCGCCTTATGCAAGCAAACGACACTCAGCTCGGCACCAGCGCAGCCCGGATGGCCTCCGGCATGACCTCGCGCGCGCGTCGACCGGAACCCCACATTCTCGCTGGGTAAACCGGAGCGTCGTGCTGTCCGTTCTGAAAACCCAGCCTGAGGCTGGGTTTTTTCGTTTCCGCATCCTGAAAAGTTTCAACCGCAAGATTTCCGTCCACCTCCTGCAAGCCCGCCGCAAAGGATCGATCGATGTCCCTGAAGCACTTCCTGAACACCCAGGATTGGCGCCGCGCCGAAATCGACGCATTGCTGACCCAGGCCGCGCTGTTCAAACGCAACAAGCTGGGTGACGAGCTCAAGGGCAAGTCGATCGCGCTGGTGTTCTTCAATCCGTCCATGCGCACCCGCACCAGCTTCGAGCTGGGCGCGTTCCAGCTGGGTGGCCACGCGGTGGTGCTGCAGCCGGGCAAGGATGCGTGGCCGATCGAGTTCAACCTCGGCACGGTGATGGACGGCGATACCGAGGAGCACATCGCCGAGGTGGCGCGCGTGCTGGGCCGCTACGTGGACTTGATCGGCGTGCGCGCATTCCCGAAGTTCGTGGATTGGGCCTACGACCGCGAGGACATCGTGCTCAAGTCGTTCGCCAAGTACTCGCCGGTGCCGGTCATCAACATGGAGACCATCACCCATCCGTGCCAGGAGCTGGCCCACGCGATGGCGCTGCAGGAGCACTTCGGCACCGCCGACCTGCGCGGCAAGAAGTACGTGCTCACCTGGACCTACCACCCCAAGCCGCTGAACACCGCCGTGGCGAACTCGGCGCTGACCATTGCCACGCGCATGGGCATGGACGTCACCCTGCTGTGCCCGACGCCGGACTACATCCTCGATGAGCGCTACATGGGCTGGGCCGAGCAGAATGTCGCCGAGAACGGCGGCTCGCTGACCGTCAGCCACGATATCGAAAGCGCCTACCGCGGCGCGGACATGGTCTACGCCAAGAGCTGGGGCGCGCTGCCGTTCTTCGGCAACTGGGCGCCGGAAAAGCCCATCCGCGACCAGTACAAGCACTTCATCGTGGACGAAGCCAAGATGGCGCTCACGAACAACGGTGTCTTCAGCCACTGCCTGCCGCTGCGCCGCAACGTCAAGGCGACCGACGCGGTAATGGATTCGCCCAACTGCATCGCCATCGACGAGGCCGAGAACCGCCTGCACGTGCAGAAGGCGGTCATGGCCGCACTGATCTCCCAGTAATTCCCGCCCCCTTATCCCGCATCCCGGAACTCCCCCATGAGCAAGAAAGACATCGTCCTCGCCTTCTCCGGCGGCCTCGACACCAGCTTCTGCATCCCGTACCTGCAGGAGCAGGGCTACGCCGTCCACACCGTGTTCGCCGATACCGGCGGCGTGGATGACGAGGAACGCGATTTCATCGAGAAGCGCGCCGCCGAGCTCGGCGCGGCCAGCCACGTCACCGTCGATGGCGGCCCGGCGATCTGGGAAGGCTTCGTCAAGCCGTTCGTCTGGGCCGGCGAGGGCTACCAGGGCCAGTATCCGCTGCTGGTGTCCGACCGCTACCTGATCGTCGACGCCGCGCTCAAGCGCGCCGCCGAACTGGGCACCAACATCATCGCCCACGGCTGCACCGGCATGGGCAACGACCAGGTCCGCTTCGACCTGGCGGTGAAGGCGCAGGGCGACTATCAGATCGTCGCGCCGATCCGCGAGATCCAGAAGGAACACACCCAGACCCGCGCCTACGAGCAGAAGTACCTGGAAGAGCGCGGCTTCGGCGTGCGCGCCAAGCAGAAGAGCTACACCATCAACGAGAACCTGCTGGGCGTGACGATGTCCGGCGGCGAGATCGACAAGTGGGAAGCCCCGGGCGAAGGCGCGCGTGGCTGGTGCGCGCCGCGCAGCGCGTGGCCGACCGAGGCGCTGACCGTGACCTTGAAGTTCGTCGAGGGCGAGGCGGTGGAGCTGGACGGCAAGCCGCTGCCGGGCGCGCAGATCCTGGCCCGCCTCAACAAGCTGTTCGCTCAGTACGGCGTGGGCCGCGGCGTGTACACCGGCGACACCGTGATCGGCCTGAAGGGCCGCATCGTGTTCGAGGCGCCGGGCCTGATCTCGCTGCTGGCCGCGCACCGCGCGCTGGAGGACACCGTGCTGACCAAGCAGCAGAACCGCTTCAAGCCCGACGTGGCACGCAAGTGGGTCGAGCTGGTGTACGAAGGCTTCTACCACGACCCGCTCAAGACCGACCTGGAGGCCTTCCTGAAGTCCTCGCAGTCCAAGGTCACCGGCGAGGTGGTGCTGGAAACCCGCGGCGGCCGCGTAGACGCGGTGGCGGTGCGCTCGCCGCACATCCTCAACGCCAAGGGCGCGACCTACGCGCAGTCGGCCGACTGGGGCGTGGAAGAGGCCGAGGGCTTCATCAAGCTGTTCGGCATGAGCTCCACGCTGTACGCCCAGGTCAACCGCTGAGGCCATCGGCATGGGCGAGCTGCGCGTCAGCACCGACAAAGGGGAGCTCGATCTCCCCCTGATCCACCGTTTCCTGTCGACCGAGGCCTATTGGAGCCGCGGCATTCCGCAGGACACGGTGGAGCGGGCGATCGCCGGCTCGCTGTGTTTTGGCGGTTACGTTGAAGGCGAAGGGCAGGTGGCGTTTGCGCGGGTGGTTTCCGATTTCGCCACCTTCGCCTATCTCGCCGATGTCTTCGTGCTGCCGGCGCATCGCGGCCAGGGTTACTCCAAGCAGCTGATGGACGCGGTGTTCACCCATCCGCAGCTGCAGGGCCTGCGCCGCTTCATGCTCGCCACCTCGGACGCGCATGGCCTGTACGCGCGCTACGGCTTCACCGCGCCGGCCCGGCCGGACCGGCTGATGGAAGTCGTCCGTCCGGACATCTACACCGCTTCGGCGGCCTGACCCGTTTCCAAGATACCGATGACCGACCTGCTGCAAGACACCCTCGCGCACCTGGAAAAGCTGGTGTCCTTCGACACCCGCAATCCGCCGCGCGCCATCGCCGCCGAGGGCGGCATCTTCGATTACCTGCGGGCGAACCTGCCGGGTTTCCGCGTGGAAGTGGTGGACCATGGCGCCGGCGCGGTCAGCCTGTACGCCGTGCGCGGCACGCCGAAGTACCTGTTCAACGTGCACCTGGATACCGTGCCCGATTCCCCGCACTGGAGCGCGGACCCGCACGTGATGCGCCGGCAGGACGACCGCGTGGTCGGCCTGGGCGTGTGCGACATCAAGGGGGCCGCCGCCGGGCTGGTCGCCGCGGCCAATGCCGGCTATGGCGATGCCGCGTTCCTGTTCTCCTCCGACGAGGAAGCCAACGATCCGCGCTGCATCGCCGCGTTTTTGGCGCGTGGCGAAACCTACGAGGCCATCCTGGTGGCCGAGCCGACGATGGGCGAGGCGGTGCTGGCGCATCGCGGCATCAGTTCGGTGCTGATGAAGTTCGCCGGCCGGGCAGGGCATGCCTCGGGCAAGCAGGACCCGGCGGCCAGCGCGCTGCACCAGGCCATCCGCTGGGGCGACCGCGCGCTGGACCATGTCGATTCGCTGGCTCATGCGCGCTTCGGCGGGCTGACCGGCCTGCGCTTCAACATCGGCCGCATCGAAGGCGGCATCAAGGCCAACATGATCGCCCCGGCCGCCGAGCTGCGCTTCGGCTTCCGCCCGCTGCCCTCGATGGACGTGGACGGCCTGCTGGCGACCTTCGCCGGCTTCGCCGAGCCGGCCGCCGCGCATTTCGAGGAAACCTTCCGCGGCCCGAGCCTGCCGTCAGGTGACATCGCCCGCGCCGAGGAACGCCGCCTGGCCGCGCGCGATGTCGCCGACGCGCTCGACCTGCCGATTGGCAACGCGGTCGATTTCTGGACCGAAGCCTCGTTGTTCTCCGCCGGCGGCTATACCGCGCTGGTCTACGGGCCGGGCGATATCGCCCAGGCCCACACCGCCGACGAATGGGTGACGCTGGAGCAGTTGCAGCGCTACGCCGATTCCGTCCACCGCATCATCAACGGCGCGCGCTGAGCGCGCCCTCCCACGTGCCATGAACATCGAAATGTCGCTGCCCGCCACCCACAAACAGACCCGCCAGACCATCGTGCGCCTGCTCTCGAGCATGGCCAGCGCGAAGGAAATCAGCCAGTACCTCAAGCGCTTCTCGCAGCTGGACGCCAAGCGCTTCGCCGTGGTGAAGGTCGGTGGCGCGGTGCTGCGCGACGAGCTGGAGGACCTGACCTCTTCGCTGACCTTCCTGCAGGAGGTCGGCCTGACCCCGATCGTGCTGCACGGCGCCGGCCCGCAGCTGGATGCCGAGCTGTCCGCGGCCGGCATCGAGAAGCAGACCGTCAACGGCTTGCGCGTGACCTCGCCCGAGGCGCTGGCCATCGTGCGGCGCGTGTTCCAGCAGTCCAACCTCAAGCTGGTGGAGGCGCTGCAGCAGAATGGTGCGCGCGCGACTTCCATCACCGGCGGCGTGTTCGAAGCCGAGTACCTCGACCCGCAGACCTACGGGTTGGTGGGTGAGGTCAAGCGGGTGAACCTGGCGCCGATCGAGGCCAGCCTGAAGGCCGGATCGATCCCGGTGATCACCAGCCTGGGCGAAACCCCGAGCGGGCAGATCCTCAACATCAATGCCGATTTCGCCGCCAACGAACTGGTGCGCGAGTTGCAGCCGTACAAGATCATCTTCCTCACCGGCACCGGCGGTTTGCTCGATGCCGAAGGCCGGGTGATCGATTCGATCAACCTGTCCACCGAGTACGAACACCTGATCCAGCAGCCGTGGATCCACGGCGGCATGAAGGTGAAGATCGAACAGATCAAGGACCTGCTGGACAAGCTGCCGCTGGAATCGTCGGTGTCGATCACCCGTCCGGCGGACCTGGCCAAGGAACTGTTCACCCACAAGGGCTCGGGCACGCTGGTGCGCCGCGGCGAACGCGTGCTGCGCGCCACCACCTGGGGCGAGCTGGACCTGGCGCGGCTGAAGACGCTGATCGAATCCAGCTTCGGCCGCACGCTGGTGCCGGACTACTTCGACAAGACCCGCCTGCTGCGGGCCTACGTCAGCGAGAACTACCGTGCCGCGGTGATCCTCACCGACGAGGCCGACGGCGTGTACCTGGACAAGTTCGCGGTGCTCGACGACGCGCAGGGCGAAGGCCTGGGCCGCGCCGTATGGAACGTGATGCGCGAGGAAACCCCGCAGCTGTTCTGGCGTTCGCGCCACAACAACCAGGTCAACATCTTCTACTACGCCGAGTCCGACGGCTGCTTCAAGCAGGAGAAGTGGAAGGTGTTCTGGTACGGGCTGGAGAGCTTCGAGCAGATCCAGCGTTGCGTGGCCCACTGCGCCACGCGCACGCCGACGCTGCAGGACTGAGTCATGGGCCTGGAACAGCTGCCCGCCGACTGGCGCACGGTGCCGACGCTGCAGGGGAGCCACGCGACCCTGGAGCCCCTCGCCACCGCGCATGCCGATGACCTGCGCACCGCGCTGGGCGCCGGCGAGCTGTCCAGGCTGTGGTACACCAACGTGCCGGCGCCGGCCCAGGCCGGCGCCTACGTCGACACCGCGCTGCGCATGCAGGCCGAAGGCCAGGCGCTGCCTTTCGCGGTGCGCAACGCCGCCGGCCACGTGGTCGGCAGCACGCGCTTGTACGACCTTCAGCCCGACGTGCCGCGCCTGTCCATCGGCTACACGTTCTACGCACTGTCGGCGCAGCGCACCGGCCTGAATACCGAAGCCAAGCTGATGCTGCTGCAGTACGCCTTCGAGCGGCTGGGCTGCATCAGCGTGGTGTTCGAGACCAGCTGGTTCAACCATGCTTCCCGTGCCGCCATCGCCCGCCTCGGCGCCAAGCAGGACGGCGTGCTGCGCGCGCACAAGCGCCATGCCGATGGCAGCGTTCGCGATACCGTGATCTTCTCCATCCTCGAAGCGGAATGGCCGGCCGTGCGCCGCCATCTGCAGTCCCGCCTGGAAGCCAACGCATGAGTACCTCCTTCACTGTCGGCATTGTCGGCGCCCGTGGTCATACCGGTGCCGAGCTGATCCGGCTGATCGCCGCCCATCCGCAGCTCTCGCTGGCGTTCGTGTCCTCGCGCGAGCTGGACGGCCAGCGCGTGGCCGACCACAGCGACGCCTATGCCGGCGAACTTCGCTACGAGAACCTGGACCCGGCCGCGGTCGCCGCCAAGGGCGTCGACGCGGTGATCCTCGCGCTGCCCAACGGCAAGGCGCAGCCTTACGTGGAAGCGCTGGATGCCAGCGCGCCGCAAACCGTCATCGTCGATCTCTCGGCCGATTACCGCTTCGATCCGGGCTGGTACTACGGCCTGCCGGAGCTGACCCGCGACCGCTATGCCGGGCAGAAGCGCATCAGCAACCCGGGCTGCTATGCCACCGCGATGCAGTTGGCGATCACCCCGTTGCTCGCCGAACTGGCCGGTCCGCCGCAATGCTTCGGCGTGTCGGGGTACTCCGGCGCCGGCACCACGCCTTCGGACAAGAACAATGTCGAGCTGCTGCGAGACAACCTGATGCCGTACGCGCTCACCGACCACATGCACGAGCGCGAGGTCAGCGCCCAGCTCGGCGTGCCGGTGGAGTTCATGCCGCACGTGGCCCCGCACTTCCGCGGCATCACGATGACGGTGAACCTGTGGTTGTCGCGGGCCATGAAGCGCGAGGAGATCGAGCAGCGCTATCGCGAGCGCTACGCGGGCGAGGCGTTGATCGAGATCGTCGACGAGGCACCGTGGGTGAGCCGAATCGCCGGCCGGCATGGCGTGCAGATCGGCGGCTTCACGATGGCGCCGGGCGGCAAGCGCGTGGTGGTGGTGGCCACGCTGGACAACCTGCTCAAGGGCGCGGCCACGCAGGCCATGCAGAACCTCAACCGCGCGCTCGGCCTGGACGAACTCACCGCGATCCCGCACCCGGCCTGATTCCTGGTTTCCCTGATCCCTGATTCCCTTTGTAGCAGCGGCTTCAGCCGCGACAGCTTTCCCGAGGAACGCCCCGTCGCGGCTGAAGCCGCTCCTACAGTGCAATCCCGAACGTTTCCGAGGCATGTGATGGCAAATCTTCTCTGGCAGAAACCCGGCGTGGCCGTCGATGCGCAGATCCAGCGCTTCCTCGCAGGCGACGACGTCATCCTCGACCGCGAGTTCTTCCTGCACGACATCCAGGCCAGCAAGGCGCACGCCGAGGGCCTCCGGCACATCGGCATCCTGTCGGCCGACGAACTCGCCGGCCTGCTGCGCGAACTGGATGTGCTCGCCGCCGACTGGCGCGCCGGCCACTTCGTGCTCGACGAGCAGTACGAGGACGGCCACTCGGCCATCGAGGCGCGGCTGACCGAACGCCTCGGCGACGCCGGCCGCAAGATCCACACCGGCCGCAGCCGCAACGACCAGATCCTGGTCGCCACGCGCCTGTGGCTGAAGGAAAAACTCGCCCGCGTGGCCGAGCTCAGCCGCGAGGCGGCCAAGGTCGCATTGGACCGTGCACAGGCCGAAGCGCAGCTGCCGATCCCCGGCTACACCCACATCCAGCGCGCCGTGGTTTCCTCGGCGGGCATGTGGTGGGCCGGCTGGGCCGAGGCTTTCATCGACGACGCCATCCGCGCCGCCGACACCCTCAAGCTGGTCGACGCCAACCCGCTCGGCACCGCCGCCGGCTACGGCGTCAACCTGCCGCTGGACCGCGACCACACCACCGCCGCGCTGGGCTTCGCGCGCCTGCAAATCTCGCCGATCTACGCGCAGCTCTCGCGCGGCAAGTTCGAACTGGCCGCGCTGGAAGCGCTCGGCAGCGCCACCCTGGACCTGCGCCGCATCGCGTGGGACCTGTCGCTGTTCACCAGCGCCGAGTACGGCTTCGTCGCGCTGCCGGCGCAGTACACCACCGGCAGCTCGATCATGCCGAACAAGCGCAACCCGGACGTCATCGAGCTGATGCGCGCCACCCATGCCAGCGTGGCCGCCGCGCGGACCGAGATCGAGCAGCTGCTGTCGCTGCCCTCGGGCTACCACCGTGACCTGCAGGCGTCCAAGGGCGCGATCTTCCACGGCTTCGGACGTGGCCTGGCCGCGCTGGAACTGCTGCCGGCGCTGCTGGCCAACCTGGAGTGGCGCGAAGATCGCCTGCGCGCGGCCATCGATTCGGGCATGTACGCCACCGACGTGGCCGTCGAAGCAGCCGTGGCCGGCGTGCCATTCCGCGAAGCGTACAAGGCGGCCGCCGCCAATGCCGACAGCGCGGGGCAGGGCCGCACGCCGGAAGGCAGCCTGGCCGCGCGCGTCTCGCCGGGCGCGGCCGCCGACCTGCGCCTGGAGGCGCTGCGCGCGCGTTGGCAGGCGCTGGGCTGAGCCATGGCAGGCAAACACTATCTGGTAATGGCCATGCGCAAGCCCGGTTTCAGCGATGCCGTGGTGCAGCCGCATCGCGACTTCCTGGCCGAGCTGCGGGGCCAGGGCAAGTTGCTGCTCACCGGCGGTTTCGCCGACGGCACCGGCGGCGCCTATGTGCTGCAGCACGTGGACAGCCTGGCGCAAGCGCAGGCGTTGGTGGCACGCGACCCGCTCGTGCTGCAAGATGCCTCCACGCTCACCGTGCACGAATGGAACACCCACTGATTCCACGGATGACCCCATGACCGCCCCCCGCGCGCCCATCGCCCCTGCGTTCACCGAGCAATCGTTGCCGCCGTGGCGGCGCGCGGTACTCAAGGTCGGCAGCAGCCTGCTCGCCGCCGATGGCGGTGGCCTGTCGCCGCGCCATGCGCTGGGGCTGGCGCAGTTCGTCTCCACCCATGTGGGCGCGGGGCGAGAGGTCGTCATCGTCTCTTCCGGCGCAGTGGCCGCCGGCCGCGCGATCCTGCCGCGCGCCGCCGAGCAGGGCGCGGCGATGGCCGCCCGCCAGGCACTGGCCGCGCTCGGCCAGGCGCAGCTGATGGCGCTGTGGCAGCGCTTCTTCGAACGGCCGGTCGCGCAGGTGCTGCTCACCCACGACGACCTGCGCAACCGCCGCCGCTACCTCAATGCGCGCGCCACGCTCAACGAGCTGTTGCGCCTGGGCGCGCTGCCGGTGGTGAACGAGAACGACACCGTGTCGGTGGATGAACTCAAGCTCGGCGACAACGACAACCTCGCCGCCATCGTCGCCGCGCTGGTCGATGCCGACGCGCTGTTCATCGCCACCGACATCGACGGCCTGTACAGCGCCGATCCGCGCCAGAATCCGAACGCCGAGCCCATCGATGAGGTCGCCGAACTGGATGCCGGCGTGCTGGCGATGGCCGGCGGCAGCGGTGCCTCGGGCATGGGCACCGGTGGCATGCGCACCAAGCTGGAGGCGGCGGCCAAGGCCGGCGCGGCGGGCATCGAGACCTACCTGTTCAATGGCCGCAGCGGCGAAGTACTGCGCGCGCTGGGCCACGACCGCCTGCGCGGTACCCGCCTGCATGCGGCACGCACGCGCATCGCCGCGCGCAAGTACTGGCTGCGGCATGCGCCGGTGGAGCCGGGCGCGATCCTCGTCGATGCCGGCGCGGCGCGCGCATTGGCCGACAAGGGCGCCTCGCTGCTGCCCGGCGGCGTCACCCACGCGCAGGGCGAATTCCGCCGCGGCGACATGGTGGAGATCCGCACGCCCGGCGAGAACGGCGAGCAGGCGGTGGCCCGCGGCGTCAGCCAGTATTCGGCGCAGGACATCCGCCGGCTGGCAGGCCGGCATTCGCGCGACATCGAAGCCATCCTCGGCTACAACTACGGCGAGAACATCGTGCACCGCGATGATCTCGTGCTGCTGACCGCCTGACCATGAGCGCCCCCATGTCCGACATCAAGACCCTTGCGATGGAATGCCGCCTGGCGGCGCAGACGCTGGCCCAGCTCGACGGTGCGGCCAAGCAGGCGCTGCTCGTGGCGATGGCACAGGCGCTGGAGGACGATTCCGAGGCCATCCTCGAGGCCAACGCGCAGGACCTGGAGGCGGCACGCGGCAAGGGCGTGGGCAGCGCGATGCTCGACCGCCTCGCGCTCGATCCCAAGCGCCTGCGCGGCGTGGCCGACGCGCTGCGCGAAGTGGCCGCGTTGCCCGATCCGGTGGGCCAGGTGACCCGCGACGACGTGCGCCCGAACGGCATCCGCGTGCAGAAGGTGCGCGTGCCACTGGGGGTGATCGCGATGATCTACGAAGCGCGGCCGAACGTGACGGCCGATGCCGCGGCGCTGTGCATCAAGGCCGGCAACGGCGTGATCCTGCGCGGTGGCTCGGAGGCGATCCATTCCAACACCGCCATTGCGCGGGCGCTGCGCCGTGCACTGGAGGCGCACGGCGTGCCGGCCGCAGCGTTGACCTTGGTCGAGGACCTGCGCCGCGAGACGATGCTCGAACTGTTGCAACTCAACGAGATCATCGACCTGGCCATCCCGCGCGGCGGCGAAGGACTTATCCGCTTCGTCGCCGAACACGCGCGCGTGCCGGTCATCAAGCACTACAAGGGCGTGTGCCACCTGTTCGTGGACGAGTCCGCCGACCAGGCCCTGGCGCTGCGGCTGCTCGTCGACGGGAAGGTCTCTCGTCCGGCCGCGTGCAATTCGCTGGAAACATTGCTGGTCCACCAGGCGATTGCCGCGGATTTCCTGCCGCGTGCGGCGCAGGCGCTGCGCGGGCATGGCGTCGAGCTTCGCGGTGACGAGGCCAGTCGCCGCCTCGTGCCGGACATGGTGCCGGCCACCGATGCCGATTTCGCCGCCGAATACCTGGACCTGGTGATCGCCGTGCGCGTCGTGCCGGGCCTGGACGCGGCCATCGCCCATATCCGCCATTACGGCTCGGACCACACCGAGGTCATCGCCACCGGCGAGGCCGCGCATGCCGAACGCTTCGTGCAGGCGCTGCGCTCGGCCGTGGTGATGGTCAATGCGTCCTCGCGCTTCTCCGATGGCGGTGAACTGGGCCTGGGGGCGGAGATCGGCATCTCCACCACGCGTCTGCATGCTTATGGACCCATGGGCCTTGAAGCACTCACCGTCGAACGCTTCGTCGTGCGCGGCGAAGGGCAGACGCGCAACTTGCCGTAGCCGGCCGCTGCGCCGCCGGGCCCCGCTGCCAGCGGTTCGGTGTCGGCGTGGACGGGGCGCGCGGCATCATCCAGATGCAGGCGCGTGATCTTGCCGCTGACGAGTTGCGCATGCAGCGCATCGCTAGCATGCAAGCGACGCGCGATGGCCTGCGCGTGCGCATCGGGAAGACGCGACGGCGGTCGTCGTCGCTGGCGAAGCTGGTCCAGTTCGGCCCAGGCGACCAGCAGGATCGACGCTGCGGCAGCGCCCACGGCAAGCATCCAGCCCGCGGCGAGTTCGCCACGGTGGCGCACGAGCCAATCCATCATGCCGTCCGCCTGCCAGTACGCCGGCTGCAGCAGCGGCAGCGCCAGCCAGCCATAGGCGATCCACAGCGCGAGCGTGACCCCGGCCCACATGGCGCGCAGCACGCGCGGCTGGCGATGCGGTTGGCGGATGACCGGGAAGGCGGTGTCGCCGGCGGGGGGCATGTTCATCGCAGGCCCCGGTCCGGACTGGTCCAGGTTGCGCGCCGCCCGCGACGGCGCAAGAGATGCGTCGGCAGCGCGGCCAGCGTGGTGGTGGCGCTGATCAGCCAGTAGGCCAGCGGATACCAGGCCACCCAGAAGTACGTGCGGCCCACGCGGCGTTCGTAGCGGCGGTCGATCAGCAGGCTGCAGGCGAACTGCAGCAGGCACACGCCCAGCATCAGCAGTTCGGTGTTGCCCGGAAATGCGCCGGGCCACGACGCCGAGGCCTGCCACCACGGCCGCGCCAGCCATGCCAGCGCCAGGGCGGCCACCGTGTGCGCCCATGCCACGCTGAGCACGTACTCGGCGGCGATGGGCCACATGCGGCGCTGCCGCCAATCCAGCAGGCGCACCCCATGGCGGCGGATTACCTCGACGCCGCCCTGCGCCCAGCGCAGGCGCTGCCGCCACAGGCCACGCAGCGTCTCGGGCATCAGGATGAAACACAGGGCATTGGGCGCGTAGCGGATTTCCCAGCCGGCCAACTGCAGCCGCCAGCTGATGTCGATGTCCTCGGTGAGCATGTCCTCGGCCCAGTAGCCGACCTGGTGCAGTGCCGTGCGCCGGAACGCGCAGATCACCCCGGAGACGGTGAAGATGCGGCCGTAGCTGCGCTGGGTGCGCTTGATCATGCCGATGATCGAGGAGAACTCGGCCACCTGCATCCGGCCCAGCAGCGTGGAACGATTGCGGATGCGCGGGTTGCCGGTCACCGCGCCCACGCGATCGCCGGTGGCCAGCGGATGCACCATCCAGTGCAGCGCATGTGCCTGGAGCAGGGCGTCGCCATCGATGCACACCAGGTACTCCGAGCGCGCGGCCAGCACGCCCATGCGCAGCGCGTTCGCCTTGCCGAGGTTGCGGTCCAGGTGGATGACCCGCAAACGCGGGTGAATGGCCGCCAGGGCATCCAGCTGCGCGCCGGTATCGTCGATGCTGCCGTCGTTGATGGCGATCACCTCGTAGCGCGGCCAGTGTTGCGCCAGCGCCGCGCCGAGGGTTTCGCGCACGTTGTCGCCTTCGTTGTGGCAGGGCACCAGTATCGTGACGAACGGCAGTTCTCCCCCGAAACGGGGCGGTTGGTGGCACGGCGGGCTGCGCCGCTCGCGGCGCAGGTAGTGGTACACCCCGCCGCTGATCCACAGGCACGACATGATGACCGGGTAGACGAAGGCGAACTGCGAGGCGATCACGGCGAGCGTGGACATCTACGGTTCCTCGTAGGGGAAAGCATTGGCCGACATCAACGCCTTCGCCGTCCCCAGTGAAGGATGGTCGCGGGCGAAGTCGTACGGATACCAGGCGAAGTGGCGCACGCCCTGGGCCTGCAGGCGCAGCATCTGCCGGCTCAGCGTGGCGGCGGCGATGGGCTTGCCGGTGTTCCAGTCCACCGTCTGCAGTTCGAACACGGTCTTGCGCAGGGCAGGGTCGTGCCGCTTGACCGCCGCCGCCAGTTCATCCATCCAGCGTTGCGGGCGCGCGGCCCGTTCCATCCACGGCATGGCCATCAACGCGCTGTGGTCGTAGGCGCGGTTGAAGGCCGCCAGGTCCTGCGCGAACCAGTCCTGGCTGCGCGGGTCGAGCACGGGCATCGCATAGAGGTTGGCCACGGTCTTCAGCTTGGGCCGCCAGCGCTCGGCGGCATCGCGCAACGAAAGGCTGAAATCGATCAGCGCCTGCGTGCGCGCCGCCGGCTGGCCGGGATGCAGGTGCGGCAGTTCGTGGTCGCGCAGGTAGGCATCGTCATGGAACAGCAGCCCATGCAGGTGGGCGTTGGCGGCCAGGTCTTCGTAGATACCGCGGATGATGCGCTGCACCTGTGGCCGGGTGAAGTCGAGGCGGAACAGTGCATCGCCTTCCCGGCTGCGCAGGGCGAGCGCCTCGCGCTGCGTGCGGTCGGGCAGTTCGAAGCCCAGTACCGGCAGCCAGCCGAATACCTCCACGCCGGTGCGTGTGCGCAGCTGCCAGGCGACCCGGTTGTAGAGGTCCGCGCGCATCGGCAAGAAGCGGTTGGGAAAGTACAGCGCATCGGCACTGCCGTTGCCGTCCGGGTCGGCGAAGGCCTGCAGGAACACGCTGGTGGGGGCGATCGCGCGTACCTTCTCCAGCAGCGTGCCGAGGTTGCGCTCCTGCTGCGCCGGGTCCGGGTCGTACACTGCGTCCAGGTCGACCTGCAGTGCGCGCAGGTTCTGCGGCGCCGGCTCGGCGTACAGCTCGGGCACAAGCTGCGCCACCGTGGGATTGCCGGTGACCAGCAGCCGCGCAATGCCGTGCAGGTCTGTGCCCACTTGTGTCCAGGCACCTTCCAGGTCGAAGGACACCTGCATGCCGAGCGACTCGGCGATGTCGTTGCTGGTGCGGCTGTAGGCGGCATAGGGCCAGACGATGGCGCGCGGCGCCTGGCCGGTGTGCGTGGCAATCAGATCGCGGCTGCGCGCCAGGTCCGCGCCGATGCGCCGGGCATATTGGGTGGCGTCCTCGTAGCGGCCGCGCGCCGGATCGTAGATCCGCGTCACCGCGGCCGGCGTACTGTTGCCCTGCGGATTGGACTGCACGCCGTGGTGCAGGTCGTGGGTATGGCTGGCGATCTCCACCAGCCCGCTGCGATGCATCTCGCGCAGTTGGTCCCAGGTGAGGAAATCCTCCCGACCAAAGGCGCGCGGACCGTAATCGACCCGGCGGTCGGCAGGCAGGTCCACCCAGTCGGTCACCACGGCCACCAGCGCGGGAAAGCCGTAGGCACGCAGCAGCGGGAAGGCGCGCGTGTAGGTGCTGCGCAGGCCGTCGTCGAAGGTGAGCAGCACGGGGCGCTCGGGCAACGGCGCACCGCCGCGCGCGGCTTCGACCAATTGCGCCAGCGAAACCGGATGGAAGTCGTGCGCGTCCAGCCATTCCAGGTGCGCGGCGAAGTTCTGGCTGTCGGTGGCGTAACGGTCGGGATCTTCGTGGCCAGCCACGTCATCGCGGATGTCGTGGTAGCTCAGCACCAATACCGGGGAAGCAGGGAGGGCGGCACGAAGCGGGGCGGACCAGGCAAAAACCGCCGCCAGCAACCACGCCAGCCTGGAACGGAAGATCTCGCGCATTTCATTGCTCCCAGTAGAATCCGGCGTCGAGCCCGACCCGGCGCTCTCGCGCGCCGTCGCAGACCGGTTGCGCCCACGACGCCCCGTAGCGCAGCGAGCGCCCCGGCGCCAGGCGCCACTCGTGTTCGTAGCGCACGCCGGGAACCCACGCGGCGCGATAACCCTGCTGCCAGTAGCGGCCGACGGACAGCGCCAGGCGGTGCAGGAAATGTCGTTCGTAATGTCGCCAGGGACGCTGCGCGAGCCGAATGCCGAGCGTGAGCGAGGTGTCGCGGGCGGGGTTGAAGTAGGGCGCGTCGTGGAGGCTGGCGCGGCTGGCATAGGCACTGCCTTCGGCATCCAGCCACCACTGGTCGGCCTGCGTGAGCTGCTGCGCGTAGTACGCCAGCACGCTGTGGCGACGATTGCCGTCCGTGTAGGCCAGGCGGCCAAGCGACAGCCGCAGGCCATGGCGTTCATCGTGCTGGTAACGCACGGCGGCCTCCTGGCGGTCGGCGGTGATGCCGGCCTGCAAGGCCTGCAACGAGGCGTCCTCCGTGTTGCGCTGGAATTGGCCAGCCAGCGACCAGCGATCGTCCAGTTCCCAGCTCACGCGCAGGTCCAGGCCTGCATCGCCCGGCACAGAGTGGCCGGGCCAGCGCCGGTCCAGCGACGCTTCCAACGCGCCCTGGACGTATTGCAGTCCGACCGCCGCATCGCGCCGGATCACGCGTCCATCGCGCAGGTCGGCCTGGTGTCCGGTGGTGCCCGCACGCATGCGCCAGCGGTGGGCGATAAGCGGGGACAACAGCGAAACGGCGTAGTCCGCGTCGCGGCTGCCAAGCGGGTCATTGTCCGCGCCTGCGCCGTGGCTCGCGCCGCGTGCGGCGGTGAGCTGGCCTTGCCAGCCGCGATGGCGTGCCCAGGTGTGGTCGAGCTGCGCCACGCGGCTGTTGCCCGGGTATTGGGCCAGCAGCCGCGCGTGCAGTGGCACGGCGTCGTGGTCGCGCCGCAGTGCGAGCAGCGCCTCGACTTCACCGATCGCCGGCTGCGGGTCGTCCGGTGCGTACAGCGCGGCGATGTGGAAGCGATCCAGCGCCCGCCGCGGCCAGCCGCGCATCAGATACGTCTGGCCCAGCGCGGCATGCAACGTGCCGTTGGCCGGCGCGATCGCCAGCATCGCCTCCAGTTCGGCCTGCGCGGCAGGCATATCGCCGGCATACGTGGCGATCTGGATGCGCGCCAGATCGGCGTCGTAGCGCGCCCAGTTGCGTTGCCGCGCGCGATGCTCGCGGTCCCACGGATACGGTGGCTGCCGCGCCGCATAGCGGCGCAGGTCGGCCTGTGCCTGTAGGCCCCGTTCCATTTCCAGTTCGGCGAACGCGTGCGTCACCTGCAGCGGGGCACCTGCGGCGCTGTCCTCCAGGCGGGGCGCGAGCAGTGCGGCTGCCTCGGCGGGCCGGCGCAGCGCCAGCAGCGAGTCGGAGACGGTGCCGACCAGGTAAGGCGGCACCGCCACGTTTTCGCGGCGAAGCAGGGCCTGTTCGTCGGCCACCTGCTGGTGGCGGCCAAGCCGATTGAGCAGCAGCAGGCGGTCAAGCCGCGTACGCAGCGCGGCCTGGCGGTCCTTGCCGGCGACCTGGGCCAGGTAGGTGTCGCTGGCGCGAAGCGCTTGCAGTGCGGCGCCGCGCCGTGCCGCCTCGTCGCGGCCCACCGCGCTCCAGCCGATCAGCCGCGCCAGGCGCTTGCTGGTGAGGCGTTCGAAGTCTTCGCCATCCAGCAGGCCGGGTACCGCGCTCGCCTGCCGCCAGGCGGTATCGTTGCTGCCGATGTCGCCCAGCAGGCGCACGCGCTGGCGCAGCAGCGCGCGATCGCCCGGCGCACAGGCCAGGCCGCGCTCGACCTCGGCCAACGCCGCGAACCAATCACCGCGTGCGCGCGCCGCATCGAGCGCGTCGAAGGCCACCGTGCAGGCCGGGGCAGCGACGCAGGCCTGGGAGGTGCAGGCCACGGCCACGAAGGCCACGCGCTGGAACAGATGTCGCGATCTCATGGGTGTTGCCGGTATCGCCGCGAGCGCCGGGTGCGCACGAAGGCGGCGATCTTAGGAAGGCGTTGCTGCAGCGCGATATTCGAATATTCGGAAGCGGCAAGCCGGCGAATTCCGCGTTTCGAGGCGTGCGATCTTTCTCGTTATTCAAAGCGGGTGCATGATGTGGAAACCCGGTCGTTGAACCGCCCGCATCCTCGTGGAGTCCCTGCATGCGTCGTGCCGCATTGTGTGTCGCCGTTCTCGCATTCGCCGTATCGCAAGCCATGGCGCAAACCGCGCCGATGACGCCGGACATCACCGGCAAGCCGTTCGTCGCGCCCACCGATGCCTATGACTACGTCAAGCGCGTGGTGATGATCCCGATGCGCGATGGCGTGAAGCTGCACACGGTCATCGTGGTGCCCAAGGGCGCGCGCAACGCGCCGATGTTGCTCACGCGCACGCCCTACGACGCCGACGGCCGCGCCGAGCGCAGCCGCTCCCCGCACATGAAGGACCTGCTGCCGCAGGGCGATGACGTGTTCGTGGAGGGCGGCTACATCCGCGTGTTCCAGGACATCCGCGGCAAGTACGGCTCGCAGGGCGACTACGTGATGACCCGGCCGCTGCGCGGGCCGCTCAACAACACGAAAGTGGACCACGCCACCGATGCCTGGGACACCATCGACTGGCTCGTGAAGCACGTGCCGGAGAGCAATGGCAAGGTCGGCATGATCGGTTCGTCCTATGAAGGATTCACCGTGGTGATGGCGCTGACCAACCCCCACCCGGCGTTGAAGGTGGCCGCGCCCGAGAGCCCGATGATCGACGGCTGGAAGGGCGACGACTGGCTCAACAACGGCGCCTTCCGCCAGGTGAACTTCGACTACTTCACCGGCCAGCTCACCGAACGGGGCAAGGGCGTGTCGATCCCGCGCGAGGGCTACGACGACTACAGCAACTTCCTGCGCGCCGGTTCGGCGGGTGATTTCGCGCGCGCCGCCGGCCTGGAGCAGTTGCCGTGGTGGCACAAGCTCACCGAGCACCCGGCCTATGACACGTTCTGGCAGGAACAGGCACTGGACAAGGTGATGGCCAACACGCCGCTCAAGGTGCCCACGATGTGGCTGCAGGGCCTGTGGGACCAGGAGGACATGTACGGCGCCAACCACAGTTACCAGGCGATGGAAGGACGCGATACGGGCAACACGCTCAACTACCTGGTGATGGGCCCGTGGCGGCACAGCCAGGTGAACTACGACGGCAGTTCGTTGGGTGCGCTGAAGTTCGATGGCGACACCGCGCGCCAGTTCCGCCGCGATGTGCTGCGGCCGTTCTTCGACCAGTACCTGGTCGACGGCGCGCCCAAGGCCGATACGCCGCCGGTGCTGATCTACAACACCGGCGAGAACCACTGGGACCGTTTGCAGCAGTGGCCGCGCTCGTGCGCGCAAGGCTGCGCGGCGCAGGCCCGTCCGCTCTACCTGCAGGCCGGTGGCAAGCTCTCGTTCCAGGCGCCGGCGGCGGGGCAGGGCGAGTACGAGGAGTACGTGTCCGACCCGGCCAAGCCGGTGCCGTTCGTGCCGCGGCCGGTGCATTTCGGCGACCGCGACATGTGGACTACCTGGCTGGTGCAGGACCAGCGCTTCGTGGAAGGCCGCCAGGACGTGCTCACCTATGTCAGCGAGCCGCTGACCGAGCCGCTGAAGATCGGCGGCGTGCCGGTGGTGAACCTGCAGGCCTCCACCAGCGGCACCGACAGCGACTGGGTGGTGAAGTTGATCGACGTGTCGTCGGACGAGAACGCCGGCGATCCGAAGATGGGGGGCTATGAGCTGCCGGTATCGCTGGCGATTTTCCGCGGGCGCTACCGCGAAGGCTTCGAGACCGCCAAGCCGCTGGCCAGCAACCAGGCGTTGGCGTACCGCTTCGACCTGCCGAACGCGAACCACGTGTTCAAGCCGGGGCACCGGGTGATGGTGCAGGTGCAGTCGAGCCTGTTCCCGTTGTACGACCGCAATCCGCAAACGTTCGTGCCGAACATCTACTTCGCCCAACCTGCCGATTACCGCAAGGCCACGCAGCGGATCTGGCACACGCCGCAACAGCCGAGCTTCATCGAACTGCCGGTGCTTTGAGGCGAAGGGCGCCGCGACCGGACCGGTCGCGGCGCACGCGCGCCTAACGGGGCAGGTCCACCGTCTCGAAATCCGCCAGCGGCGGCACGTACAGGTGCAGGGAGATCGAGCCGTCCGGATGCACGCCGGTGAGGCGGTGGAAGTCCTCGGCCGAATCGAAGGCCGTCTCCGCGCTGGGCTCCAGGCGTGACTGGCCGGCTTCGCACAGCGCCATGTCCTGGCCCTGGACGCGCACGTAGCGGCATTCCTCCAGCGCCCCCTGCAGCACGCGCACGCAGCACTGCGAGGTGCCGTGGTTGTGCACCGGGCTGGCCTGCCCATCGCGCCAGCAGATGGCCACCAGTTCATGCGCCGAGGTGGCGTCCAGCGTGTTGCGCTGGTAGCCCGCTTCGCCGTATTGGCAGAACGCGGCGATGTCGCGCACCGCGATGCGGCAGCGGGCCATGGCGGCCAGGTAGTCGGCGCGGCTGCGGCAGGTGCGCAACGTGGCGATCATGTTCGCCAGGGCGTCGTTGTTCATGCATCCCTCCTCGCGTGGACGGGTTACTTTCAGACCCTAACGCGAATGGCCGGCGATGTCGTCCTCGAACCGGCGCGCGAGGCACAAAGAAAAAGCCCGGAAGGGTTTACCTTCCGGGCTTTCTTGAATCAGTTGGTCGGGGAGACAGGATTCGAACCTGCGACCTCTACGTCCCGAACGTAGCGCTCTACCAGACTGAGCTACACCCCGACTGAGCCGCGCATGATACAGAGGTCACGCGACCTCGGCAAGCATCCCGGCCAAAAAAACTTCACTCGCGGGGCAGCGTGTTCTCTTCCCGCATTTCAAACCACATCCCGTTGAGCACCGCCGCCAGCGAGGCCAGGCCGGTACCGAGGATCCAGGCGAAATACCACATGATCTTTGCTCCAGAAAGGGGGGCGCGGCGTGCGCCCCGGGGGCTCAATAGGCGTTCGGGTTCTGCTGCATTTCGTCGGTCGTCACCTTGCCCTTGAGCACGCGGTACACCCACGTGGTGTAGGCCAGCACGATGGGCAGGAACACCACCGTGGCCAGCAGCATGATCCACAACGTCAGGTGGCTGCTGGAGCCGTCCCACACCGTCAGGCTCGACGCCGGCACGCTGCTGGAAGGCAGCAGGAACGGGAAGATCGCAAAGCCCACGGTGAGGATGATGCCGGCGATCGCCACGCCCGAGGAAATGAACGCCAGGCCGCCGCGGCGGGCCTTGAGCAGCACCGCGCTGCCCAGCAGCCCCACCAGGCCGGCCAGCGGCGCCAGCAGGGTCAGCGGCATGGCCTGGTAGTTGTGCAGCCAGCCACCGCTGGCGCCCACCACCACGGTCTTCAGCAGCGGGTTGCTGGCCGCGTCCGTCACCTGCGTGGAGGTCACCTGGTAGCCCGGCAAGCCGAAGGCCACCCACACGCCGCCCAGGGCAAAGAGCACGAAAGCCACCAGCGCGGCGAGGGCGCCGTAGCGCGCGGAGCGCTCGGCCACCGGGCCATCGGTCTTGAGCACCAGCATGGCCGCACCGTGCGCCACCAGCATCGACACGCTGAGCAGGCCGGCCAGCAGCGCGAAGGGCATCAGCAGCCCGAAGAAGCTGCCGGTGTAAAACACCCGCATGCTGTCATCGAAGTGGTACGGCACGCCCAGCAGCACGTTGCCCACCGCCACGCCGGAGATCAGCGCCGGAATGAAGCCGCCGATGAACAGCGCCCAGTCCCAGTTGTCGCGCCAGCGCTGGCTGGCCAGCTTGCCGCGGTACTTGAAGCCGACCGGGCGCAGGATCAGCGCGAACAGGATCAGGAACATCGCCAGGTAGAACCCGGAGAAGCTCACCGCATACAGCGGCGGCCAGGCGGCGAAAATCGCGCCGCCACCCAGGATCAGCCACACCTGGTTGCCTTCCCAGACCGGGCCGATGGTGTTGACCACCAGCCGGCGCTCGGCGTCGTTGCGGGCGACGAAGGGCAGCAGCGTGCCCACGCCCAGGTCGAAGCCATCCATCACCGCGAAGCCGATCAGCAAGATGCCGAGCAGCAGCCACCAGATCACCCGCAGCGTGGTGTAGTCGAGCAATACGAAATCCATGAGTAGTCTCCTGCGCTTACGGCTGGCCGCCGGCGAGCGCTTCGGTGCTGAGGGGGGCGTGGGGCGACTTGGGCGCCTGCAGGGAGGGCAACAGTTCGTCCGGGCCGTGCTTGACCGCCTTGAGCATCAGCTTGATCTCGATGACCATCAGCACGGTGTAGAGCAGCACGAAGCCGCACAGCGTGGTGAGGATCTGGTGCAGCGCCAGGCCCGAGGCGGCGTAGAACGTCGGCAGCACGCCTTCCACCGCCCACGGCTGGCGGCCGTACTCGGCCACGAACCAGCCGCACTCGATGGCGATCCACGGCAACGGCAGCGTCCACAGCGCCAGCTTGAGGAACCACTTCTTGTCCTCGAAGTTGTGCCTGCACGAGAACCAGAACGCGATGGCGAAGAAGGCGATCAGGTAGAAGCCGATCGCGGCCATGATGCGGAAGGTCCAGAACAGCGGCGCCACGGTGGGCACGGTATCCATGGCCGCCTGCGAGATCTGCTCGGGCGTGGCGTTGAGGATGTCCTCGCGGTAGCGCTTGAGCAGCAGGCCGTGGCCCAGGTCCTGCCAGTGGCGGTCGAACATCTCGCGCGCCTGGACGTCGTTCTTGTCCTTGCGCAGGCGCTCCAGCGCGCCGTAGGCGAGCTGGCCGCCGCGGATGCGATGCTCGGCGCGCTCGACCAGTTCCAGGATGCCCGGGATCGGCTGGTTCAGCGAACGCGTGGCGATCAGGCCCATCAGGTAAGGCACCTTGATCGCGAAGTCGTTGCGCTGGGTCTTCTGGTTCGGGATGCCGAAGGCGGTGAAGTCGGCGGGGGCCTGTTCGGTCTCCCACATCGCCTCGATCGCGGCCAGCTTCATCTTCTGGTGTTCGTTGGCGGCGTAGCCGCTTTCGTCACCGAGCACCACCACCGACAGCGAGGAGAGCAGGCCGAACGCCGCCGCGACGGCGAACGAGCGCCGGGCCACGTCGCGGTGCTTGCCGCGCAGCAGGTAGAAGGCGCTGATCGACATCACGAATACCGCGCCGGTGACGTAACCGGCCGATACCGTGTGCACGAACTTCGCCTGCGCCACCGGGTTGAACAGCACCGCCATGAAGTCCACCACTTCCATGCGCATGGTGTCCGGGTTGAACACCGCGCCGGTGGGGTTCTGCATCCAGCCGTTGGCGATGAGGATCCACAGCGCCGACAGGTTGGTGCCCAGCGCCATCAGCCAGGTCACGGTGAGGTGTTGCACGCGCGACAGCCGGCCCCAGCCGAAGAAGAACAGGCCGATGAACGTGGCTTCCAGGAAGAAGGCCATCAGGCCCTCGATGGCCAGTGGTGCGCCGAAGATATCGCCGACGTAGTGGCTGTAATACGACCAGTTCATGCCGAACTGGAACTCCATGACGATGCCGGTGCCGACACCCATGGCGAAGTTGATTCCGAACAGTACGCCCCAGAAGATCGTCATGCGCCGCCAGACCTCGCGGCCGGTCATGACATAGACGCTCTCCATGATCGCGATCATGAAGGAGAGTCCAAGGGTGAGGGGAACAAACAGGAAGTGGTACATCACGGTCAGTGCGAACTGCAGCCGTGAGAGGTCGACGACAGTCATGTCGATCATGGCTTTGGCGTCCTTTGGACGGTTGGGAGCTGGGCGAATGATCCGTCGCCGATGGTGCGCCCGGCGTTGATCCAGATCAATGCGGCATGTGGTCGCTACGGGCACGCTTGGTGGCCCCACTCCCCGCGCCGCGCACATGCGCCGCATACAATCGGGGTTCCTGCCGTCAGCCTGCCGAGAGCGCATTGGACGCCGACAGCCCGCTTCACGCCGATACCGCCCAGCTCCGCCGCCAGCGCACCGCGCGCCTGGCCGAACTTGCCGCCGGCGCCCGTGGCCGGCAACGTGCCGCGTCAGCGGCCGTCACGCTGTCCGGCATCGGGGTAATCGCCCAGGCCGGGTTGATCGCCTGGCTGGTGCAGGCGGTCTTCGTCTCGCACCGCCCGCTGCCCAGCCTGGCCGTCCCGTTCGGCCTGCTGGTGCTGGTACTGCTGGCGCGCCTGTGCCTGTCCACCTGGGCGCAGGGTGCGGCCGGCGTGGTCGCCGACGTGGCGCGGCGCGCCCTGCGTGGCAGCGTCTATCGCCAGCTGATGGGGCGTGGCCCGCTGTGGCTGCGTGGCCAGCGCAGCGGCGAGCTGGGCGAGCTGCTGCTGGCGCATGGCGAGGCACTGGAGGGCTACTACACCGGCTACCTGCCCGCGCGGCTCGAAGTGGCGGTGGTGCCGCTGGCGATCCTGGTGGCGATCTTCCCGGTCGAGCCCGTGGTCGCGGTCATCCTGCTGTGCACGGCGCCCCTGATTCCCGTATTCATGATGCTGGTGGGCTGGGGCGCGGAAGCCGCAGGCCGCCACCAGCTGCAGGCGCTGGCCCGGATGGGCGGGCATTTTGCCGACCGCCTCAAGGGCTTGGGCCTGCTTCGCCTGTACGGGCGGGGCGAGGCCGAACTGGGCGGCATCCGCGACGCCGCCGAGGGCGTGCGCGTGCGCACGCTCAAGGTGCTGCGGATCGCCTTCCTGTCTTCCACGGTGCTGGAGTTCTTCGCCTCGGCCAGCGTGGCGATGGTCGCGCTGTACCTGGGCCTGGGCTACTTGGGCATGCTGGGCGGCCATGGCGCGGGCAGCCTGGGTGTCGGCGTGTTCTGCCTGATGCTGGCGCCGGAGTTCTATGGCCCGCTGCGTCGATTGGCCGCGCACTACCACGACCGCGCCAACGCGCTGGCCGCCATCGCCGAGGTGGAGCGGCTGCTGGGCCCCGAGGCGGCGGCGGCGCCTGCCGTTGCCGCGGAGCCCGCGCG
>JAEWJB010000175.1 GCA_023386795.1 Pseudomonadota bacterium
CCCGGGGGGGGGGGGGCTCACCCCGCTCCTGCAAGGAAACGCTCAAGACACCCAGCGCCTCACCAGCTGTAAATCTTCCAGTACACCGGCGACACGCCGTCCTTGTCGTTGTCCATGTGCCCGTCGCCGTCACGGTCGTACAGGTAATACGTGGCGCCGCGCGCCGGGGTGATCTTCACCATGCGGACCTGCCCGGCGACGCGGTACTCGTCGATGCGGTCGCCGTTGTCCATCGTCTTGCTGGTGACATCGGCGTTGCGCATGTCCAGCGGCGCGCCATCCGGGCCGACCATGCCGCCGCTGCTGGCGCAGCCGGCGAGGGACAGGGCCAGCACGCTGGCAAGCAGGACGGTGTGCTTCATCGGGGCGCTCCTGGAACCGGGGAAACCGATTATGCGCGAGGCGCCCGGGGCGGGGGGCGTAGAATCGCGTGATGAGCAGACTAGTCCTTATCGACGGTTCCAGTTACCTGTACCGCGCGTTCCACGCGCTGCCGCCGCTGACCAATGCCGATGGCGAGCCGACCGGTGCGCTGTTCGGCGTGGTCAACATGTTGCGCGCCACGCTGAAGGAGCGGCCCGAGTACGTCGCCTTCGTGGTCGACGCCCCCGGAAAGACCTTTCGCGACGATCTCTACCCCGAATACAAGGCCAACCGCGCCGCCATGCCCGACGACCTGCGCGCGCAGGTGCTGCCGATGTGCGAGATCGTGCAGGCCCTGGGCATCCCGATCCTGCGCGAGGAAGGCGTGGAGGCCGACGATGTCATCGGCACGCTGGCCCTGCAGGGCGCCGCCGACGGCCTGGAAGTGACCATCTCCACCGGCGACAAGGACTTTGCCCAGCTGGTACGCCCGGGCGTGCGGCTGGTCAACACCATGACCGGCAGCCAGATGGATTCGGACGAGGCGGTGATGGCCAAGTTCGGCGTGCGCGCCGGCCAGATCGTGGACCTGCTCGCGCTGATGGGCGATGCCGTGGACAACGTCCCCGGCGTGGAGAAGTGTGGCCCCAAGACCGCCGCCAAGTGGCTGGCCGAGTACGGCACCCTGGACGCGGTAATGGCGCACGCCGACGGCATCAAGGGCAAGATCGGCGAGAACCTGCGCGCCGCCCTGCCGCGGCTGCCGCTCAATCGCACCCTGGTGACCATCAAGACCGACGTGCCCCTGCCCGGTGGCCCTCGCTCGCTCGCGCTGCGTGAGCGCGATGCGCAGGCACTGGCGGGCCTGTATCGCCGCTACGGCTTCACCCAGGCGCTCAAGGAGCTGGAGGGCGGCGCCGGCGTCGGTGCGGTGCTCGCGGAAAAGGAACCCGGCCAGGCGCGCGGGCGCGGCTTTGCCGCGGCGAGCGCCGCCCCGGTGGCGAACCTTGATCCGGCATTGGCTGCCAAGGGCCGTTACGAGACGATCGATACGGTCGCGCAGCTGGAAGCCTGGATCGCGCGCCTGCGCGCCGCCGGCCAGTTCGCCTTCGACACCGAGACCGACAGCCTGGACCCGATGCAGGCGCGCCTGGTCGGCCTGAGCTTCAGCGATACCCCGGAGCAGGGCGCCTACCTGCCGCTGGCGCACGACTACCCCGGCGTGCCCGCGCAGCTGCCGATGGCGCAGGCCCTGGACATGCTGCGGCCGCTGCTTGCCGACCCGGCCGTGCGCAAGCTCGGCCAGCACGGCAAGTACGACCTGCACGTGATGCGTCGCCACGGCATCGCGCTGGCTGGCTACACAGACGACACGCTGCTGGAGAGCTTCGTGCTCAACTCCGGCATTGCCCGCCACGACATGGACAGCCTGGCCAAGCGCTACCTCGGCTACGACACGATCAAGTACGAGGATGTGGCCGGCAAGGGGGCCAAGCAGATCCCGTTCTCGCACGTCGCCATCGACGATGCGACGAACTACGCTGCGGAAGACGCCGACATCACCTTGCGCCTGCACCGCGTGCTGTCGCCGCAACTGGCCGCCGACCCCGCGCTGGAGAAGGTCTACCGCGAGATCGAGATGCCGCTGGTGCCGGTGCTTGAACGCATCGAGGCCAATGGCGTGCGCGTGGATGCCGACGAGTTGCGCCGGCAGAGCGCCGATCTCTCCAAGCGCATGCTGGCCGCGCAGCAGAAGGCCACCGAGCTGGCCGGGCGGACCTTCAACCTGGATTCGCCCAAGCAGCTGCAAGCCTTGCTGTTCGACGAACTCGGCCTGCCGGCGGTGGTGAAGACGCCCAAGGGCCAACCGTCCACCAACGAGGAAGCGCTGGAGGCCATCGCCGACCAGCACGAGCTTCCGCGCGTGATCCTCGAATATCGCGGCCTGGCCAAGCTGCGCAGCACCTATACCGACAAGCTGCCCGAGATGATCGACCCGGACAGCGGCCGCGTGCACACCAGCTACCACCAGGCCGGCGCGGCGACCGGGCGCCTGTCCTCCACCGATCCGAACCTGCAGAACATCCCGATCCGCACCGACGATGGCCGCCGCATCCGCCGCGCGTTCGTCGCGCCGCCGGGGCGGCAGCTGCTGGCCTGCGACTACTCTCAGATCGAGCTGCGCATCATGGCCCACCTCTCCGAGGACAAGGGCCTGGTCAGCGCGTTCGAGTCCGGCGCCGACGTGCATCGCGCCACCGCCGCCGAAGTGTTCGGACGCACGATCGATGAAGTGACTGCCAACGAGCGTCGTGCGGCCAAGGCGATCAACTTCGGCCTGATGTACGGCATGAGCGCCTTCGGACTGGCCCGCCAGCTGGGCATCGGCCGTGGCGAAGCGCAGGATTACATCGCGCTGTACTTCAGCCGTTACCCCGGCGTACGCGACTTCATGGAAAGCACGCGCCAGCAGGCGCGCGAGAAGGGCTACGTCGAAACCGTGTTTGGCCGCCGCCTGTACCTGGAGTACATCAACAGCGGCAGCCAGGGACAGCGCGCCGGCGCCGAGCGCGCGGCGATCAATGCGCCGATGCAGGGCACCGCAGCGGACATCATCAAGCGCGCCATGGTGGCGGTGGACGGCTGGTTGGCCGCCCACCGCGAGCGCGCGCTGATGATCCTGCAGGTGCACGACGAACTGGTGTTCGAAGCCGACGTGGATTTCATCGAGGAGCTGCGCGCGCAGGCCACGGCGTTGATGGCGGGTGCCGCGGCATTGCGCGTCCCGCTGGTGGTGGACGCCGGTGTCGGCGAAAACTGGGACGAAGCGCATTGATGAATGCGCCGCACTTTCCACCCCCGTGAGAAAGTGCGGCGCAATACATCAGAAAAGGCAACGTGAAACTGTCAGGAATCAATGAATCCGTCCTTAATCCGACGAATTCTTAACCCAAATCTTCACGATCTATCAATGTCCGAAATGGTGTTATAGCCCTCGACAGGCGCAACGCCTGTCGCGGATCTCTCCCATCCCCTGGAGCAGATCTCTGGAACGGCAACTCCTCCCCAAGTTCCCGTTCCCTGGCCCCGCTGACCTCCCCCTGGTCCGCGGGGCTTTTTATTTTCCGGACGCCGATATTTTGACCGCTTCGCTGAACGCGAACCGTGCCCTATTTCACCAAAATAAACGACCGTCAGTCGCTTGACGCGGTATACGGCTGAATACGTTGGAATAGACAGCGCCGCGTCACTGTTTTCGCGGCGACTTCCCGACGCACTTCATCCCAGCCAATCGCGGGGCACCAAATAATCGGCGAGCCGCGCCTCATCACTGCCGGCTTCCGGCTGGTAGCCGTACTCCCAGCGCACGCGCGGTGGCAGGCTCATCAGGATGCTCTCGGCCCGGCCGCCGCTCTGCAGCCCGAACAGGGTGCCGCGGTCATAGACCAGGTTGAACTCCACGTAGCGGCCCCGGCGGTATTGCAGGAACTCGCGCTCGCGATCGCCGTAAGGCATGTCCTTGCGCCGGTCGACGATCGGCAGGTAGGCGTCCAGGAAGCCATCGCCGACCGCCCGCAGGTAGGCGAAGTCCTGTTCGAAGTCGCCATGCAGGTCGTCGAAGAACAGCCCGCCTACGCCGCGCGTCTCTTGCCGGTGGCGCAGGTAGAAGTATTCATCGCACCAGCGCTTGTGCGCGGCGTAGCGGTCTTCGCCGAAGGGCGCGCACAGCTGCTGCGCGGTGCGGTGCCAGTGCAGCACGTCCTCGTCGAAGGGGTAGAACGGGGTGAGGTCGAAGCCGCCACCGAACCAGGCCGCCACTGCCTGGCCATCGCGCTCGGCGCGGAAATAGCGCACGTTGGCGTGGGTGGTGGGCAGGTAAGGGTTGCGCGGGTGGAACACCAGCGACACGCCCGTGGCGCGCCAGGTGGCGCCGGCCAGCTCGGGGCGATGCGCGCTGGCGGAGGGGGGCAGCTTGCTGCCGCATACGTCCGAGAAGCCGATGCCGGCCTGTTCGAACACCGCGCCCTCGCGCAGCACGCGGGTGCGACCGCCGCCGCCTTCGGCGCGCTGCCAGGCATCCTCCTGGAAGGTGGCCTGCCCGTCGGCCGTCTCGATGGCCCGGCAGATACGGTCCTGCAGGCCGGTCAGGTAATCGCGTACGCGGTGGAAGTCGTCCATGCCGCCATTCTAGCGAGGCCGCCGGGCGCTGCTCAGCCCGCGAACTCGGCGCGGATCGCCGGCCGGCATAGCTGCCAGATGATCCATCCATGCACCGCCGCGATCGCCAGCGCGCCGAGCCAGCACACCAGCCGCAGCGAGGCCAGCATCGGGGCACCGGCATCGCGCAACTGTGCGGCGGCATCGCCTCCGTTCTGGCCCAGGCTGGCCACGGCCATGTCGAACGTCGCATCGACCAGCGGGATACCGGCGAAGTTCGCCAACGCGACCAGGGCCAGCACGACGATGAACGCCTGTCGCGCCCACTCGCGCCGCTGCAGCAGCGCCCAGGAAATCCATGCCACGCCCAGCGAGAGCACGCCACTGAGTACCGACAGCGAAACCATGTGGCGGACGAGCCAGTCCAGCAGCGGCGGCAACGTGGCGCCGGGCGGGAGCAAGCCGCCGAGGTCGCCGGTGTCGGGCATCGCCAGCGCGAGCAGCGCCTGCATCAGGCTGCCCACCGCGCTCATCGCCGCCACGCCCAGGCTCAGCCAGGCCATCACGGTGACGAAGCTGCTGCGGGGCGCGGAAGGGCGGGACGGCAAGGCCATGGCAACTCCTGACGTGGACGGCGCTTTAAAGACAGACGCCGGCAAGCTGCCGGCGTCCGTGCGATCACGGCAGGCGAGCTTACTTCACCTGTTCCTCGAACAGCTTGAGGATGCGCTTGTACTCGTCCAGCCAGGAGTCGGCGCGGGTGAAGCCGTGTCGCTCCAGCGGGTACGGGGCGATCTCCCAGTTGTCCTTGTGCAGTTCGATCAGCTTCTGGGTCATGTCCACCGAGTCCTTGAAGAACACGTTGTCATCGACCATGCCGTGGGCGATCAACAGGTGGTCGCGCAGGCCTTCGGCGTAGTTGATCGGCGAGGAGACCTTGTACGCCTCCGGGTCCAGCTCCGGCGTGTTGAGGATGTTGGAGGTGTATTCGTGGTTGTACTGCATCCAGTCGCCGACCGGACGCAGCGCAGCGCCGGCCTTGAAGGTACCCGGTGCGCGGAACAGCGCCATGTAGGTCATGAAGCCGCCGTAGGAACCGCCGTAGATGCCGGCGCGCGCGCGGTCACCCTGCTTGTTGGCCACCAGCCAGTCCAGGCCGTCCAGGTAATCCTCCAGCTCCGGGTGGCCCATGTTGCGGTAGATCGCCGTGCGCCAGTCGCGGCCGTAGCCTTCCGAGGCGCGGTAGTCCAGGTCGAGGACGATGTAGCCCTTCTGGACCAGCAGGTTGTGGAACATCTGCTCGCGGAAGTACGGCGTGTAGCGTTCGGACACGTTCTGCAGGTAGCCGGCGCCGTGCACGAACATCACGATCGGATACTGCTTGCCGGCCTCCGGGTTCTTCGGTCCGTAGTACTTGCCCCAGACCACGCCGGCGCCGTGCTTGGACGGCACCTGCACATACTGGGGCTGCACCCAGTCCTGCGCCTTGAACTGCGCGGTCCGCGTATCGGTGAGCACGCGTGCCTGGCCGCCGGCGGCCGGCACCACCGCCAGCTGCGGCGGCAGGTAGCTGCCCGAATAACGCACCAGCAGCTGCTGGCCGTTCGGGGAGACGCTGAAGTCCTCCACGCCATCGAGCGAGGTCACTTCGGTGACCTGGTCGTTGGCCAGGTCGAGCTTGCAGACCTCGTAGTCGCCCGGCCACTTCTGGTTGCAGACGAAGAAGAAGCCCTGGCCGTCGGCCGTCGGCACCGGCGCGGAGACTTCCCACTTGCCACGGGTGCGCTGGCGCGGCTTGGCGCCGTCGGCCACGGTGTACAGGTGCGAGTAGCCCGATTCCTCCGACAGCAACCACAGCGTGCGGTTGTCCGGCAGCCAGCCGAAATCGTTGAAACCCCAGTTGATCCAGGCGTTGTCGGTGAGGCGGTGGCGCGGGACCAGCCTGGCCTTGTCCAGGTCCACGCTGGCAATCCAGCGGTCCTTGTTGTCCACCGCACGGATCTCCACCGCCGCGTTGCGGCCGTCGTCGCTCCAGTGGATCGCCGGGCCGCTGCCGTCGCCGTCGCTCTCGATGCGCACGGCGCGGTTGCCCTTCAGCGCGTCACGCTTGGCGGCCTTGCGCATCGCGGCGAGCGGGTCGGTCGCGATGCCCGGCAGGTCGTCGAACTTCAGCTCGGTGGCGCTGCCGGCAGCGGTATCGACCAGCCAGAGCGTGTGCGGCACCGGGTTGTTGCGGCCTACGCGGGTGCGCACTTCCTGGAATTCCTCGTAACCGGATTCGGTCACGTACTTGGGCATCTTGCCGGCCTGGCCCTCGTCGGCGCCCTTGGCCTGGGTCACGACCAACAGGTGGCGGCCGTCGGGCGAAAGCGCGCTGTCGACGACTTCAACGTCATCGCCCAGGTACACCGGCCCGGCGGCGCGGGTCGGGTCGGCCTTGCGCCAGGCATCTTCCTGGGTGCGCAGGGCGTCGCGCTGTTCCTTGTCCTTGCGCAGCGTGGCCAAAGTGGCCAGCTGCTGCTCGCGCAGCACGTCGGCCTTCGGTGCGGCGTTGGGGTCGCGCGCGGCCTTCACCACGGCCACCTGGCTGGTGCCGCCACCCGGTGCCCAGTGGTACCAGTCGTTGCCGGCACGCCAGATCACGCCGCCGTCACTGGCGAACTGCGGCCGCGATTCGGTCTCGTTGCTGCGGGTCAGCTGGGTCAGCGCGCCCGAGCGCAGGTCGCGCAGGAAGATGTCGCCGTTGCGGGCGAACACCATGCGCTGGCGCTGCGTGTCGTAAGCGGGGTTGGCGGCATCCAGGCCGGCCCGCTCGGTATCGGCCACGCGCTGGGCAGCGGCGCCGTCGATCGGCTGGCGGAAGGTATCGCGCACCGGGCTGCCATTGCGCTTGAGCTGGTACTGGACCTGTTGACCGTCCCACTGCCACCAGGCGTTGTCGACACCGGGACCGATCCAGTCCGGGTCGGCCATCACCTGTTCGATGGTCAGCGGTGCGGGGGGCGTCTGGGCATTAGCGCTGGCGGCGAGCAGCAGCAGGGACAACGGCAGCAGCTTGGGCATGGGGGTAGGCAGGGCCGGGGACAAAGATGCGCAAGCCTACCAGCGCCCCTTGGGGCGGCGGCTGGGCCACAGGTCATGGCCGGCCGGTAAAACGCTCAGATCGGCGGATTGCCCAGCACGCCTTCGATCTCCACCGCCAGCTCGCGGCGGCAGACCTCGGCGTGCAGCAGCAGGCGCGGGACCCGCGTGCCGAAGCGGGCATCCAGCGCCGCGGCCACCTGCGGCAGCGCCTCGCGGTCGCGCACATAGACCTTCAGCAGGGTGCCGGCGTCGTCGATGCCGGCTGGCACGTCGCCGCTGCGCTCGGCCGCGGCGCCGCGCAGCGCTTCGATGTTGACCAGGATCTCGTCGAGCTGGGCGCCCAGGTTGCCATGGTGGGCCGTGGCGTGGCCGACGATGCTTGCCGTGCCCGACAGCAGCAGCGGTGCCTGGCTGCCCGGTGGCGGCAGCATCGCGCGGGCGAAGCTCGGGGATTGCGGGCCGTACTGGCGCGGGTAGCGATAGGCGCTGACCTGGCGGGGATTCTCCAGTGCCACGCCCGGGCTGCGCGCGGCCAGCCAGTACACCAGCAGTTGGCGCGGGCCGCCGAAGCTGCCGATGCAGGTGGCCGCCGGCAGGCGCGCCTCGTCCACGCGTTCCAATCCGCGTACCCGGCCCACGCAGAAGCGCCGATAGCGTTCGGCGTCGTCCTCGCCTTCGGTCAGGCCGTCGAGGTAGTTCCAGATGCGCAGCACGTGCGGATAGCCCCGCGCGGCGATGAACTGGTTCATCTGGGCATAGGCCAGCGCGCTGGCCGCTTCGAGGTCGAAATCCGCGCTTTCGTGCAGCACCAGCGCGCCGAACTGCAGCTCGCCGTTCTCGGCCCAGGCGATGTCGCCATCACGGCCGTGGATGGCCGGGGTGTCGCCGCGCCAGATTTCCACCTGCCCCGGTCCCATCGGCTCCAGCGGCACGCGCAGCCGGCGCGCGTCGGTGGCGGCGGCCGCATCAAGCGGTTGCAGGGAGAAATCCACCGCCGCCAGTACGCGCGCATCGCGCAGCTGACCAGCCACCGACGCGGCATCGACGAAGGAACAATGCAGGTGGATCGGGTGGGACAAGCGTTTTCCAGTGGGGGTCGCGCGGGGCGGCATGATAACGCGCCGCCTTCGGCGGCCCGTGCGTGCGGCACATTGACGCGCCGGAACGCACGCTGGCACGATCCCCGCATCGAATGCCGGGTGTTCCGGAATCATTCATTTTCCGGACCCTGGGCGGCTGTCTTCCCGATGATCGAATTCTCCGTAACCGGCTGGTCGGCTTGGGCACCGGGCCTGCCGCAGGCACAGGACTGGATCGACTGGGCGCGCGCAGACGCCCCTGCCGCGCCGGATGGCGAAGGCGCTCCGGCCCTGGCCGACGTACCCCCGGTCATGCGGCGACGGATCGACCGGCTCGGCCGCATGGCGATCAGCGCCACCGATGATTGCGACGATTCGCCCCGCCGCGAGGACATCCCGCTGGTGTTCGTCTCCCGTCACGGCGATGTGGCCGGCTCGGTGGACCTGTTGCGCGCACTCGGCCAGGCCGAGTCCCTTTCGCCGACCGCCTTCAGCCTCTCGGTGCACAACGCCGTCGCGGCGCTGTATTCCATCGTGCGCAAGCGGCGCGGCAACTATCTGGCGCTGGCCGGTGGCGCAGCCTCGGTGGAGAACGCCTGCATCGAGGCTGCCGCGCTGTTGGCCGACGGCGCCCCGGAAGTGCTGCTGGTCTGCTACGACGGCCCGCTGCCCGAGGTGTATGCCGATTTTGCAGACGAACCGGCCCACGCCTATGCGTGGTGCTGGCGCCTGGCCCCCGCAGGCACGCCGGGCGAGCGCATGAGCCTGGCATGGGAAGCCGACGACCTGACCCCCGCGGCGGCGCCGGCACTCCAGCATGGGCTTGCTCTCCACCACTTTCTGCTCAGCGGCCGCGCGCAACTGGATATCGCCGTCGAGGACCAGCGCTGGCGCTGGCGCCGCCATGGTTGATCGGCTGCTGCCGACCCGGCTGGACCATGCCTGGCGGGTGATCGGCACGGGCCTGAGTTTCCTCGCTTTCGGCGTGGGCGGGTTGGCCCTGCGGTTGTGCGTGTTCCCCGTGCTGCAACTCGGGGTCCGCGACCCGGCACGCAGGCGCGCGCTGGCACGGCGCTGGATCCAGCGCAGCTTCGCCGGCCACGTCTGGTTGATGCATAGCCTGGGCCTGCTGACCTACGAAGTCCGCGGACGTGAACGGCTTCAGCGTCGCGGCCTGCTGATCCTGGCCAACCATCCGACCCTGATCGACGTGGTGTTCCTGATCTCCCTGCTGCCGGACGCCGACTGCGTGGTGAAGGTCGGGGTGGCGCGCAACCCGTTCATGCGCGGCCCGGTGCGCGCGGCCGGCTACATCGCCAACGACGAGGGGGCCGGGCTGGTGGAAGAGTGCATCGCCGCCGTGCGGGGCGGGGGCAACCTGGTCATCTTCCCGGAAGGCACGCGCAGCGAACCGGGGCGTCCGCTGCGCCTCCAGCGCGGGGCGGCCAACATCGCCGTACGCGGGCGCTTGGACATCACACCCGTACGTATTTCATGCAGCCCGCCGACCTTGGGCAAGGGCCAGAAATGGTATCGTGTGCCTTCACGGCGATTTCACATGTTGATCGAGGTCGGGGATGACCTGCCGATCGCGCCGTACGTGGAAGCGATCGCGGCCGCGCCGGGGGGCGAAGCGCTGGCGGTGCGCCGCCTCAACGACCATCTTGGCCACTATTTTTCGGGAGACATCGCGCGTGCAGGCACTTGAGCACGAGATCAAGGAATTGATCATCTCATCGCTGTCGTTGGAAGACATCACGCCCGAGGACATCGATCCGGCGGCGCCGTTGTTCGTGGAAGGCCTGGGCCTGGACTCGATCGATGCGCTCGAGCTCGGCCTGGCGTTGCAGAAGCGCTACAACGTGAGCCTGTCGGCCGACTCGCAGGAAACCCGCAAGCACTTCGCCAGCGTGCGCGCGCTGGCCGAATTCGTGGCCTCGCACCAGACGGCGTGAGCGCCTGAGCAGAGATTGAAGAGCATGACCAAGAACGAACTTTTCGACCGGATCGTGGCGATCCTGCATGAGAGCTTCGAGATCGATCCTTCGCGGATCCAGCCGGAAACCCGGCTGTACGAAGACCTCGACATCGACAGCATCGACGCGGTGGACCTGATCGTGCAGCTCAAGCCGCTGCTGGGCCGCAGCCTGCAGCCGGATGCCTTCAAGTCGGTGCGCACCGTGCAGGACATCATCGACGTGCTGCACGGGCTGCTGCGCGACCAGGCAGCCTGATCCCCGGACGGCCGCCGTGAATCGACTGCGCGCGGCCGCGCTGCTGTTGCTGTCGCTGGCCTATCCCGTGCTGGTGTACCTGGCGATGGGCCGCTTCGAGCCGCGCTGGCTGGCGCTGCTGCTGTTCGCGCTGGCCCTGTTGCGCGCGGTGGCCACCCGCCAGCCGGTGTGGCTGGCCGCCTCGGCCGGCGCCGGCCTGCTGGCCCTGCTGGCCACGGTGCTCAACCAGGCCTTGCCGCTGAAGCTTTACCCGGCGCTGGTCAATGCGGTGCTGCTGGCGGTATTCGCGGTGAGCCTGCGTTTCCCGCCCAGCGCGGTGGAGCGCATCGCCCGCCTGAGCGAACCGGACCTGCCGCCGCAGGCCATCGCCTATACCCGCCGCGTCACCCAGGTGTGGTGCGGCTTCTTCGTGCTCAACGGCACGCTCGCGCTCGCGACCGCCCTGTGGGCATCGGAACGGACCTGGGCGCTTTACAACGGATTGTTGGCTTACGTGATGATGGGTGTGCTGTTCGCGGTGGAATGGTGCGTGCGCCAGCGGGTGAAGGCGGCACACGGTCATGGCTGAGTGGATCGCGCTCGATCGCCTGGCGCTGGTCGCCCGGCCGGACCGCCCGGTACGCCCGGGCCTCACCCACGCGGCCTGGCGCCAGCGCGTGGCGGATTGGTCGGCGGCTTTCGCTGCCGCCGGCGGCGAGGACTGGGCGCTGTACCTGGGCGACGAAGCCGAATTCTCCGCCGCGCTGTTCGGTGCCTGGCATGCGGGCAAGCGCGTATTCCTGCCAGGCGACGACCTACCCGGCACGCTGGACCGCCTTGCCGTGCATGTCCATGGCTTCGCCGGCGACCTGCCGGCCAGCGTGAAGCCGCTGCGCGCCGCGCCGGGTGCCGGCGAGGCGCAGGCGCTGGCCGCGCTCGACGAAGATGCCGCGCGCCTGGTGATGTTCACCTCCGGCAGCACCGGAGAGCCGGCGGCGATCGCCAAGTGCCTGCGCCAGCTCGCGCGCGAAATCGAGGCGCTGCAGGCCGCATTCGGCGAGCTCGCCGAAGGGACGCGCGTGCACGGCACGGTGTCCCACCAGCACATCTACGGGCTGCTGTTCCGCGTGTTGTGGCCGCTGGCCGCCGGGCGCAAGACGATGCCGCGCGCGTTCTTCCACGAGGACATGGTCGCGGCGATGGCCGACCACGACGCGCTGCTGGTCGCCACGCCGGCGCACCTCAAGCGCATACCCGAACAGTTGGACTGGGCCGCCTTGCAGGGTGGCCTGCGCGCGGTGTTCTCCTCCGGCGGTCCTCTGCCCGCCGAGTCGGCGCGCCAGGTGCGTGAGCGCCTGGGCGTGGCGCCGACCGAAGTGTTCGGCAGCAGCGAGACCGGCGGCATCGCGTGGCGCCGTTGGGAGGGCGAGACGCCGGATTGGCACGCCTTGCCGAACGTGCAGTGGCGCATCGACGACGAGGGCCTGCTGGAAGTGCATTCGCCGCATCTGGCGCACCCGCACTGGTGGCGCAGCGAAGATCGCGCCGAAGCACTGCCGGAGGGTGGTTTCCGCCTGCTCGGGCGCGCCGATCGCATCGTCAAGATCGAAGAGCGCCGGGTATCGCTCGACGCCTTGCAACAACAGCTGGCGCGCCATCCCGGCGTGGCCGAGGCGCGGGTGCTGGTGCTGGCCGGCGCGCGCAGCGTGCTCGGGGCGGTGGTCGTGCCCAGCGAGGCTGGCTGGGCTGCGCTGCGCGGGCCGGGCCGGCGCGAGTTCTCCCGGCAGCTTTCCGCTCACCTGGCCGACAGCTTCGACGCGGTGACGCGGCCGCGTCGCTGGCACTTCGTCGAAGCGTTGCCGCTCAACGCGCAGGGCAAGGTCATCGAGCCGGCGCTGGCCAGGCTGTTCCGCCCGGTGTATCCGCAGCCGCATTGGCACGCACGCGGCAGCGAGGCGGCCGAACTGGACATCCTGCTCGACCCCGCGCTCGCCGCCTTCGATGGTCACTTCCCGCAAGCGTCCATCCTGCCCGGCGTGGCACAGCTGGACTGGGCCATCCACTTCGGCCGCGAAGCATTCGCCATCGAGGCGCCGTTCCAGCGCATGGACGTGCTGAAGTTCCAGCGCGTGCTGCGCCCGGGCGACCTGGTGCGCATGTCGTTGCAATGGAACGCCACGCAGCAGGTGCTCGCGTTCCGACTGGTGTCCGACCATGGCCCGCATGCCAGCGGCAAGGTGGTGTTCGGCCATGCCTGAGGCCTTCCGCCCGCTGGTGCTGATCCCGGTCTACGACCATGAGCACGCCATCGGCGGCATGGTCGAAGGCGTGCTCGCCACCGGCGAGGATTGCCTGCTCGTGGACGACGGCTCGCGCGCCTCGTGCGCCGCGGTACTCGATGTACTCGCCACCACGCATGCCCCGCGCGTGCGCCTGCTGCGCCTGCCGCGCAACCAGGGCAAGGGAGGCGCGGTGCTGGCCGGCTTCGCCGAGGCGGCGCGGCTGGCTTACAGCCATGTCCTGCAGATCGACGCGGACGGCCAGCACGACCCGGCCGACATCCCACGCTTCCTCGACCACGCGCGCCGCGCGCCGGAGAAGATCATCTCCGGCGTGCCGCAGTACGACGAGAGCGTGCCGAAGGGCCGCCTGTACGGGCGCTATGCCACCCACGTCTGGGTGTGGATCAATACCTGGTCGCTGCAAATCCGCGATTCGATGTGCGGCTTCCGCGTCTATCCGCTGCCGCCGGTGTTGCGGCTGATGGCCGAAGAGCCGATCGGTCGCCGGATGGATTTCGACACCGACATGATCGTGCGCCTGTTCTGGCGCGGCGTCGGCGTGGTCAACCTGCCCACGCGCGTGACCTACCCGCGAGACGGGGTCTCCCATTTCGACGTGTGGCGCGACAACGTGCGCATCAGCCGCATGCACACGCGGTTGTTCTTCGGCATGGTGCGGCGCTCGCCGCGCCTGCTGTGGCGGCGCCTGCGCGGAGCAGCCGCATGAATGCCGCCACGCGCACGCCGCATTGGGCGGAGATCGGCGAAAGCACCTCGGCCGCCGGCATCGCGTTCCTGTGCGGCGTGCATCGCTGGTTCGGACGCTGGCCGTTCCGGCTGTGCCTGTATCCGGTGGTGCTCACGCATTGGCTGCTCAACCGCACCGCGCGCCATGCCTCGCTGCAATACCTTCGCCGGTTGCATGCGCATGCCGGCGTGTTCGCCCGGCCGCCCGGCGCGTGGCAGAGCCTGCGCCACTTCGCCTGCTTCGCCGAAACCGTGCTGGACAAGCTGCTGGCCGCCGGCCGCCGCTATCCGTCCGAACGTGTCGCGCTGCATCGTGACCAGGTGCTGGCGTTGGTGCGCGAAGGCCGCGGTGGCCTGATCGTCACCGCGCACATCGGTTGCCTGGAGTTGTGCCAGGCGCTAGCCGAATCGGTGCCCGGTTTCCGCATCACCGTGCTGGTGCATACCGCGCACGCGCAGCGCATCAACCGCATGATGCGGCGGCTCGACCCGGGGCATCGCGTCGAGCTGCTGCAGGTCACCGACATGGGCCCGGGCACTGCCGCGCTGCTGGCCGAGCGCGTGGCCGCCGGGCAGTTCGTCGCCATCGCCGGCGACCGCGTGCCGGTGGGTGGTGGACGCGTCGTGCGCGTGCCGTTCCTCGGCCATGTCGCGCCGTTCCCCATCGGCGCCTACGTGCTGGCCTCGGTGCTGGCCTGCCCGGTGTTCACCATGGCCTGCCTGCACGAAGGCCACGGCTACCGCGTGTCGTTCGCGCCGTTCGCCGAACGCATCGTGTTGCCTCGCGGTTCGCGCGATGCCGCCATCGCCGCGCAGGCCACGCGCCTGGCCGCGTGGCTGGAAACGCAGGTCGTGGCCGCGCCCTATGACTGGTTCAATTTCTTCCCCTTCTGGGATCAGGTTCCACATGAAGATGGACAATGAGCTGTCCGTGCAGTCCTTCGGCAGCGCGCCGCTGGCGATCGAATCGGTGGTGGGCCTGGCTCGCCGCACCCACCTCGCCGCGCTGAGCGACGACGCGGCGTTCCGCGCGCGCATCCAGCGCGGCGCCGACTTCCTGGATCGACTGCTCGCCGAGGAAGGCGTCATCTACGGCGTCACCACCGGCTATGGCGATTCGTGCACGGTGAACATCCCGCCGCGGCTGGTCGCCGAACTGCCGCACCACCTCTACACCTACCACGGCTGCGGCCTGGGTCGTTTCCTGGACGAGGAAGAAACGCGCGCGGTGCTCGCCGCGCGGCTGGCCTCGCTCAGCCGCGGCATGTCCGGCGTGAGCCTGCCGCTACTCGAAGGCCTGGCCACGCTGTTGCGCCACGACGTGCTGCCGCTGATCCCGGCCGAAGGTTCGGTCGGCGCGAGCGGCGACCTTACCCCGCTGTCCTACGTCGCGGCGGTGCTGTGCGGCGAGCGCGAGGTGATGTACCAGGGCGAGTGCCGCCCCGCCGCCGAGGTCCTGGCGCAGATCGGCATGAAGCCCCTGAAGCTGCGCCCGAAGGAAGGGCTGGCGATCATGAACGGCACCGCGGTGATGACCGCGCTGGCCTGCCTGGCCTGGCGCCGCGCCGACTACCTTTCGCGCCTGGCCACGCGCCTGACAGCGTTCAACGTGCTGGCCAGCAACGGCAACGCGCACCATTTCGATGAAGTGCTGTTCTCGGCCAAGCCGCATCCAGGCCAGACGCGCGTGGCCGCCCGGCTGCGCGAGGACCTGCACAGCGACCGCCCCAGCCGCAACGACCAGCGCCTGCAGGACCGCTACTCGCTGCGCTGCGCGCCTCACGTCATCGGCGTGCTGGAAGACGCGCTGCCGTTCCTGCGCCAGCTGATCGAAACCGAGCTCAACAGCGCCAACGACAACCCGCTGATCGACCCGGACGGCGAACGGATCCTGCACGGCGGCCACTTCTACGGCGGACATATCGCGCTGGCGATGGACACGTTGAAGAATGCCGTGGCCAATATCGCCGACCTGCTCGACCGCCAGCTCGCCCTGCTGGTGGACAGCCGCTACAACCACGGCCTGCCGGCCAACCTCTCCGGCGTCACCGGGGAGCGCGCGCCGATCAACCACGGCCTGAAGGCGCTGCAGATCAGCGTCTCGGCGTGGACGGCCGAAGCGCTCAAGCTGACCATGCCGGCCTCGGTGTTCTCCCGCTCCACCGAATGCCACAACCAGGACAAGGTGAGCATGGGCACCATCGCCGCACGCGACTGCCTGCGCGTGCTGACGCTGGCCGAGCAGGTGGTGGCGGCGATGCTGATCGCCGCGCGCCAGGGCATCACCCTGCGCGAGCGCGTGCAGGAACGGGCCGCGCTTGGCAGCGAGGCCGAGGCCATGCACCAGGACCTGTGCGAGCGCATCGCGCTGGTCGAGGAAGATCGCGCCCTGGATGGCGAACTGCGCGCGCTGGTCGCGCATATCCGCCAGGAGCAATGGGCCCTGTATGTCCACTGAGCTGTCCATCGAGATCGAACTGAGCCCGGCCTTCCATGACTGCGATGCGATGCACGTGGTCTGGCACGGGAATTACTTCAAGTACTTCGAGATCGCCCGCTGCGCACTGCTGGCGCGGCACGGCTACGACTACCCGCAGATGCAGGCGTCCGGCTACTTGTGGCCGGTGGTCGACACGCGGGTGAAGTACATCCGTCCGCTGTTGTATGCGCAGCCCTTGAAAGTGTCCGCGCGCATCAGCGAGTACGAGAACCGGCTGAAGTTCGAGTACGAGATCCGCGACGCCGGCACCGGCCAGGTGCTGACCCGCGCGCATACGATCCAGGTCGCCGTGCTCGCCACCACCGGCGAGCTGCAATATGTCTGTCCTCCCATTTTGTGGGAGCGGCTGGGAGTGCATCCGCAATGAAGTCCCTGGTGTTGTCGCTCGCGCTGGCCCTGCTGCCGGCGCTGCCCGTCCTGGCCGCGCCCGCCGTGCCCCCGGAACTGGCGCAGGTGCAGCAGCGCGTGGCGCGTCCGGCGCTGCTGCGCGCTGATTTCGTGCAGGAAAAGCAGGTCGCCGGATTCCGCAACCCGCTGCGTTCGCAAGGCCAGTTCGTGCTGGCCCAGGAACGCGGGGTGATCTGGCGCACGCTCAAGCCGTTCCCCTCCGACGTCGTGCTCACCCGCGACCGCATCCTCAGCCGCCAGGCCGACGGCAGCGTGCAGGTCGAGGTGGATGGCCGGCAGCAACCGGCGCTGCGCGCGATCAACGCGATGATGTTCGCGCTGATGAGTGGCGACGTACAGGCGATGTCGGCCAGCTTCGAGGTGCGCGCCGAACTGCTACCGGGCAACGGCTGGCGCCTGCACCTCACGCCGCGTTCGGCGATGCTTGCCAAGGCCTTCGCCTCGCTGCAACTGGAAGGCGACCAATACGTGCGCAAGGTGGAAATCGAGGAAGCCAACCACGACCGCACCCGCCTGAGCTTCGACAACTTCCGCCAGGCGCCGCCGCTGGCCGCCGACGAGGCCCGCAGCCTTGAGTGAGCCGACCGCGCAGGCAGCGGGCGCCGATGCCCGCCTGCATCGTCATTGGCGTTGGGTCGGCCTGCTGTGGCTGGCCGTGGTCGTGGCGGTGGCCGCGCACCAGTGGAGCTTCTGGCGCGGCGCGCATATCGACAGCGATGTGTTGGCGCTGCTGCCGCAGGATGCCGACGATCGGCTGTTGTCCGATGCCACCCGGCTGATCGCCGACAACAGTGCGCGCCAGGTCGTCGTGTTGCTCGGCAGCGAAAGCGCCGAGGGCGCGAAGGCGGCCCAGGTCGCGTATTCGCGCCAATTCCAGCGCGCCAACCAGGATGACGACCTGCCGCTGGAGGAGAGCGCTTCCGTCCAGGGCTGGTTCGACCAGGCGCGCGCGTTCTACGCGCCCTACCGCGACCGCCTGCTTACCGAAGCCCAGCGCGCGCGCCTGCAGGGTAGTGACGAAGCTGCCCTTGGCCAGCAGGCGTTGGCGGCGCTGTACGGCCCGCTCGGCGCACCGCGCCTGACCGAATGGAACCGCGACCCACTCGGCCTGTGGCCGCAGTGGTGGCAGGCCCGCGCCGCCGGCACCGGCCTGCGCGTGGGCGACGATGGCCTGCTGCAGGCCGATGGCCGCTACTGGGCGGTGATGCAGTTCCAGACCCGCGATTCGGCGTTCCGCCTCGATGGTGAACAGCGCATCGGCCAGGCGTTGGACGTCGCCGCGGCGGCCGCGCGCGCCACCGTGCCGGACCTGCGCGAACTGCGTGCCGGCGTGCCGCTGCATGCCGAGGCCGCCGCCGCGCAGGCCAACTTCGAGATCAACACCATCGGCTGGGGCTCGCTGGCGGCGGTGCTGCTGCTGGTGTGGCTGGCATTCCGCTCGCTGCGGCCGATCCTGCTGGTGGCGATGTCGCTGCTGATCGGCTGCGCCACCGCCTTGTCGGTGACCGCGCTGGTGTTCGGCAAGGTGCACCTGCTGACGCTCGTGTTCGGCGCCAGCCTGGTCGGTGTGGCCGAGGACTACGGCATCCACTGGTTCGGCTCGCGACAGGCCGAACCGAACGCCAGCCGCTGGCAACTGCTGCGTCACCTGCTGCCCGGCCTGTGGCTGGCGCTGCTGACCAGCGCGCTGGCCTATCTCGCCCTCGGGCTGGCGCCGTTCCCCGGGCTGCGCCAGATGGCGCTGTTCTCGGTGGTCGGCCTGGCCGGTGCATTCCTCACCGTGATCGCCTGGTTCCCGCTGCTCGACAAGGGCCGCGTGCGTGAAACCCGCTTCGCCCATTGGCTGGGCGGCACGCTCGACCGCTGGCCGCGGCTGGGGCAGGGCAGCGGCAAGATCGCCGTGGTGCTGGGCGTCGCGGCATCGGTGGTGATTGCCGGCGGCCTGCTGCGCCTGCACCCCAACGATGACCTGCGCAGCCTGCAATCCTCGCCGCCGGCGTTGATGGCGCAGCAGATCGAAGTCGGGCGGTTGCTCGGCATGCCGAGCCCCGCGCAGTTTTTCCTGGTGCAGGGCGCCGATGCCGAACAGGTGCTGCAGCGCGAGCAGGTGCTGGTCGGCAAGCTCGACGCGCTGGAAGCGCAAGGCCGCATCGGCGGGCACCAGGCGATCAGCGACTGGTGGCCTTCGCAATCGCGCCAGCAGGCCGATGCCGCGCTGACCGCGCGCATCGAAGCCAGCGTGCTGGCGCAGGTCGGCCAAGCCACCGGCGAGACGCTGGCGCGCCCGGCCTATGCCGCACCGGCCGGCGTCGAGGCCTTCCTGCGCGACCCGGTTTCGCTGCCGTTCCGCCACCTGTGGCTGGGCAAGCTCGGTAGCGGCCAGGCCTCGGTGGTGATGGTCGACGACCTCTCCCGTGCCGACGCGCTGGCCACGCTGCGTGCACAGGCCAATGGGCTGGACGGCGTGCGCTGGGTCGATCGCACCGCGGATTTCTCCCAGCTGCTCGGCCACTACCGCCGCATGATGGGCGCGCTGCTGCTGGCCGGCGTGGTGCTGGTGTTCGGCGTGCTCGCCTGGCGCTATCGCCGCCAATCCTGGCGCGTCATCACCCCGACGCTGCTCGCCGGGTTGCTCACCGTGGCGCTGCTGGGGTGGTTCGGCCAGCCGTTGCTGCTGTTCAACGTGCTGGCATTGCTGCTGCTGCTCGGCATGGGCATCGACTACGGCATCTTCCTGCTCGAACACCGCGGCGACCGCAGTGCGTGGCTGTCGGTATGCGTGGGTGCGGCCAGTACGTGGCTGTCGTTTGGCCTGCTGGCGCTGTCCTCCACGCCGGCGCTGCGCGCGTTCGGCCTGACGCTGCTGTTCGGCATCGGGCTGGTGTGGCTCATCACCCCGCTGTTCCGTCCCGCGCCGCACGACTGATCTCCTCCTAACAAGGCCTTCGCATGACCCGTTCTACGGAAAGAACCGAAATCCTCGTCGTTGGCGCCGGACCGGCCGGCTCGGTCGCCGCCGCGCTGCTGCGCGGGCAGGGCCGACAGGTGGTGATGATCGAGCGCGAGCAGTTCCCGCGCTTCTCCATCGGCGAAAGCCTGCTGCCGCAGAGCATGGAGTACATCGAACAGGCGGGCCTGCTGCAGGACGTGATCGAGGCGGGCTTCCAGTACAAGAACGGCGCGGCGTTCGTGCGGGGCGAACGCACTACCCAGTTCGACTTCCGCGACAAGTTCTCCCCCGGCTGGGGCACCACCTACCAGGTGCAGCGCGCAGATTTCGACCACGTGCTGGCCAAGGGCGCGCAGCGCCTGGGCACCGACCTGCGCTTCGGCCACGAAGTGCTGGCCATGCGGCCGGGCAGGCAGCCGGAAGTGGATGTGCGTGCACCGGATGGCCGCGAGTACACCGTGCAGGCCGACTTCGTGCTCGATGCCAGTGGCTTCGCGCGCCTGCTGCCACGCCTGCTCAAGCTGGAGTCGCCCTCGAACTTCCCGGTGCGCGGCGCGATCTTCACCCACGTGCGCGACCACATCGCGCCGGGATCGGGCTTCGACCGCAACAAGATCCTCATCACCACCCATCCCGAGCACGTGGACGTGTGGTACTGGACGATCCCCTTCTCCAACGGCTGCTGTTCGCTGGGGGTGGTGGCCGAGCCGTCGTTCTTCGACCGCTATCCGGGTGACGACCTGGCCAAGCTCCAGGCCATCGTCGGCGAGGACCCGAACCTGACCCGCCTGCTTGCACGGGCCGAGTGGGCCGTGCTGCCGGTGCGTCGCATCACCGGCTACTCGGCCAACGTCAGTTCGCTGCATGGAGAGGGCTATGCGCTGCTTGGCAATGCCGGCGAATTCCTCGACCCGGTGTTCTCCTCCGGCGTCACCATCGCCTTCAAGTCCGCCCAGCTGGCCGCCGATGGCATCGCACGCCACTATGCGGGCGAGGCGGTGGACTGGGAAACCGCGTTCGACGAGCCGTTGCGCTACGGCGTGAAAGCCTTCCGTCGATTCGTCGAAGCCTGGTACGCCGGTGGCTTCCAGAAGATCATCTATCACCCCGACCCGCAGCCGGAGATACGCCGCATGATCTGCTCCATCCTCGCCGGCTATGCGTGGGACCGCGACAACCCGTACGTGTCCGACCCCAGCGGCCGTCGCCTGAGGGTGCTGGAGGAACTGTGCAGCGCCTGATCGCCCGCATCCTGCTGCTGGCCTGCGCGCTGCTGCTGGCGGCCTGCGCCGGCCCGCGCGTGCGCGCGCCGGCCATCGCGCTGCCGCCGTTGCAGCTGTCGCCCGCCTCGCTCGGACAGCCGCTCGCCTTGCAGCAGCGCCTGGTCTTCAGCTACGGCAGCCATCGCAGCACGCTCGATGCCCTGCTGGAGGCCGACGCCAGCGAAGTGCGCCTGGCCGTTCAGGCGCTCGGCCAGACCGGCGTAACCCTGCGCTGGGACGGCCACACGCTGCAGCAACAGCGTGCGCCGTGGCTGCCGCCGCAGGTGCGCGGCGAGCGCGTGCTCGACGACCTGCAGTTCGCGCTGTGGCCGGCCGGCGCCGTGCGTGCCGCGCTGCCTGCGGGCTGGGTGATGGTCGAGCAGGGCGCCACGCGCCAGCTCGAGCACGACGGCACGCCCTGGCTGGTGCTGGAGCGCCACGATGCCAGCCACCAGACCTTGCGCAACCTGGCCGAGGGCTATGCCCTGGATATCGAATCGGCCCCGCTGGAATCCAATCCGCAGTGAAAGACGTGTTCCTCAATGAAATGGGCGTGGTATGCGCGCTCGGTGGCGATGCCGAATCGGTGCGCCACGCGCTGTTCGACCCCCATCGCCCGGCCAATGCCGCCACCGAGGCGGTGACGCCCGGCCGTCCGCTGGTACTGGGCCAGGTCACCACGCCGCTGCCGGCGATGGACGACATGCCGGTCGAACTGCGCGGGCGCAACAACGCACTGCTGCGCCAGGCCTATGCGTCGATCGCCCCGGCCGTGGCCGCGGCGATCGAGCGCCACGGCCCGGCGCGCGTGGCGGTGGTGCTGGGCACCAGCACCTCGGGCATCGGCGAGGCCGAACACGCGCTGCGCCAGCGTGCCGCCGGCCAGCCCTGGCCGGAAGATTTCCATTACGCACAGCAGGAAATGGGCACGCCGGCGCGCTTCGTCCGCCAGCTGAGCGGTGCCCGCGGGCCGGCCTGGACGGTCTCCACCGCCTGCTCGTCCAGCGCCAAGGCGATGATGTCGGCCGCGCGCCTGCTGCGCGCAGGGTTGGCCGATGCAGTGATCGCCGGTGGTGCCGATTCGCTGTGCCGCTTCACCGTCGAAGGGTTCAGCGCGTTGGAGTCGGTGTCGGCCCAGCGTTGCAATCCGTTCTCGCGCAATCGCGAAGGCATCAATATTGGCGAGGGCGCCGCGCTGTTCCTGATGACTCGCGGCGAGGGCGAGGTGCGCTTGTCCGGCTGGGGCGAAACCTCCGATGCGCATCACCTGTCCGCGCCCGACCCGGCGGGCACCGGCGCGATCGAGGCCATAGGCCAGGCCCTGGCCCGTGCCGGCCTGACCCCTGCGCAGATCGACTACGTCAATCTGCACGGCACGGCCACCCGCCAGAACGATGCGATGGAAAGCCGCGCCGTGCAGGCGGTATTCGGCGCGCCGGTGGCGGCCAGCGCCACCAAGCCGCTCACCGGCCACACATTGGGCGCGGCCGGGGCGATCGAGGCTGCGCTGTGCTGGCTCACGCTGGCACGCAATCCAGCCGGCCTGCTGCCACCGCACTGGTGGGACGGCGAGGCCGATCCCGAGCTGCCGCCGCTGGCGCTGGTCGCGCCCGGCCAGGCCTCCGCGCGCGCGCCACGCCACCTGCTCAGCCATTCCTTCGCGTTCGGCGGCAGCAACGCCGTGCTGGCCTTCTCGAAGGCGGCAGGCCGATGAACACACCCTACGACATCGAGCAGGTCATCCCGCACCGCGGCCTGATGCGGTTCGTCGACCGGGTGCTGGACTGCGGCGAGGAGCACATCATCGCCGAGCTCCGCGTGCCCGCTGACGCGCTGTTCGGCGACGCGGGCGGCGTGCCGGCGTGGGTGGGCGTGGAATACATGGCGCAGACGGTCGCCGCCTGGGCCGGGCATCGCGCCCGCGCCCGCGGCGAGGAACCGACGATCGGCTTCCTGCTCGGCACCCGCCGCTACCAGGCGCATACGCCACGTTTCGACGCCGGCGCCGTGCTGCGGGTGGAGGCACGCTGCGAACTGATGGGCGACAATGGCCTGGGCATGTTCGCCTGCCGCATCCTGCACGGCGAGGCGGTGCTGGCGACGGCCAACATTTCGGTTTTCGAGCCGCCCGATGCGGCGGCTTACCTGGAGAGTGGTGAGGCATGAAGGGGGAGACGACGGTCCTGGTGACCGGGGCCAGTCGCGGCATCGGCCGGGCGATCGCCCTGCGCGTGGCGCAGGCCGGGCATGACGTGGTGGTGCATTGCCGCAGCCGCATCGAAGAGGCCGAGGCCGTGGCCGAACAGGTCCGCGCGCTGGGCCGGCAGGCCCGGGTGCTCGCGTTCGACGTGGCCGACCGTGCCGCCAGCGCGGCCGCGCTGCTCGCCGACGTGGAAGCGCATGGCGCCTACTACGGCGTGGTGTGCAATGCCGGCATCGCCCGCGACAACGCCTTCCCGGCGATGAGCGGCGAAGACTGGGACGCGGTGGTGCACACCAACCTGGACGGCTTCTTCAACGTGCTCAACCCGCTGGTGATGCCGATGGTGCGGCGGCGCAAGCCGGGGCGCATCGTCACCTTGTCCTCGGTCTCGGGGCTGGTGGGCAACCGCGGGCAGACCAACTACAGCGCGGCCAAGGCCGGCATCATCGGCGCGACCAAGGCGCTGGCGCTGGAACTGGCCAGCCGCGCGATCACCGTCAACTGCGTCGCGCCGGGGCTGATCGACACCGAGATGCTGGAGGCCGAAGTGGTCGAGCACGCGCTGCCCCTGGTACCGGCACGCCGGCTCGGGCGGCCGGAGGAAGTCGCCGCCGCGGTGGCCTTCCTGCTTTCGGAGGATGCCGGCTACATCACCCGGCAGGTGATCTCGGTCAACGGAGGACTGGTGGGATGAGCAGCAACGACAAGCGCGTCGTGGTGACCGGCGCCGGCGCGATCAGCCCGCTGGGCCATGACTGGTCCAGCATCCACCTGCGCCTGCGCGAATGCCGCAACGCGGTGCGGCACATGCCCGAGTGGGACGTGTACGAAGGCCTGAACACGCGCCTGGCGGCGCCGGCGCAGGCCTACGAGCTGCCGCCGCACTACAACCGCAAGACCACCCGCAGCATGGGCAAGGTGGCGGTGATGTCCGTGCGGGCCACCGAACTGGCGCTGGAGCAGGCCGGCCTGCTGGGCCATCCGGTGCTGCGGGGTGGCATGGCGGGCGTGTCCTACGGCTCTTCCTCCGGCGCGCACGATGCGACCGCCGAGTTCGGCCGCATGCTCAACGAATTCACTACCGCCGGCATCAGCGCCACCACCTACCTGAAGATGATGAGCCACACCTCGCCGGTGAACATCGGCGTGTTCTTCGGGCTCACCGGCCGCGTCATCACCACCTCCAGCGCCTGCACCTCCGGCAGCCAGGGCGTGGGCTCGGGTTACGAGGCCATCCGCAGCGGCAAGCAGACCGTGATGCTGTGCGGTGGCGCCGAGCAGCTCGACGCCACCGCCGCAGCGGTATTCGACACGCTCTTCGCCACCAGCGTGCGCAACGACGCCCCGGAAACGACGCCGCGCCCGTTCGATGCCCACCGCGACGGCCTCGTGCTGGGCGAGGGCGCCTGCACCCTGGTGCTGGAGGAACTCGAACACGCGCAGGCACGCGGGGCGAACATCCTGGCCGAGGTCGTCGGCTACGGCACCAACAGCGACGGCCAGCACGTCACCCAGCCCAGCGCCGACACCATGGCGCAGGCCATGCGCCTGGCATTGGCCGATGCCGGCCTGGAGGCGGCGCGCATCGGCTACGTGAACGCGCATGGCACCGCCACCGACCATGGCGACATCGCCGAATCGCAGGCCACCGCGCAGGTGTTCGGCAACAGCGTGCCGATCAGCTCGCTCAAGAGCTACGTCGGCCACATGCTCGGCGCCTGTGGCGCGTTCGAAGCCTGGTTGAGCATCGAGATGATGCGCGAAGGCTGGTTCGCCCCGACCGTGAACCTGGAGCAGGTCGACCCGCGCTGCGCGTCGCTGGACTACATCACCGGCGAAGGGCGCGCGCTGGACACCGAATACGTGGCCAGCAACAACTTCGCCTTCGGTGGGATCAACACTTCACTGATCTTCCGCCGCTGGCCGCATTGACCGTCGTTTACCCACAAGGAGCCTCACCATGAAACGAATTCTCGCCGCCGCCTGCCTGACCCTGCTGGTCGCCGCGCCCAGCGCCTTCGCCCGCGAAACCCGCGTGGAGCAGCCGCTGCAGGAACTGGTGAATTCGCAGGAAGCCAAGGACGCCGGCATCGACGGCAGCGTGAAGTTCTATCTCGCCGGCCAGAGCCACCCGGCGGTGATCGAATCGTTCGGCAGCGATGTCTCCAACCGCAAGACCAACGCCGCCAACAAGAGCGACGAGGCTGCCTGCCGCTGGGTGACGCTGTCGGTGCTCAAGGCGCTGCAGGACGGCGCCAAGGCCAAGGGCGCCAACGCCGTGATCGACGTGGTCAGCTTCTACAAGGCCAAGGAATTCAGCAGCCCGACCCACTACGAGTGCTACGCCGGCGCGATCCTCGCCGGCATGGCGCTGAAGGGCACCTACGCGAAGGTCAAGTAACCCGCGCGCCCGACCGGGCCCGCCGCGCGCCGCCGCCGGAGTACCGGACGCGGCGCCCGGCGGGCCTTCGTCTTTTTCACCGGGCCGTTGCCTCCCGCCGGCGATAATGAACAGCGCCGGGTGCGAAGCACGCTGGCGAACCTTTCGCCAGTGCCGTATTTCCGACACAATTCCCGCTGGTTTTTCTCTCCGCTGGGCGTGGCCCGCACGCATGCAAGCCTACGTCTACAAGAGCCAACGCAAGCAGGACACCTACGTCTATCTCGCCAAGCGCGATACCTTCGACGCCTTGCCGGCGGCGTTGCTCGCCCAGCTGGGCGCGTTGACCTTCGTGATCGAGGTATCCCTGGATGCCCAGCGCAAGCTGGCCCAGGCCGATGCCGCACAGGTGCGCGAGGCGCTGGCCGGGCGCGGCTTCTACCTGCAGATGCCGCAGACCCTCCCGGGCGTGGGGCGTGCCGGTGATTAACCGCCTGCCGCGCGCGCGCCTGCTGCCGGTCGCCTTCGCGGCCGGTACGCTGCTGAGCCTGCTTGCCGGTATCGGCGGGGTGGTCGCGGCGCTGGCGGTGTGCCTGGCGCAGCCGGCCTTCGCACTGGGCGTATCGTGGGCGCGCGGCACCCGCGCGCTGCCGGGCCATCCCCAGGCCGCCTTGCGTGGCGCCTTGCCGCTGCTGGGCCTGTGGGCCGGCGGCGGTGCGCTGCTCGCGCTGCTGGTGGCCTGGCCGCTGACCGCTTTTCGCGACAGCGGCAGCCTGCCTGCCGCGCTGGCGCTGAGCATCGCGGTGGCCGCGACCCTACTCGGCCTGTGGCGGACCTGGCCGCTCTGGCATGAACTCGAACGCGAAGGCGGCGACCTTCGCACCGGCTGGCAGCACCTGGGCGGCCGCGAACTGCACGCCTGGCAAGGCTTGGTGGTGGCCGCGGCGGTGCTGGCGGTCTGCGGCGCCGGCCTGCTGCTGGCCTGGCCGGGGCTGTTGCAAGGGAGCGCCCGCTGGGTCGCGGCGGTGGCCGCGGCGGTGCTCGCGCCCGCCCTGCACCTGTTGCTGCAACGCATGCCGCGCGCCGGCGCTGCAGCCCTGGCACCGGTCACCTCGCCGCAGGCCAGTGAGTTGCTGGCCGCGGCGGCCGTCGAATCGACCCCGCTGGAGACCCTGCCGCGCCACGAATGGGTGCCGGCGCTGTACGACGCCGCCCGCGGCGGCCGGGTCGACCGCGCGCTGCAGCTGCTGGAAGCCGGCGCTGACCCGCATGCGCTGCCCGAAGACAGCTGGCGCGACCAGCGCAGCCTGGTGGTGCTCGCCGCCGTGCTGCCCGACCTGCGCCTGCTGCGCGAGCTCATCATCCGTCGCGTGGACATCAACCAGCCCTACCGCGGCATGACCCCGCTGCTGGCGGCCACGCGCGACAGCTGGCATGGCCGTCCCGACGCAGTGATGACTTTGCTCGCCAACGGCGCCGACCCGCGCGTCACCGACGGCGAAGGCAACACCCCGCTGCACCATGCCGTGCGCAGTTCCGATCCCGGCGTGGCCGCGCTGTTGCGCGACGCCGCCGCCGAGATCGACGCGCTCAACCAGGAAGGCCACTCGCCGCTGGCCGCTGCCTGCCAGGCCGGCAACTGGCGCCTGGCGCGCTTCCTGCTCGAGCGCGGCGCCAAGCCCGAGCCCGCCGACGGCAGCCCGGTGCTGCTGGCTGCCGCCGGTACCGAAGAGGACGACCCGGCCGGCGTGCAGCTGCTGCTCAAGCACAAGGCCCGCATCGACGCGCGCGACCGCCAGCGCCGCAGCGCGCTGCACGAGGCTGCGCTGGCCGGCCACGCCGAGATCGTGGAAGCACTGCTCGGCGCCGGCGCCAATCTCGATGCCCGCGACCTGCTCGGCCGCACCCCGTTCCTGGAAGCCGCGCGCCAGGGCCGCGCCGCCGTGCTGGAACAGTTGCTGGCGCGCAAGGCGGATTTCACCGCCGTGGACAGTGACGGTCGCGGCGCGGTGATCCTCGCTGCCGCCGCCGAACAGGCCTCGCCGGCGCTGATCCAGCGCCTGCTCGACCTCGGCCTGCCCGCCGACCAGCCCGACCATGCCGGCCGCCGCGCGGTCGACCTGGCCGCCGAAGCCGGGCGCTGGAGCATCGTGGCGCTGCTGGACCCGGACTACCCGCTGCCGGCCGCCGTCACCGACACCCGCGCCGACGCGGACGCCGAACCCGGCGCCCCGCCGCCGGTGCTCGATCGCCCGCCGCTGGTGCTGCTGCGCGAAAGCCTGCAGCTTGGCCGCGGCGACGGCCTGGCATCGCTGGCGCGACTGTGCGCGCCCCAGGAACTGGGTGAGCTGCTGCACGACCCGCACCTGGCCCTGAACCCCGATGCGGTGGACTGGCTGCTGCGCCACGGTGCCGACGCCGAAGTGCGTGATGCCTGTGGCGACGTGCCGGTGTTCGCGCTGCTCTCGCGCGGGCTGGATGCCGTGCCCACCCTGCAGGTGCTGCTGCGCCATGGCGTATCGCCCTCCGGGGCCGGCGGCCTGAGCCGTTTCCTCGCCGCCTGCGTGCAGCAGGACAGCGGTTCGCGCGGCCTGGAACAGGTCGCACTCGAACTGCTCGAACGCGGTGCCGATCCTTTCGCCCCGTCCGGTGCCCACGGCGGCGAACCGCCGCTTTCGCTGGCGGTCCGGCTGGGCTGGCTGCGCCTGCAACAGGCCTTGCTGGAACGCGGCGTGGACCGCGAAGCGCGCGACAGCCATGGCATGACCGCGCTGCACCTGGCTACCGCGCTGGGCCGCGAGGCCTCGCTGAAGCTGCTGGTGATGCAGGGCGCCTCGCCGGACGCCCGCGCCGCCGACGGCCAGACCCCGCTGGGCGTGGCACTGTCCACCGGCCGCCGCGACCTGGCCGACTGGCTGGACTGGCG
>JAEWJB010000001.1 GCA_023386795.1 Pseudomonadota bacterium
CAAAACCACCAAACCAAAAACCCCAGCCGCAAAACAAAAAGGGGCGCCAACGGGCCGCCCAACCCAACCCAACCCACCCGACCGAAATCCGGTCAGTGCCCCCCTTCCAACGCCTTGAGCTCGCTCACCAGCGCACCGGCCGCTTCCGCTCCATCGCCATAGAGCATCCGCGTGTTGTCCGCGTAGAACAGCGCATTCTCGATCCCGGCAAACCCCGTCCCCTTGCCGCGCTTGATGACGATGACGTTCTTCGAGTCCACCACGTCGAGGATCGGCATGCCGTAGATCGGGCTGGAGGGATCGGTCTTGGCCACCGGATTGACCACATCGTTCGCCCCGATCACCAGCGATACGTCCGTGCTGGCGAACTCCGGGTTGATGTCGTCCATGTCCGCGATCAGGTCGTAAGGCACGCCGGCCTCGGCCAGCAGCACGTTCATGTGCCCCGGCATGCGCCCGGCCACCGGGTGGATCGCGAACTTCACCTTCACCCCGCGCGCGATCAAACGCTGCGCCAGCTCCCATATCTTGTGCTGCGCCTGCGCCACCGCCATGCCGTAGCCCGGCACGATGACCACGCGCTCGGCGAAGGCCATCATCGCCGCCGCATCGGCCGCGTCGATCGGCTTCTGCGAGCCTTCGATCGCCTGCCCCTGCCCGCCCCCACCGAAGTTGGAGAACAGCACGCCGCTGATCGGCCGGTTCATCGCCTTGGCCATCAGCCGCGTCAGCAGGATGCCCGCCGCGCCCACCATCATGCCGGCGATGATCAACGCCTCGTTGCCGAGCACGTAGCCCTCGAACGACACCGCCAGGCCAGTGAACGCGTTGTACAGCGAGATCACCACCGGCATGTCCGCCCCGCCGATCGGCAGCGTCATCAGCACACCCAGCGCCAGCGCGGCCACGAAGAACGCGATGATCGCCACCGGCTGCAGCGACACCGCCGCCCAGATCCCCAACACCACCACCGCCAGCGCCACCGCCAGGTTGAACGCCTGCTGGGCCGGGAAGGTCACCCGGCGGTCCAGGCGGCCATCGAGCTTGGCCCAGGCGATGATCGAACCGGACAGCGAGACCGCACCGATCGCCGCACCCACCACCGCCAGCGTCAGCGTGGTTGCGCCGGGCTGGCGCGCGGCCAGGTCGGCCAGCGCGCCAGGGCTCCAGTGCGCCGTATCGCGATGGGCCAGGAAGGAGAAGCGCAACAGCTCCACCGCACCGATCGCCGCCGCGGACCCGCCGCCCATGCCGTTGTACAGCGCCACCATCTGCGGCATGTCGGTGATGGCGACCTTCTTGGCCGACCACCACGCCGCGCCCGTACCGATCACCACCGCCGCCAGGATCAGCGGCACGTTGTGCAGCCCCGGCAGGAAGAATGTCGCCACCGTGGCCAGCAGCATGCCGGCGCCGGCCCAGCGGATGCCGCTGCGCGCGGTCAGCGGCGAGGCCATGCGCTGCAGGCCGAGCAGGAACAGCGTGGCGGCCACCAGGTAACTGGACTTCACCAACACGTCGAGCAGGACTCCCGTGGACACGTTCAAGCGCGGCCCTCCGGCTTGCCGCCGTTGCGTGCGCTGGGCTTGAACATCTCCAGCATGCGTTCGGTCACCACATAGCCGCCGGCCGCGTTGCCCGCGCCCAGCAGCACGGCAAGGAAGCCGAGCGCCTTTTCCAGCGTCGTGTCGGCGTGGCCGAGTACCACGATGGCGCCGATCAGCACGATGCCGTGGATGAAATTCGACCCCGACATCAGCGGCGTGTGCAGGATCACCGGCACCCGCGAGATGATCACGTGGCCGGCAATCGCCGCCAGCATGAAGATGTACAACGCCACGAACCCGTCGCCCATCGCCCACTTCCCCGTCTCAGGTCAGGATGTCCCGCATCATAACCGCCCATGAATGGGCTGCCAGCCGGTCAACCCACAGCCCGCTCATGCGTTGACCGGGTGTTCCCCTTGGGAAGCTACGCTGTGCTGGTGGGTACTCCTCTCGATCCGCAAACCGAAGCGCCGACCCCGCCGGCCTCGCTCGATGCGTTCCTGGCCGGGATCGGCCCGCGCGCGTTCCGCTTTGCCGAGGCCGGGCTGCGCCACCGCGAGGATGCGCTGGATGCGGTGCAGGACGCCATGGTCAAGCTGCTGGCTTATCGCGACCGCCCGGCCAGCGAGTGGACACCGTTGTTCTGGAGCATCCTGCGCAGCCGCATCGTGGATGTGCAGCGCCGCCGGGGCTTTCGCCTGAAATTCTGGGCGCCGGCGCCGGAAGCCGATGGCGAGACCAGCATCGACTGGGCCGACGCCGCCGCCGGCCCGGCCGAAGCGCAGGACCGGCGCGAGGCCTATGCCCGGCTGGTACAGGCCCTGCGTGGCTTGCCCGCCCGCCAGCGCGAGGCCTTCACCTTGCGCGTGCTGGAGGAACTGGACGTGGCCACCACCGCCAAGGTGATGGGCTGCTCGGAAGGATCGGTCAAAACGCATCTGTCGCGGGCCCGCGAGGCCCTGCAGCAACAACTCGAGGATTTCCGGTGAACACCACGGACCGCCAATCGCATACGTTCGACGCGCACGCCCGCGACCTGCACCAGGCCGCGCTGGGCGCGCTCGACCCCACCACGCTGGCGCGCCTGCGCGCCGCCCGCCATGGTGCCTCGCAGGCCGCGCCGCGCCGCCGCCATCGCGGGCTGTGGCTGGCCACTGCCTGCACCGCCCTGCTCGCGCTAGGGCTGGGCGTGCACCTCAACCTGCCCTCGCCCTCGCGCACGCCGGTGAGCGCGACCCCATCGCTGGTCGCCAGCGTCGATGCCGACGAGGTGCTGGAACAGAATCCCGATCTTTATGTCTGGCTGGGCTCGGAAAACGCCCTGGCCATGGAGCAGAGCCGATGAAGACCTCCACCCGCCTGCTGCTGACCGTGCTGCTCGCCGTGGGCAGCACCGGCGCCTGGGCGCAGGGCGCGCCCGACCTGCCACCGCCCCCGCCCCCGCCACATGGCCCGCCGCCGGCTGCGTCGCTTCCGGATTGGGAACATCTCACCCAGGCGCAGCGCGACACGCTGATCGCCGCGCTACGCCAGCGCTGGAACGATGCACCGGAACAGCGCGATCGCATGCTGCGCCATGCGCAGCGCTGGCAGGCGATGACGCCGGACCAGCGTCGCCAGGCGGCCGACGGCATGCGTCGGTTCGAGAACATGTCGCCGCAGCAGCGCCGCGAAGCGAAAGTGCTGTTCGAACAGATGCGATCGATGGACCCCGCCCAACGCAAGGCCTTGCTGGACCAGTGGCAGAAGATGAGCCCGCAGCAGCGGCAAGAGTGGATCCGCGCGCACGACGACGGGAAGGACCGCTGAGCGCGTGCGTGGAATCCCAGGACGGCGCCCGCGCCGACCTTCCCCTGTAGGAGCGGCTTCAGCCGCGACGGCTGGATGAACGGGTCGCGGCTGAAGCCGCTCCTACATGAGAAGGGAAAGGAGAACCCGGCCGCGAACGGAAACTCCCTGTCGCGACCTCATCGGGCTCCACCCGCCCACCTAGCCCCAGCGCGTCTTCGCCAGCAGCTCGTCTTCCCAATCGAAACTGATCTGCCCTTCGCGCACGAACAGACTCACGAAGTTCAGCACGTTGCGCGCAAACATCTCGCTGGCATGCACGGCACCCATGCTGGCCAGGTTCAACGGACCGGCGATCGTCACGCCGCTTTCGGCGAACGTCTCGCCCGGGCGTGTCAGCTCACAGTTGCCGCCGGTTTCCGCCGCCAGGTCGACGACCACGCTGCCGGGCTTCATCCCGGCCACCATCGCGGCGGTGAGGATCTTCGGCGCCGGCCTTCCCGGCACGGCGGCCGTGCAGACCACCACGTCCACCCCACGCAAATGGTCGGCAAGCCGGCGCTGCTGTTCGGCACGCTCCTCCTCGGTCAGCGCGCGCGCATAACCGCCCTCGCCCGCCGCACTCACACCCAGGTCGAGGAACTTCGCGCCCAGCGACTCGATCTGCTCGCGCGTTTCCGGCCGCACGTCGAACCCCTCCACCTGCGCGCCCAGCCGGCGCGCGGTCGCAATGGCCTGCAGGCCGGCCACGCCGGCACCCACCACCAACACCTTGGAGGGGCGGATCGTGCCCGCGGCGGTGGTCAGCATCGGGAAGAAGCGCGGCGCCAGCTCGGCGGCGATCAACGCGGCCTTGTAACCGGCCATGCCGGCCTGCGAACTGAGCACGTCCATGGCCTGCGCACGCGTCGTGCGAGGAAGACGCTCCAGCGGGAACACGTGCCGCTCGGGCGAACGCAACGCTTCGGCACGCAACGGGTCGGCTTCGGGTTGCAGCAATCCGACCAGGGTCGCGCCGCCGGCGATCTGCCGGATGCGCGATACCTCCGGCGCCTGCACGCACAGCAACAGTGCCGCATCGGACAACGACTCGCCGACGGCCAGCGTGGCGCCGGCCTGCAGGTAGCTGTCGTCCGGGAATCCCGCGGCCATGCCGGCACCGGGCTCGATGGCCACCTGCGCGCCGAGCGCGATGAGCTTCTTGACCGTTTCCGGGGTGGCCGCCACGCGGCGCTCGCCCTCGGCGTGTTCCTTCAACACCCGCACCTGCACCGCCATGCCAGCCCCTTGCCCGTGGTCGCGTCGCGCCGATCCTAGCAAAGGTCGGCGCCGCGACCGGGGCTACCCGGCTGTGACGCGACCGAAAGACCCCTGGCGGGGCCGTCAGTGGAAGGTGTTGGTCTGCGGGTCGAGGCGGTCGATCACGCCCTGCATGGCGCTGTCGAACGCGCCATCGTTGACGTGCGCGCGCAGGCGGCCCAGCCGCACCATCACCGCCAGCTCTTCCGGCGAGGCGACACAGAAGCGCACGCCGCGGCGGTTCACGAACAGCAGCCGCGCGGAGATCGGGCTGACCCACGACAGCTTGCCGGCCTGCACCTTGCCGTCCTTGTCGACGAAATCCAGCCAGGTGCCAATGGCCATCTGGCGGAAGCGGTCGGCGTCGGCATTGTCGAAATCTTCCAGCGTCGCGTCGCCCTCCAGCTCCACGCCGCCGGCTTCGGTCACCGGCGGCTGCGGCAGGCTGACCTGCGGCAACTCGGGCAGCGACTTCTCCAGCTCCGGGCGCGCCTCGGCCACGGCCTGCAAGGTGTCGTGCAGCGCGCCGATGGCGACCAGCGCGGCATCGCCGTGCAGGCCCACGCTGGCGAACACCTTCTGCAGCGCAGGCTCCCAGGCCTGCAGCCACGGCTTGCCGATGATGTGGCGGCGCGCCTCGGCCACTTCCTCCAGCACGCCGTCGGCCAGGGTGATCGACTCGGCGACCGCCGGGCCGTCCTCGCCGTCGCGCAGGATGGACATGGTCATGTGGTGCAGCCACGGCTGGCGCAGGAAATCCTGCACCGCCTGCGGCAGTTCGTCGTTGACGCGCCTGTCCAGTTCCTCCAGCGCGCGGCTGCGCGCCAGTTCCAGCTTCTCCTGGCCACGCTGGGTCTCGGCGGCGCGGCGCTCGGCGATCTCGATACGGCGGCGGTGCTGGGCGAGGAAGTCGCGGAACTCCTCCTCCAGCGTAAGGAAGATCGCCAGGTTCTCGTTGAACTCGGCCACCAGGCGCTCGATGATCTCCTCGACCTTGCCCATCAGCACGCGCTCGGCCGGGCTGTCACCGGCGTTGCCCTCGCAGGCCTCGGCCAGCGAGTTGAGCAGGCGCCGCGCCGGGTGGGTCTTCTGCACGAACATCTTGCGGTCCAGCAGCGCGACCTTGACGAACGGCACCACCAGCTTGCCGATCAGTTCGCGCGAACGACCCTCCAGGTCACGCTCGTCCAGCATCACGTCGAACAGCATGCCGACCAGGTCGATGGCGTCCTCGTCCATCGGGTCCAGGCGCGCACTGGCCGGGTCCACGCCCAGCTGCGTGGCGCTGGAAAGCACCTCGCTCTTCAAGCGCTGCGCCAGCGACTCGCCGTCGTCGCCGATGGCCGCGTTGAGCGTGGCGCTGGGCGTGGCCTGCAGCAGCGACAGCACCGACATCATCTCGCGCTGGCTCAGCGGGCGTTGCTGGCCCATCGCCGCGGACGCGGCGGTGGCGGCCGTGGTCGCGTTGTCGCGCACGTTGCGGGTCTGCTGCAGCAGCTCGTGCAGCGCTTCGAGCAGCATGCCCTGGTTGCCGCCGGGGTGACCGTCGGCGCCGATGTCCTCCGCGCCGCCCTCGCGGCCACGATGCGCGGCCTGCAGGCGGCCGCGGCTCTGCGCCCAGCGGTTGACGAACCGGTTCGCCCACGCCGGCGCGTACTGCTCGTCGAATTCGTCCTCGTTGCCGGCGCTGAAGGGGTCGGCCTCCTCGCGCTGCGGCGAACGCTGCGGCGGCGGGCGACGCGGCTGGGAGATCTCCGGCATCACGCCGGCCTTGGCCAGCAGGTCGTCCAGCTGCGCGTAGAGGCGCGCGATCGGCTCGGCCAGGTCGCGTTCGCACAGCTTGATGAGCACCAGGCGCACTTCCGGCGCCAGGTCGCTGGTGGCGAAGGCTTCATGGATGGCCACGCCGATGTGTTCCGGGCCGATCGGGTCGGTGTCCGAACCCAGCTCCATGCCGCCGGCGATCCAGCCCAGGCGGCGGTCCAGGTGCGCGAGCACCGGCTTGCATTCGCGCTGCAGCACGCTGGCCAGGTTGCGCACGGCCAGGCGCGATTCGAGTTCGTGTTCGGGTACCAGGCTCAGGCCGCCCACGGCGGCCGGCTGGCCCGACAGCGCCGCTTCGGCCGACAACGGCAAACCCTGCTCCAGCGACTGCCAGGAGCTTTCCAGCTGGGTGCGGAAACGGCTGACGATCTCTTCGCGCCGCCGACGCAGTTCGCGCATGCCATCCAGGAACACGAGCTGCGACGCGCCGGCGTTTTCGGCGCGGTCGAACAGCACGTCGTCGAAACGCGCCACCGCGGCGGCGAACGTCTGGACGAGCGCGGGCAAGAACGCGTCGCGCGCCTGCGCAAGCAAACGCGGATCACGCCCGGGGTGACCCAGCGGGCTGGGGGTGGACATCATGCGCAAAGGCTCCCCGCCCTTGCAGGCGTATAAATGAGGAAGACTGCTGGAACGACAGACGCGGCCCCTGTTTCCGCCTGCGCATGGTAGGCGGGGCCATGGGCACGCGACAGTGACGACAATCGCATTTCGATTCCTGGCTGGCGGCACTACATCGTAGCGCGCATTGGCCGGCAACGCCTGTCAGGACAAGGCTTGGCGCAGCAGCGTTCAGCGCCCTCCGGGTGCCTGCTCCAGGCCGTCGACCACCCCCTGCATGGCGCTGTAGAACGCATCGCCCTCGCGGTGCAGCCGCAGGCGGTCCAGCCACACCATCATCGCCAGCTCCTCCGGGGACGCCACGCACAGGCGTCCGCCGCGGCGGTTGACGAACATCAGGCGGCCGGAAATCGGGCTGATCCAGGACAGCTTGCCGGGCTGGATGACGCCCTGGCGGTCGATGAAATCCAGGCAGGTGCCGACCGGCAGCACGCGGAAGAACTCGGCGGTGACGCGGTCGAACTCCGCGCCGGCCTGGTCGTCCAGCATCGGGGTGAGGGTCTCGCTCTCGATTTCCACCGGCTCGGCCAGCACCGGCAGCGGCACGGTGACCGGGGTCTGGCTGGGCGCCAGCCGCACCAGTTCCAGGCTGCGGCGCAGGCCGTCGCAGGCAGCGGCGGCTTCCGGCGGGGAAAGCCCGGCCTGGGCGAACACCTGCAGCAGCGTCTCGCGCTCGCTCGCCAGCCAACCCGCCTGCGGTGCCGGCTGCACGGCGCGAGCCTGGCGCCACTGGGCGAGCACCGCGTCGCCGAGCGCCAGCGCCGCATCCAGCGCGGGACCGGCCCCATCGCCACGCAGCGCGGCCTGCTGCACGTACTGGTGCCACGCGCGGGAGAGGAAGTGCTCCAGGGCCGGCGGCATCTCTTCGTCGTGGCCGGCCAGGCGCTCCGATACGGCCGCGCGCGCCAGGCCGCGCGCGCGCTCGCGACGTTCCTCGGCGCGCTGCAGTTCGGTGGCGCGCCGCTCGGCGATTTCCAGGCGGCGCCGGTACTGCTCGTAGCTGGTGCCGAACTCGGCTTCCAGCGAAAGGAACACCGCCAGGTGTTCGTCGAAGTCACGCACGATCTCGTCCACGACCGCCTGCACCTGCGCGAGCAGCGCCTGCTCGGCCGCGGTCTCGCCGCTGTTGCCGTCGCAGGCATCGGCCAGCAGGTTGAGCAGCCGGCGCGCCGGGTGGCTGTCGCGCACGAACACGCGCGAGTCCAGCAGTGCGACCTTGGCGAACGGCACCAGCAGCTGGCCGAGCAAGGCGCGCTGCCAGGGCAGCAGCAGGCTCTCGCGCAGGATGGCGTCGAACAGCATGCCGACCAGGTCCAGGGTGTCTTCGTCGGCCGGGTCCAGCCCGCTGTGCGCCGGGTCGATGCCCAGCGCCGCGGCAGTGGCCAGGATCTCGCGACGCAGGCCATGCGCCAGTCCACGCCCCCCGGCATCGATGGCCTCGAAGCCCGCGCCGGGACCGGTCTGCATCAGCGACAACGCCGACATCAACTCGCGCGGCGACAGCGGACGCTGCGGGGCGAGGCCGCGGCTGCCGCGGGCCTGCTGCAACAGCTGGCGCAAGGCCGGTGGCAGCACGTCATGCTCCTCGCGGGCATGCACGTCGATGGCAGTCGCCGAGGCCAGGCTGGTACGCCCGCCCGACCAGTCGGAGAAGAAGCGCGCGATCCAATCCGGCGCCGGCATCGCTTCGGGCGTGCCGGCCTGCGGGATCGCCTGGCGCCGCGCACGGGCGGCCGGCAGGTCGCGCAGCCGGGTGATCTCGGCCAGCGACTTCTCCAGGCCCGCGTACAGGTGGCCGACGCGGTCGCCGAGCTGCTGCTCGCACACCTTGATGATCGCCAGATGCACGCGCGGGGCCAGGGTCAGGTCCTGGAAGGCGGCGTACACGGCGGTGCCCAGGTGTTCGGGGCCGAACGGATTGTTGTCGGCGTCGATGCGCACGCCGCCGGCGATGAAGCCGAGATAGCGGTTGAGCCGCATCAGTTCCGGGCGCCAGCGATGCTGCAGCGAGCCGGCGAGGTTGCGCACGGCCAGACGCACATCCAGCTCGTGCTCCGGCACCAGGGTCAGGTCCTGCGGCCCCTTGGCCAGCGTGCGTTCGACCGACAGCGGACGACCGCTCTCCAGCGCCTGCCATGCCTTGGCGAGGTGGCCGCGAAAGCCGGCGGTCACGCGCTCGCGCTGGCGACGCAGCAGCTCGATGGCCTCGAAGTAATCGTTCTGCCCGGCGCTGACGCGCTCGGCCTGGCGGAACAGCGCCTCGGCCAGCACGTCCTGCACTTCCATGAAAGCCGCCGCCAACGGCACGAGGACCGACTCGCGGACCTGCTCGAGCAGTTGGGGGTTACGGCTGGGGAGCTCTTCGGACAACGAATGGATCGTCATGGACGCGCGAATGGGTAGGCGGTGGAAGCGACCGCCCACCGGAACACGCGCGCGCCATATGGCTGCCGCTGCCCCCCGATAGCGGTACCCGATGGCCGTCTATAATCGGGCCATTGCGGTTCTAAAGTGGGATTATGCACACACTTTATTCGTTGCAGGCACTCGACGAACGCCGTTCGGTGCCTTCCAGACAACTCGGCGAGCCGGGGCCGGACGAGGCCACTTTGCTGCGCATGCTGACCTCGGCGGTGCGCGTGCCCGACCACGGCAAGCTGGTCCCGTTCCGATTCGTGCGCATCGCCGGTGATTCGCGGCACAAGCTCGGCGAAATCCTGGCCACCCGCACGCGCGAACGCGATCCCGGCGCGCCCGACGCCGCCATCGAAAAGGATCGGCAACGATTCAGTTTCGCCCCGCTGGTGATCACCGTCGTCGCCCGCCTGCAGCCGGGGCACAAGGTGCCCGAACAGGAACAACTGCTCACGGCGGGGTGCGTCTGCTTCGCGCTGCTGCAGGCCGCGCAGGCCTATGGGTTCGGCGCGCAGTGGCTCACGGCGTGGATGGCCTACGACCCGGTCGTGGCCACCCACCTGGGCTTGTCCGAACACGAGCGCATCGCTGGTTTCATCCATATCGGGACTCCGCGGTTGGCCGCGCCGGAACGCGAGCGGCCAGATCCGTCGGCATTGCTCGAAGATTGGGTGCCATGACCCATTCAGGCTTATCGGCCGTGAACGCGCCGTCCTTGAGCCCGGCGCGGCGGACGTTGTACCTGGTCGACGCCAGCCTGTACGTGTTCCGGGCCTGGCATTCGATGCCGGACGAGTTCCGCGACGCGCAGGGCTGGCCGACCAACGCCGTGCACGGCTTCGCGCGTTTCCTGCTCGACCTGGTCGAACGCGAGCGCCCGCAGCACGTGGTGGTGGCCTTCGACGAGGCGCTGGACAGCTGTTTCCGCCATGGCCTGTATCCGGCCTACAAGGCCAATCGCGAACCGGCGCCGGAGGAACTGCGCCGCCAGTTCGCCCACTGCAAGGCGCTGTGCGCCGCGCTGGGGCTGGCGGTGCTGGCACACCACGAGTACGAGGCGGACGACCTGATCGGCAGCGCACTGCATGCCGCGCGTGCGCAGGATTTCCGCGGCGTGATCGTTTCGGCCGACAAGGATCTCTCCCAGTTGCTGTTCGAGCACGACGAGCAGTGGGACTTCGCGCGCGGCCTGCGCTGGGGCATGGAGGGGGTCAAGGCGCGGCACGGCGTGCACGCGCACCAGATCGCCGACTACCTGGCGCTGTGCGGCGACGCAGTGGACAACATTCCCGGCGTCACCGGCATCGGCGCCAAGTCGGCCGCGGTGCTGCTGGCGCATTTCGGCAGCCTCGATGCGCTGCTTTCCCGCCTTGACGAGGTGCCGTTCCTGCGCCTGCGCGGCGCCGCGCAGATGGCGGTGCGGCTGCGCGAGCAACGTGAGCATGCGCTGCTGTGGCGCCAGCTCACCACCGTGGCGCTGCACGCGCCGCTGGGCTTGCCTGCCTCCGGCTTCGATCGCGCGTCAGGGGACGCCGACATGCTCGCCGGCCTGTGCGAGACGCTGCGCTTCGGCCCGATGACGCGACGCCGCCTGCACGCCGCCGCCGGCCATCCGCTCCCGACTTCTCCCTCGATGGAAGCCCCATGAAACCCAACGATGCACAACCCCGGGTCGTCTACGAAGGCAAATACCAGCGCATGGTCGTGCGCGGCACCTGGGAGTACTCCGAGCGGGTGCATGCCGGCGGCCTGGCCGCGATCATCATCGCGGTGACGCCGGAAGACAACGTGCTGTTCGTCGAGCAGTTCCGCGTGCCGGTACAGGCGCGCACGATCGAGATGCCGGCCGGGCTGGTGGGCGACATCCACGCCGGCGAGTCGATCGAGGTCTCGGCGGTGCGCGAGCTGGAAGAGGAAACCGGCTGGACCGCGGCGCAGGCCGAGGTGCTGCTGATCGGCCCCACTTCCTCCGGCGCCAGCAACGAGAAGATCGCCTTCGTGCGCGCGACCGGGCTGAGCCGCGTCGGGACCGGTGGCGGCGACGAGAGCGAGGACATCACCGTGCACGAAATCCCTCGCCAGCGCGCGGCCGCGTGGCTGGTGGAGAAGATGGCCGAAGGTTACGAGCTCGACGCCAAGCTGTGGGCCGGCTTGTGGATGATCGAACATCACCTGGACGGCACGCCGCGTGACTGAAGCCGACGCGGGTCCGCTGCTGGGCGCGGACGATCCCTCGCCATTCGTGGTGCACAACGCAGCCGGCACCTCGCCGTGGCTGCTGATCGCCGACCATGCCGGGCAACGCGTGCCGCGCGCCCTGGGGAACCTGGGGCTGCCGCAATCCGAGCTGGACCGGCACATCGGCTGGGACATCGGCATCGCCGGCACCACCGCGCGACTGGCCGAGCTGCTCGACGCCACGGCGATCACGCAGGTGTATTCGCGCCTGGTGATCGACTGCAATCGCCCGCACGCCTCGCCCACGCTGATCGCCGAACGCAGCGACGGCACCGAGGTGCCCGGCAACGCGGGCCTGGATGCGCGTGCGCGGCAGCAGCGCATCGACGAGATCTTCGCGCCTTATCACCAGCGCATCGTGCAGGCGCTGGACACGCGCGCGGCCAGCCACCAGCCGACGCTGCTGGTGGCGATGCACAGCTTCACCCCGGCGATGGCCGGCGTGCCGCGCCCGTGGCACGTCGGGGTGCTGTACCACCGCGATACGCGCCTGGCGCACGCCCTGCGCGACGCCTTGCAGGCCGAGGGCGACCTGGTGGTCGGCGACAACCAGCCCTATGCGGTGAGCGACACCAGCGACTATGCGGTGCCGGTGTACGGCGAAGGCCGCGGGCTGGTGCACGTGGAGCTGGAGATTCGCCAGGACCTGATTGCCGACGAGGCCGGACAGCTGCTGTGGGCGCAGCGGCTGGCGCGCTTGCTGCCGCCGTTGGCGGCGCGGTTCGGCGGGGAAAGCTCGCACGTTGCATGACGTGATCGCGCGGATGTCCGCGTCACGGCGGGACAGCCAGGGTGCGCGTGCCACACGGCCGGGAAGCCCCGGCGATCACGCGATCGCCCGCTGCCAGGGCACGGGACACCGGCGAATCCGCCGGTGCCGGTGTACGCCACGCGCCATCGCGGTGGCGCACAGGTCGATCAGGCGAAAGCGTCGGTAGCGCGTACCAGCGCGTCGACGTTCTCGGCCTCGAAAGCGGAGTGGCCGGCGGTCGGGGTGATCTCCAGCTTCGCCTTCGGCCATGCCTTGTGCAGGTCCCACGCGTTCTGCAGCGGGCACACCACGTCGTAGCGGCCGTGCACGATCACGCCGGGGATATCGGCGATGCGGGGCGCGTCGCGCAGCAGCTGGTCGTCGACCTCGAAGAAGCCACCATTGACGAAATAGTGGTTCTCGATGCGCGCGAACGCGAGCGCGAATTTCGCGTCCTCATGGCCACTGACGAAGTCCGAATCCACGCGCAGGAAGCTGGTCGCGCCTTCCCACACGCTCCACGCGCGTGCGGCCGCCAGGCGTACCGATTCGTCCTCGCTGGTCAGGCGGCGGTGGAAGGCGGAGATCAGGTCATGCCGCTCCACCGGCGGGATCGCCTTGAGGTAGTGCTCCCACGCATCCGGGAAAAGACGGTTGGCGCCTTCCTGGTAGAACCATTCCAGCTCCCAGCGGCGCAGCATGAAGATGCCGCGCAGCACGAGTTCGGTGACACGCTCCGGATGCTTCTGCGCATAGGCCAGCGCCAGGGTCGAGCCCCAGCTGCCGCCGAACACCTGCCAGCGCGCGATGCCGAGCTTTTCGCGCAGCTTCTCGATATCGGCCACCAGGTCCCAGGTGGTGTTGTCCACCAGGTCCGCGTGCGGGGTGGAACGGCCCGAGCCGCGCTGGTCGAACAGCACGATGTGGTACTTGGCCGGGTCGTGGAAGCGGCGCATCTTGGCGCTGATGCCACCGCCCGGGCCGCCATGCAGCAGCACCACCGGCTTGCCCTGCGGATTGCCGCACTGCTCGAAGTACAGCGTGTGGCGGTCGTCCACCTTCAGCGTGCCGGTGGCAAAGGGTTCGATCTCCGGATACAGCGTGCGCATGTTCAGCGTGTCCACTTCGGAAAACCCGGATTTTAGCCCGCGCCGCGCTCAGCCCGGCCAACGACCCAGGGTGACCCGGTCGCGCGCCTCCAGGTCCTGCACCGTGGTCACGCCCACGAAGCCGCGCCCGGCCAGCAACGCAGCCACCGCCTCGCCCTGGTCCCAGCCATGCTCCAACAGCAGCCAGCCCCCCGGTTGCAGGTGCGCGGGCGCGCCATCGACGATCTGGCGGATGTCGTCCAGGCCATCGGCACCCGCCGCCAGCGCGGTCGCCGGCTCGAAGCGCAGGTCGCCCTGTGACAGGTGCGGGTCATCGGCGGCGATGTAGGGCGGATTGCTGGCAACCAGGTCGAACCGCTCGCCGGCCAGCGGCGCCCACCAGGGCCCTTCGCGGAAGTCGATGCGGCCCAGGTCGTTGGCCTGCGCGTTGGCGCGCGCCACGGCCAGCGCCGCGGGGCTGGCATCCGTGGCCCATATCCGGGCCTGCGGCCGCTCGCTGGCCAGGGCCAGGGCGATCGCGCCGCTGCCCGTCCCCAGGTCGGCAATGCGGCGTCCGGGCGTGGTGTCGATCCGTTCCAGTGCCAGCTCGACCAGCAGCTCGGTTTCTGGGCGCGGAATCAGCGTGGCGGGCGTCACCGCCAGGTCGAGCGTCCAGAATCCACGGTGGCCCGTCAGGTAAGCGACGGGCTCACCGGCCGCACGGCGCTCCACCAGCGCCGCGAAGGCCTCGGCCACCGGCCCGGACACCGGCTCGCGGCCATGAGCGAACAGCCACGCGCGGTCGCGCCCCAGCGCATGCAACAGCAGGGCTTCGGCGTCGGCACGATCGATACGCTCGATCGCCAGGCGCAACAGCGCCTCGGGCAGATGTGACATCGGGTCACTCTTGGGAAATACAGGATCGCCATTATCCCGTGGAGACAGGTCCGCCCAGCGCGCGAGACCGGCTCTTGGGTTTTGATAGACCGTGACTATCTATCTAATTCCATCAATCGATTTGAGCAATCTATCGATCCTCTCTACTATCACCCTTGTTCCACTCCCCCAGACCATTGGCAACAAAGAGGAAGTTCAATGTCCGTGATCAATACCGAAATCAAGCCGTTCAAGGCGACCGCCTACCAGAATGGTGAATTCATCGAAGTCTCCGATGCCAACCTGAAGGGCAAGTGGTCCGTGGTGGTGTTCTACCCGGCCGATTTCACCTTCGTGTGCCCGACCGAGCTGGAAGACCTGGCCGAGAACTACGCCGAGTTCCAGAAGCTGGGCGTGGAGGTCTTCTCGGTGTCCACCGACACCCACTTCTCGCACAAGGCCTGGCACGACAGCTCGCCGGCCATCGGCAAGATCAAGTACGCGATGATCGGCGACCCGACCGGCACGATCACCAACAACTTCGAAGTGATGCGCCCGGGCGTTGGCCTGGCCGACCGCGGTACCTTCATCATCGACCCGGCCGGCGTCATCCAGGCCGTGGAAATCACCGCCGAGGGCATCGGCCGTGATGCCAACGAACTGCTGCGCAAGGTCAAGGCTGCCCTGTACGTCGCCGCTCATCCGGGCGAGGTGTGCCCGGCCAAGTGGAAGGAAGGCGAGAAGACCCTCGCGCCGTCGCTGGACCTGGTCGGCAAGATCTAAGGCTGATCATTGCCTGCCCCGTTCGCGGGGCAGGCAACACACCCGTCCCTGCTTGCAGGGGCGGGGGTGAACCGGAACCGGTGCGCGCCGGCATGGCGCTCTCTCTCCCGCCTGCCGGCACGTCGCCGGTTGCGGTTCACCCCTTCCCCCACGTCGGCGTATGCCCTGCGGCATAGACGCCATGCCCTCCCCTTGCCGATCGACAGGAGCTGAATCCCATGTTGGACACGAATCTGCAAACCCAGCTGAAGTCCTACCTCGAGCGCCTCACCCGCCCGGTGCACATCACCGCGCAGGTGGATGACGGCGCGAAGTCGCAGGAAATGCTGGAGATGCTCAACGAGATCAAGGCGCTGAGCGATGTGATCGGCCTGGAGGTGCGCCGCGATGCCGGGGCGCGCACGCCCAGCTTCAGCCTCAACAGCCCGGGCCAGGACATTTCGCTGACCTTCGCCGGCCTGCCGATGGGCCACGAGTTCACCTCGCTGGTGCTGGCGCTGCTGCAGGTGGGCGGGCATCCGTCGAAGGCCGCGCCGGAAGTGATCGAACAGGTGAAGAACCTGGAAGGCGAATACGTCTTCGAGACCTACTTCTCGCTGTCGTGCCAGAACTGCCCGGACGTGGTGCAGGCGCTGAACCTGGCCGCGGTGCTGAACCCGAACATCAAGCATGTCGCCATCGATGGCGCGCTGTTCCAGGAAGAAGTCGAGTCGCGCCAGATCATGTCGGTGCCGACCGTGTTCCTCAACGGCCAGGTGTTCGACCAGGGCCGCATGAACCTGGAGCAGATCGTCGCCAAGCTCGACACCAATGCCGGCCAGCGCGACGCGGAGAAGATCAACGCCAAGTCGCCGTTCGACGTACTGGTGGTGGGCGGCGGCCCGGCCGGCGCGGCTGCGGCCGTGTATGCGGCGCGCAAGGGCATCCGCACCGGCGTGGCGGCCGAGCGTTTCGGCGGCCAGGTGCTCGATACCATGGCAATCGAGAACTTCATTTCGGTCACCGAAACCGAAGGTCCGAAGATGGCCGCCGCGCTGGAGCAGCACGTGCGCCACTACGACGTGGACGTGATGAACCTGCAGCGCGCCGAAGCGTTGGTGCCGGCCGGCGACGACGGCCTGGTGCAGGTGAAGCTGGCCAACGGCGCGGTGCTGAAGTCGCGCACGGTGGTGCTCTCCACCGGCGCGCGCTGGCGGCAGATGAACGTGCCGGGCGAGAACGAATACCGCAACAAGGGCGTGGCCTATTGCCCGCACTGCGATGGCCCGTTGTTCAAGGGCAAGCGCGTGGCGGTGATTGGCGGCGGCAACTCGGGTGTCGAGGCCGCCATCGACCTGGCTGGCATCGTCTCGCACGTCACCCTGTTCGAGTTCGACGACAAGCTGCGCGCCGACGAAGTATTGCAGCGCAAGCTGCGCAGCCTCGGCAACGTGCGCGTGATCACCAGCGCACAGACCACCGAAGTGCTGGGTGACGGCAACAAGGTCACCGGACTGGTCTACAAGGACCGCGCGGGCGGCGATTCGCATCGTGTGGAGCTGGAGGGCATCTTCGTGCAGATCGGCCTGCTGCCGAACACCGAGTGGCTCAAGGGGGTGGTGGCCCTCTCACCGCGTGGCGAAATCGTCATCGACGATCGCGGCCAGACCAACGTGCCGGGCGTGTTCGCCGCTGGCGACGCCACCACCGTGCCCTACAAGCAGATCGTCATCGCCATGGGCCAGGGCGCGACTGCGGCGCTGGGTGCCTTCGACCACCTGATCCGCAGCACCGCACCCAAGGCCACGGGTGCGGTCGCCGAGGCGGCCTGACCGCCACGCACGGGCGGCCCGCGACGGCATGTCGCTGGCCGCCACGGCGCGCGGGGGCGTAAGCTGTCCCCGGGCGTGGTTGTCCTCCGCCGTACCACGCGCTCCCCATAGAGGCTCTGCAGATGAACCTGCGTGATCTCAAGTACCTGGTCGCCCTGGCCGATCACAAGCATTTCGGCCGCGCGGCGGCGGCCTGTTTCGTCAGCCAGCCGACCCTGTCCACCCAGATCAAGAAGCTGGAGGACGAACTCGGCGTGCCGCTGGTCGAACGCGCGCCGCGCAAGGTGATGCTCACGCCAGCCGGCCGCGAGGCTGCCAGCCGCGCGCGCAGCATCGTGGCCGAGGTCGAGCAGATGAAAGAGGCCGCGCGCCGCAGCCAGGACCCGGAAGCTGGCACGGTGCGGCTGGGCATCTTCCCTACGCTGGGTCCTTACCTGCTGCCCCACGTGGTGCCGCGCATCCGCGAGCGCTTCCCACAGCTGGAGCTGTTGCTGATCGAGGAAAAGAGCGACCAGTTGCTGCGCCAGCTGCGCGAAGGCCGGATGGATGCGGCGGTACTGGCGTTGCCGATCCACGATGACCAGTTGCACGCCGAATTCCTGTTCGAGGAGCCGTTCGTGCTGGCGGTGCCGGACAGCCATCCGCTGTCGCGCCGCCAGTCGCTGAGCCTGGACGAATTGTCCGAGCAGCGCTTGCTGTTGCTGGAAGACGGCCATTGCCTGCGCGACCAGGCGCTGGACGTCTGCCACCTGGCAGGGGCGCTGGAGAAATCCGAATTCCAGGCCACCAGCCTGGAAACGCTGCGGCAGATGGTGGCGGCCAACGTCGGCGTGACGCTGTTGCCGCTGCTGGCGGTGAAGCCGCCCGTAGCGCGGTCGGAGAACGTGCAACTGATTGGCTTCGATGCCGAGCGCCCGCCGAGCCGGCGCATTGCGCTGGTGTGGCGTCGCAGCTCGGCGATGGGCGAATTCCTGGAGCGGCTGGCACAGCTGTTCAAGGAACTGCCGCCGCACCTGCTGCAGTTGGACGGCGCCGTGACCGGCCACCGCGATACCCCGCCATCTCCGGCGGTGGCGGGCAGCGTGGCCCCCTCCGCGCGGGTTCGGGCGAACAGCTGAACCCATCGGTTGCCGGCGGTTCCTTCCGCACGTGATTCTTCCGACAATGGACACCGGGCGGCCTTGCGGGCCGCCCGCTTTCATCCACAGGACGAATCCATGAATACTCTGCACAACAGCGGCTTGCCGCCTTCGATCATCCTCTCCAGCCGTGACGTGGCCCGCCTCGAGGCCCTGCTTGAATCCCCTGCGCTGAGCCGGCTGCCGGCCGCGATCGCGCTCTCCGGCGAACTGGGCCGCGCCCAGGTCCTGCCGCCCGAAGACATTCCCCCTGGCGTCGTGACCATGCATTCGCGCGTGGAATGCATCGACGAGCTTCACGACGAACCCCATACCCTCACCCTGGTCTACCCGCAGGAAGCCGATGTCGAGCGCGGCCGCGTCTCGGTACTGGCGCCGGTGGGCAGCGCGCTGCTGGGCCTGTCGGTGGGCCAATCGATCGACTGGCAGGCCCCCGGTGGCCGTCCGCTGCGGCTGCGCGTGCGCGCCGTGCACTACCAGCCGGAGGCGGCGGGCGACTTCCATCGCTAGGCGCGCTAACGTAACGACCCCCGTGGTTCCGTTTTCCTTTCCGTATTCCTCCGTTTCGCGAGAACCGATGATGACTTCGCAATCTTCCAAGCTGGCCCAGCTCCGTGAACTGTCCGTGGTGGTGGCCGATACCGGCGACTACGATGCGATCAAGCGCCTCAAGCCGGTGGACTGCACCACCAACCCGACCCTGGTGAAGAAGGCGCTGGACCTGCCCGTCTATGCCGAGCTGATCGAGCGCGAGCTGGCCTGGGGCAAGCAGCAGGGTGGCGGCGAGGAAGTGGTCAATGAAGTGGCCGACCGCCTGACGGTGGGCGTGGGCACGATGCTGGCGGCCCTGGTGCCGGGCCGCGTGTCGACCGAGGTCGATGCGGACCTGGCGCACGACACGGCGGCCACGATCGCCAAGGCGCACAAGTTCATCCAGATGTATGCAGAGCGCGGCGTGCCGCGCGAGAAGATCCTGATCAAGGTGGCGGCGACGTGGGAAGGCGTGGAGGCGGCGCGCCAGCTGCAGAAGGACGGGATCGACTGCAACCTGACGCTGATCTTCAACCAGACCCAGGCACTGGCATGCGCAGAGGCGGGGGTGTTCCTGATCTCGCCGTTCGTGGGCCGCATCCTGGACTGGTACGTGGCCAACGGGCAGACGCCTGCGAACATCGACGAAGACCCGGGCGTGAAGTTCGTGCGCGGGGTCTACAACGAGTTCAAGAAGCGCGGCTCCTCGACCGTGGTGATGGGCGCTTCGTTCCGTTCCACCGCGCAGATCGAGGCACTGGCCGGCTGCGACCGGCTGACCATCTCGCCGGACCTGCTCGAGAAGCTCGACGAGGATCATGGCGAGTTGCCGCGCAAGCTCTCGCCGGTGGCAGCGGACGGCGCTGCCGTGGTGGCGATCGATTCGGCGAAGTTCGCCAAGGATCTGGCAGCTGACCCTATGGCAACCGAGAAGCTCTCTACCGGCATCGATACGTTCGCCAAGGATCTGCAGGCGCTTCGCGAGACTATTCGCGGCAAGTTGGTTTGAGGGAGAAGGGTTTTTTTGTGGGGCGGCCGGTGGCCGCCCTTTTTGTTTGTGGGTGCTGCGTGGGGGTGGGTGGTTTGGCCTTCGAGGTGGATCGGCTCGCAGGGATCGCGCGCGGCCTGCGGGGGCGGGACCGTTTCGGGACACGCCGTGAATCCATCCATGGAGGCTCGTAGGCGACATCCATGTCGCCTACGGTCCCGAAA
>JAEWJB010000063.1 GCA_023386795.1 Pseudomonadota bacterium
GGCCAGCGCCGCGCGCAGGTTCTGTTCGGTCTCGCCGTGGTACTTGGCGTAGAGCGTGCCGAAGTCCAGGCGCAGCAATGGCACGCCGAAGCCGCCGGCAATGGCCTTGGCCAGCAGGGATTTGCCGCAGCCCTGCACGCCCAGCAGGAGCACGCCGCGCGGCGGATCCAGCCCCGGCGGCGGGGCGCCGCCGAACGCGGCGCGGCGCTGGCCGATCCAGCGCTTGAGCCGCGCCGCGCCGGCCACGTCGTCGCAGCCGGCGGTGTCGTACTCGTAGTGCAGGTGGCCGCTGCGGTTGAGCAGTTCGAACTTCAGCCTCGCCAGCTGCGGCAGGTCGTCCTGGCCAAGCACGCCATCGTTGAAGATCAGCTGGCGGGCGATACGCCGGGCATCGCGCAGGCCCAGGCCCTTGAGGTTGCGAAGGATCTGCTGGGCGACTTCGCTGTCCACCTCCACGCGGCGGCCGCCGTGTTCGCGGGCGTAGTCGGCCGCTTCCTCGCGCAGCATCTTCAGCAGCGCGTGGGCGTCCGGCAGGTGCGGGCTGAAGCGGGTCGCCAGCGGCTCCAGTTCCGGCGGCAACTCGACCTTGGCGCCGATCATCACCAGCACGTGCGGTTCGCAGTGCCGGCGTTCGAGGATGTCGCGCAGCAGGCGCTGGTGCGAGGCGTAGCCGAGGTAGGGATGCAGGTCGAGCAGCAGGTAGACGCCGCGCTGGTCGGCCTGGCGGATCATCTGCAGCACCGCGCTGGCGTCCGGGGGGCCTTCGGCCGGGTCCTCGCGGTCCATGTCGATCCGGCGCAGGCCCTCGGTGATCGTCCAGCGGTACAGGGCGCGCCATACCTGCATCAGGCTTTGCCGGAACAGGTCGACGATGCGCTGCTCCTCCTGGGTCTCGATGACGATCAACGGCGTGCTCGCGCGGATCAGCGCGGTCAGGTCCTGCAGCTCACTCATGGGCGCTCCTTTGCGGGCGCCAACATAGCAGGGCCGGGCGGCAGGACGGAACGCGCGCGCCTCGACTATCCCCTCACCGGGCCCCGGTGTACGCTCGGCGCAGGTTCAGGCCAAGCGAGGCGTGCATGAAGACGTTCCTGGTAGCCGGCTCCAAGGGCGGGGTCGGCAAGACCACGATCGCCACCAATCTGGCGGCCCATGCCGCTTTGCAAGGCCGGCGCACCGTGCTGGCCGATGCAGATCCACAACACTCCTCCATGCGCTGGGCCGAACGCCGCGCCGGCCTGGAAAGCGCGGTCCTGCCGATCGACGCCACCCGTCGCCGGCAGTGGGACGCCCACCTGCCCGACGATGCCGACCAGCTCATCATCGACGCCCCGGCCGGCGCCATGGCCGACGACCTCACCCCCTTCCTGGAGCGCGCCGACGCGGTGGTGGTGCCCGTGATGGCCTCGGCGCTGGACATCGAGGCGGTCGTCGGCTTCCTCAACACCCTGGCCAAGGTGCCGCGCATCCACCAGCGCAAGCTGCCGGTGGGGCTGGTGCTCAACCGCAGCAAGCCCTGGACGCAGACCACCCAGCAGGCCGTGGAGATGATCGGCGGCTGGCCGTACCCACTGGTCGCGCAACTGCGCGATACCCAGGCCTACGTAGTGCTGGCCGGCCTGGGGCGCAGCCTGTTCGACTATCGCTCGGCCCAGGTGCGCGAACACCAGCAGGACTGGGAACCGCTGCTGAAATGGCTCAAGGCCTGATCCATCCCTGACGGAAAGCCCATGCGCGAACTGATCCTGCTGCGTCACGCCCACGCCGAACCGGCCGACACGGGCCAGGCCGATTTCGACCGTCCCCTCTCACCCCATGGCTTGGCCGAGGCCGAGGCCGCCGGGGCCTGGCTGCGCGAGCAGCGACTGGTGCCCGACCGGGTCCTGTGCTCGCCGGCGCGCCGTGCCCGCGAAACCCTGGAAGCCGTGCTCGGCCTCACCGGCTACATCGAGCAACGGCTGGAAGAGCGCATCTACGAAGCCACGCCCGGCACGCTGGCCGCGCTGGTTGACGAACACCGCGAATGCGAGCGCCTGCTGGTGGTCGGCCACAATCCGGGCCTGGAACGGCTGGTGGCGCTGATGCACAGCGGCCAGTCCGGCGATTACCGGGGCATGCCCACCGCGTCGGTGGCATTGCTGGCGCTGCCGCTGGAGGCGGCCATCGAGCCGGGCATCGCCCGGTTGACCGCCTTCTGGTGGCCCTGACGCCCGCACGCGCGGCCTGCCTGGGCCTGGCGCTGCTGTGGGCGTGGCCGGTCGCCGCGCAACCCGCGGCGCCGGTGACGCCGGCCGGTGCCCAGCGCCTGGCGCTGGACGTGGCGCGCTCGCGTTGCGGCTTCGAGATCCGCACCCGCTTCGGCCAGAAGATCGAAGGCGTGTTCCCGCGCTTCGACGGCGAGGTGCTCAAGCTGGCCGACGGCCGCCACCAGGTGCGCCTGCGCATGGACGCACGCCAGGTCGAGATCCCCGGCAAGCCGCGCTATACCGCCTGGATGCGCGGCGAGGAATTCTTCGACGTCGAGCGCTTCCCGCTGGTCGAATTCGACTCCGAGCCCTATGACCCGGGCATGACGGTGCGCGGCGGCGACATCGTCGGCCGGCTGAGCATTCGCGGCATCAGCCACACCGAGACGCTGACCGTGATGCCGGCCGAGTGCCCGCGCGCCGGGTATGATTGCGATGTGATCAGTCGCGGTACCGTCCTGCGTGGACGCTATGGAATGGACAGTTGGCAGGTGGCCCTGGGCGACAGGGTGACCTTCATCCTGCGTGCGCGTCTGCAGGAGGCGCCCGGACCGTGAATCGCCTCTGGAGGTGCCTGCTGCCGCTGGCCTTGATGCTGACGGCCAGCGGTTGCGCCGGCTTGTCGCACAGCCAGCGCGACCGCGCGGCGGCGATCGCGGCCGCGGCGCGCGAAACCACCCTGACCTGCGCGCGAGAAGACCGCTGCGCCGAGCCCTCGCCGCTGCGCGCGCTGGGCGGCCAGGCGATGGCCGAGTCCACCGACACGCAGCCGCGCCACTACGCCACCATCCTGGACCACGGCGAGGAAGCACTGGTCGCCCGGTTGAACCTGATCCACAGCGCCACCCGCAGTATCGACCTGCAGACCTACATCTTCGACAAGGACGACAGTGCCCGGCTGGTGATGGATGCGCTGCTGGACGCGGCGCGGCGCGGGGTGAAGGTGCGGCTGCTCATCGACCAGCTGTCGGCGATCTCGGACCTGGAGATCCTCGGTGCGCTGTCCGGCGCCCACGAGAATTTCCAGCTGCGCATCTACAACCCGACCTTCGGCAAGGCCAAGCTCAACTACTTCGACTACGCCGGCAGCGTGCTGTGCTGCTTCCGCCGCTTCAACCAGCGAATGCACAACAAGCTGCTGGTGATCGACAGCGTCATCGGCGTGGTGGGCGGGCGCAACTACCAGGACGACTATTACGACTGGGACGCCGAGTACAACTTCCGCGACCGCGACGTGATCGTCGCCGGCCCGGAGGCGCGCCACATGGCCGAAAACTTCGAGGCGTTCTGGCGCGCCCAGCGCAGCGTGCCGGCCGAACGGCTCAACGACGTCGGGCGCACATTGCTGCGCGAAGGCGTGCCGGCCATGCCGCCGGCGCTGTTCCTGCACCCGGACCGCATCAAGCGCGTGCAGGACGAAGCGGCCGACAGCGGCTTCATAGCAGAACGCTTCGTCGAAACCGCGTTACCGGTGCGCAAGGTGTTGTACGTGGCCGACCTGCCGCAGAAGCACCGCAAGGAGCATCCGAAACAGGCGGTGTCCACGGCGCCGGAACTGGACGGCCTGATCGCCGGCGCGCAGAAGGAAGTGATCCTGCAGACGCCCTACCTGGTGCTGTCCGATCCCGCGCAGGAGATCTTCCGCGACCTGCGCGCACGCCAGCAGGCGCCGCGCATCGTGGTGTCCACCAACAGCCTGGCGGCCACCGACAACCCGATCGTCTACGCGCTGTCCTACAAGTACAAGCGGCGGAACCTGCGCGAGCTGGGCTTCAATATCTACGAGTACAAGCCGTTCCCGCTCGATGCGCCGGTCGACTACGAGAACCTGGTGCGGTTGCCGCTGGGCGGCATGGCGGCCGGCAACCGCGAAAATCGGGTGGTCGGCGGCAGCGCGGTGGGCAATGCGGTACGCGGCAGCAGCGGCGCGCCGGGTGGCAGCGAGCGCGCGCGCGACCGCAAGGCGAACGGCAGCGAGGTCGACCGGCGCGTGCAGCGTACCGAGACGCGGCCTTCCTTCCTCAGCACCCGCCCGTCGACCCGCCCCCTGCCGGTGACCCGCGAGGGCGCGCGCATGGGCCTGCATGCCAAATCGCTGGTGGTGGACCGTCGGGTCGGGGTGATCGGTACCCACAACTTCGACCCGCGCAGCGAGAACTACAACACCGAGGGCGCGGTGGTGATCGACGATCCGGCGTTCGCCCAGGCGCTGGCGGCCAGCATCGAGCGCGACATGGAGCCGGAGAATTCCTGGGTCGTGGCGCCGCGTGGCAAGCCACCGGTGCTGTCGGGATTGAACTACAGCGTCGGCAAGGTGTCCGAGGCATTGCCCATCCTCGACCTGTGGCCCTGGCGCTATGCCACCAACTATGAATTCAAGCCCGGGCCCGAGTGCCCCTGGCCGTTGCGTCGACAGGACCCCAAGTTCCTGCAGTGCTACCAGCCGGTGGGTGACTTCCCCGAGGTCAACGTCGGGCCGAAGTGGCTGCTGGTACGCATGCTGACCGCCTTCGGTGCCGGGCTGGTGCCCATCCTCTAGCGGTCCAGGAGAACTGACCATGGTGTTCCGCGAACCGGTGTCGATCGACGCCCTCAACGCCCTGAGCCGGGGCAACATGCTTGAACACCTCGGCATCGTCTTCACCGCGGCCGGCGAGGACTGGATCAGCGCCACCATGCCGGTCGACGCCCGCACCCGCCAGCCTTACGGCCTGCTCCACGGCGGCGCCTCGGTGGTCTTGGCCGAGACGCTGGGCAGCAGCGCCGGCAACCTGTGCGTGGATACGGCCCGGCAGATGTGCGTGGGCGTGGAGATCAATGCCAACCACATCCGCGCGGTCACCGACGGCCAGGTGACCGGCACCGCCCGTGCCCTGCACGTGGGCCGCAGCCTGCACGTATGGGAGATCGGCATCGTCGACGAACAGGGCCGCCGGGTCTGTGCCTCGCGCCTGACCCTGGCGGTGGTGCCCCGCCCCGGCGCGGCCTGAGCCGGCGGGCCGTGCCGCCGCTGGAACACGCCTGCCCGGCCATGTGACTGCGCGGGGCGGCCAGTGCTGCCACAATAGCCCCGTTCCCTCCCCACGCGTTTCCGGTAACGTCCCTGAAATGAGCGAGTCATCCCTGTCCGCTACGCGCGACGCCGGCGGCACGCTGCGTTGGTTCCGGTACCTGTACCGGGTGCCGCTGCTGCTCCTGCACGTGGTCCTCGGGTTGCCGGTCACCATGACCTGCATCGTGGTGCCGGCACTGGCGCGCATCCGCCTCGGCGCGGACGACACCCTGGAGCAGGTGATGATCCGCTGGTGGCAGGGCAACCTGATGCGCATCTTCGGTTTCCGCCTGCGCCGCTACGGCACCCCGCTGCCCGGCCCGACCCTGTTCGTGGCCAACCATGTCTGCTGGATCGACATTTCCATCCTGCACAGCCAGCGGGTGATGGGCTTCGTGGCCAAGCGCGAAATTGCCGGCTGGCCGCTCGTCGGCTGGCTGGCCGCGCGCGGGCAGACGATCTTCCACCAGCGCGGCAGCACCGAGTCGCTCGGTGGCGTGCTGCAGGAAATGGTCGTGCGGCTGCGCGAAGGCAAGTCGGTGGGCGTGTTCCCGGAAGGCCGCACCCGCGGCGGCGAGGAAGTCGGCCCGTTCCACGCGCGTATCTTCCAGGCCGCGGTCGAGGCGCAGGTGCCGGTGCAGCCGGTGGCCCTGCGCTATGGCGAACACGGCAACGCCCAGACCATCGTGGCCTTCGGCGCGCGCGAGAGCTTCTTCGCCAATTTCCTGCGCCTGCTCGGCGAACCTTCGCGGGTCGCCGAGGTCCATTTCCTGCAGCCGATCGCCGCCCACGATGTGGAAGGCCGCCGGCGCATCGCCGAAACTTCCCGCGCGCGCATCGTCGCGGCCATGGAGTCCTGAGACGCCGTGGCGCTGCGGCCCCGCCCGCGCAACCGTTCTTTCCGGCACCCCCACGCCGCAGGGAGCTGTCCATGTTGAGCGCTGACCAGTACCAGCCCCCACGCTGGTTGCGTAATCCCCACGTGCAGTCCGTCCTGGGGTCCAGTGCGCTGCGACGACGACGCGGGCAGCAACTGATGAGTGCCAGTGGCGCCACCAGCACCTCGCATATCCTCGACGGCGGCGATGGCGTACGCCTGCAGGGCTGGCTGGATGTCCCCCGCGACGTCTCCCCGCGGGCCACCGTGCTGCTGCTGCACGGCTGGGAAGGCAGCGCCGATTCCAGCTACATGCGCATGACCTCCGCGCGCCTGCTGGCCATGGGCTGCCAGGTGTTCCGGCTGAACTTCCGCGACCACGGCGGCACCCACCACCTCAACGTCGACCTGTTCCATTCCGACCGCATCGACGAAGTGGTGCATGCCGCCGGCGACCTGTGGCGCCGCTTTCCCTCGCCGCGCCTGCTGGCCGCCGGCTATTCGCTGGGCGGTAACCATGTGCTGCGCCTGGCACTGCGCGCGCCGGCCGCCGGGTTGCCGCTGGAGCGTGTGGCCGCGGTGTGCCCGCTGCTCGATCCTGGCCGGACGATGGAAAGCATCGCGGCCGGCCCGCAAATCTACGACTGGTACTTCCGTCGCAAGTGGCGCGAGTCGCTGCTGCGCAAGCGCGCGCTGTTTCCCGAGCAGCACCACTACGACGACGCCACCCTGGCGCTGGACATGCGCGGCCTGATGGCCTGGCTGGCCGAACGCCACACCCGGCACGGCACGCTGCAGGCCTATTTCGACAGCTACTCCATCGCCGGCGACCGCCTGGCCCCGTTGCAGCTGCCTTCGGACATCCTGATGGCCGAGGACGACCCGGTGATCCCGTTCGACGATTTCCAGCACTGGCACCTGCCGGCCAACGCGCACCTGGAGATCGCCCACTGGGGCGGCCATTGCGGCTTCCTGGAGAATGCCCGCGGCGATGGATTCGCCGAGCGCTGGGTCGCCGAGCGGCTCGGTCCGGGCCACTGAGCAGGGCGCGCCGGCCGCGGTCGTTACAATAGGAGTTTGCCCTCCGAGCCGGACGCCCCATGCAAGACCAGATCATCCAAGCCCTGCGCCGCAACGCGGCCGACGACGCCGTGGCCCTGGCCCGCGAGTGGGTGGCCACCGAAGGCGAGCGCGCGGACACCCTGCGCTGGCTGGCGTTGTCCCTGCAACAGCAGGGCCAGGCGGAGGAGGCACTGTCCACGCTGCGCCAGGCCATTGCGTTGGCGCCCGAGGATGCGGACCTGCACCTGATGCAGGCAGGGCTGCTGCTGGCGTTGCGCGAAACCGGCGCGGCCGGCGCGGCGTTGAGCCGCACCACCGAGCTGGACCCGAACCAGTTCGAGGCCTACGTGATGCAGGCGCATCTGGCCATCGCGCGCGCCGACATCGACGAGGCCGACCGCGTCAGCCGCCTGGCCGCGCGCCTGAAGCCCGACCACCCGCAGGTATCGACCATCGACGGCATCGTGGCGCTGCGTCGCGGGGATGTCGACCGCGCACTGGTGCTGTTGAGCCGCGCCGCCGAGCAGATGCCCGACAATCCGCAGGTGCTGTTCGCGCTGGGCTTCGCCTATCTGGGCAAGGAGCACTACGCGTTTGCCGAGCGCGCCTTCGCCCGCGTCATCGAGATGCAGCCGCCCGGCACCCAGCTGCGCGCGTTCATGGCACAGCTCGCCTTCCGGCAGGGCCGCCTGGGCGACGCGATCGACGCCATCAACGGCGTGCTGGCGCTGCCGGACGGCGACACGCCGGCGATGCGCCGGCTTGCCGGCGAGTACCAGCTGCGTGCCGGCCAGCCGGCCGAGGCCGTGATGCACCTGCGTCGCGCGCTGGAAAGCGGGACGCCGAACCGCGCGGTCCTTCAACCGCTGCTGGTGGCTTGGCAGCAGCTGGGCGCCAGCGACGAGGCGCGCGACGTGCTGGATGCGACGCTCTCGCGCCTGCCGCGCGCGCATGATGTGTGGGTGGCCCGCCTGGCGCTGGCGCCGGTGGGCGGCGCCGAAGCCCTCGAGGTGGCCGAGCGCTGGGTGGAGTCCATGCCCGAGTTCCTGCCCGCGCTGGAAACCTTGATGCGCATCCACGACATGCAGGGCCGCGCCGAAGATGCCGAAATGGTTGCGCGCCAGATCGTGGCCATCGAGCCGGGCCGCATCAGCGGCGAGCAGCGTATCGTCGAGGCGCTGCTGCAACGCGATCCGCCGGCCGCCATCGCCTGCGTGCAGGCGCTGATCGAAGGACTGCCCGAGCGCGAACGTACCGTGCTGCGCCCTTGGCTGTCGCAGGTGCAGGATCGCGCCGGCGAACATGCCGCCGCGCTGGCGACGTGGCTGGAATTCCATGCCGAGCAGGCCCAGCACCGCCTGCCGCTGCCGCCGCATGCAGCCAGCCAGCCCACGCAATGGCCGGCGCTGGCCGAAGTGCCGGCGGAAATTTCCGCGCGCCCGTTGTTCCTGTGGGGCGCGCCGGGTTCGCACGTCGAGCGCGTGGCCCAGGTCATGGCCGCCGCCAGCCCGGTGCTGCGGCGCGACCGCTTCGGCCAGCCGGTGCCCGATGACGCCCTGCAGAGCTACCGCACCGTGCCGGACCTGGCCAAGGGCAAGATCGGCGCGGCGCAGGTGGCGGGCAGCTTCAAGGCGGCGCTGCCCGCGCGCGGCATCCAGGACGGCAACGTGATCGACTGGCTGCTGTGGTGGGACAACAGCCTGCTGCTTTCGCTGCGCCCGTACCTGCCGGAAGGCCGCCTGGCCATCGTGCTGCGCGATCCGCGCGACATGCTGCTGGATTGGCTGGCCTATGGCGCCCCGGTACCGCTGGCACTGCATTCGGCCGGCGAGGCCGCGCAGTGGCTGGTGGAGAGCCTGTCGCAGGTGGCCACGCTGCACGAGCAGGATCTGTACCCGCACAGGCTGCTGCGCCTGGATGGCATCGAAGACAACCCGCAAGCGGTGGCCGAAGTGCTCCAGCAGGCGTTCGGCGTGCCGTTCCCGGTGCTGCCGTCGCTGGGCGCGCGACGCATGGCCGGTGGCCGCTGGCGCGATTACCGCGCGCTGCTCGCCGACGAGATCGCCCTGCTGACGCCGGTGGCCGTGCGCCTCGGCTACGCCGCCGAATGACGCCCTTTTCCCCGAAGGAGATTCCCGCATGCGCCTGACCACCACCAGCTTCCAGAACGGCCAGCCGATTCCCGGCGAGTTCGCCATGGGCGTGCCGACGGGCTTCGGCGGCAACCGCAACCCGCAGCTGGCGTGGGACGACGTGCCTGCCGGCACGCGTTCGTTCGCGTTGCTGTGCATCGACCCGGACGTGCCGACCGTGCCGGAACTGGTCGGCCGCGATGACGTGGAAATTCCGGTGGACCAGCCGCGTACCGAGTTCGTGCACTGGGCGATGGTGGACATCGGCGCCGACGTGCGCGAGATCGCCGCCGGCAGCGCGAGCGACGGCATCACCGCCCAGGGCAAGCGCTCGCCCAGCGGTCCGGCCGGCGCGCGCCAGGGCTTGAACAGCTATACGCAATGGTTCGCAGGCGACGCGAAGATGGGCGGCGACTATTTCGGTTATGACGGCCCGTATCCGCCGTTCAACGACCAGCGCCTGCACCGCTATTTCTTCCGCTTGTTCGCGCTCGACGTGGCCACGCTCGACGTGCCGCCGCGTTTCAGCGCCGGCGACGTGCTGCGCGCCGTGCACGGGCACGTACTGGGCGAAGCGACCGTGTGGGGCACCTACACGCTCAACGCGAAGTTGGCCGGTTGAGTTTCCCGCGTCGCGGCTGAAGCCGCTCCTACAGGAAGCGTAACGCACTGTAGGAGCGGCTTCGGCCGCGGCGCCTTTCAACGCACCTGCTCGGTCTCCACCACCAGATCGAGCACGTACACGTTCGACGACGCATCGGCCGGCGGGTTCGGCCGGGTGTAGCGCTTGAGGCGCAGCACGTTGCGAACCCCGTCCTGGTGGGTATAGCCCTCGATGTCGTCGTAGAAGTTCTGCCATTCGCCGGGCGAGCCCTGGCGCAGGCCCTGCGCGTCATAGCGGACTTCGCGCACCTGCAGGCACTGCTTGTCCTTCATCAGCGGATGCGGGCAGGGCTTAGTCTGTGGCGCGACTTCCAGGAACACCGTCTCGGCCTCGCCGTAGCGGCTTTGCGCGGTCTCCTGCCCGGCGAAACGCAGCGTGGTGCCGTCGCGACGGGTGAGTACCAGGGCAGGCGCGGCGGCGTCGAGCGCCATCGTGTATTCGCCACTGAGCAGTTCGCTGGCGGCGCGCTCCTGCGCGGTCTTCGCCGCGTCGGTGCAGGCCATCATCGTGGAGGCCATCCGGCCGAAGGCGAGCTTGTCGCCCGCTAGCGTGTATCCGCCGGACATGCGGTTGCACAGGTGGTCGACCGAGACGCGGCCGTCGGCAAAATCCAGCTGGATCGGGGGATCGCCGGCAAACAGTTCCGCCAGCTTCTGCCCACGGCCATCGGTGGCTTCGGACAGCCGCCAGTGGAAGCGGGCCAGCGCGGGGGTCGCATCAGCGGCAGCCGGTGTCGCCGTGGTCGCGGGCGTCACCGGCGCGGCGGCTGCGGGCGCCCCGGGGGCCGGGGTGTTCGGGGCGACGGGCTCGGCCGGTGGCTCGGCCTGCTTCTGGCAGGCGGTGAGCATCAGCGCGCATAACAACCACGGGTACGTTTTCATGGGTCGGGCTCCTGCCGGGTTCGCGATGGAATACCCGGCAGGAGGTTCAGCCACGATGATGACGCCGCTTCACGCGGCGGGCAGCCACAGCAACAGCGCCACGCCCAGCACGATGCGGTACACCGCGAATGCAGTGAAGCGGTGCGTCTTGATGTAGCCCAGCAGCCATTTCACCACCGCAAAGCCGGTGACCACCGCCGCGGCGAAGGCCACGCCCACGTCCAGCCAGTTCTCGTTGCCGATGCCGCCATGGCGCACCAGCTCCAGGAACGCATAGCCACTTGCCGCGAACATGGTCGGAATGCCGACCAGGAACACGAACTCGGCTGCCGCCGATCGCCGGCTCAGGCCCAGCAGCATGGCGATGAAGATCGCCGACGCCGAACGCGAGGTGCCGGGGAACACCCCGGCCACCACCTGCGCCAAGCCCACGGCGATGGCGACCTTCCAGGTCACCTCGTCGCGCGGTGGCAGGCGCGAGGCCCAGCTTTCGGCCAGGATCATCCACACGCCACCGATCACCAGCGCCCAGGCCACCGGCACGATGGTTTCCGGCAGCTCCCAGCCGGCCATGCGCACCGGCAGGCCGACCAGCGCGGTGACCAGGAAGGCTACCGCCAGCTTGGCCACGTAATCGCGGTTGTCGCGCTCGTGCAGGTGGGTGGCCATGAACCACAGGCGCTTGCGCAGCACCAGGGTGGTGGCGAGGATCGCGCCCGCCTGGATGACGATGTTGAAGAAGTCCGATCGGCGGCCGAGCCAGTGCTCGGCGATCAGCAGGTGGCCGGTGCTGGAGACCGGCAGGAATTCGGTGAGGCCTTCGAGGATGCCCAGCAGCAGGGCGGAAAGCAGGTCGGACATCGTTGCGGTGAGGTGGGGAAGGGGCGCCCCAGCATAGAGCATCCGCGCGCGGTCCAATTTGGTGCATTGGGTTGGCGATGCACCAAATAGGTGCCGTGGATTGCACCCAAAAGCCGCTGAGGCCTATTAGAATCAATCGCTTACGCGCTCGAAAAACTTGGCACGCCGATTGCTTTCACTTGGCCATCACCGTCACCAAGCCCTCGAGGTTGCATCCGATGTCCCTGCAAAACGTTGAAAAGCTGATCAAGGACAACAAGGTCGAGTTCGTCGACCTGCGTTTCGTCGACATGCGCGGCGTGCAGCAGCATGTCACGTTCCCCGCCAGCATCGTGGAAGCCTCCCTGTTCGAGGAAGGCAAGATGTTCGACGGCAGCTCGATCTCGGGCTGGAAGGGCATCAACGAGTCGGACATGGTCCTGCTGCCGGACGCCGACACCGCCTACCTGGATCCGTTCTACGCCGACCCGACCGTCGTGCTGACCTGCGACATCCTCGACCCGGCCACCATGCAGAGCTACGCGCGCGACCCGCGCGGCATCGCCAAGCGCGCCGAGGCCTACCTGAAGTCCTCCGGCATCGCCGAGCAGGCGTTCTTCGGCCCGGAGCCGGAATTCTTCATCTTCGACTCGGTCCGTTTCGCCAATGAAATGGGCAACACCTTCTTCAAGATCGATTCGGAAGAAGCGGCCTGGAACACCGGCGCCAAGATCGAGGGCGGCAACAGCGGCTACCGTCCGGCGGTGAAGGGCGGCTACTTCCCGGTCCCGCCGACCGACACCCTGCACGACCTGCGCGCGGAAATGGTCAAGACGCTGGAGCAGGTCGGCATCGAGACCGAAGTGCACCACCACGAAGTGGCGACCGCCGGCCAGTGCGAGATCGGCACCAAGTTCAGCTCGCTGGTCAAGAAGGCCGACGAGCTGCTGACCATGAAGTACATCATCAAGAACGTGGCCTTCCGCAACGGCAAGACCGCGACCTTCATGCCCAAGCCGATCGTCGGCGACAACGGCTCGGGCATGCACGTGCACCAGTCGCTGGCCAAGGGCGGCACCAACCTGTTCACCGGTGACGGCTACGGCGGCCTGTCGCAGCTGGCGCTGTGGTACATCGGCGGCATCTTCAAGCACGCCAAGGCGATCAACGCGTTCGCCAACTCGGGCACCAACAGCTACAAGCGCCTGGTGCCGGGCTTCGAGGCGCCGGTCATGCTGGCCTACTCGGCGCGCAACCGCTCCGCTTCGTGCCGCATCCCGTGGGTGTCCAACCCGAAGGCGCGCCGCATCGAGATGCGCTTCCCCGACCCGATCCAGTCCGGCTACCTCACCTTCACCGCGCTGATGATGGCCGGCCTGGACGGCATCAAGAACCAGATCGACCCGGGCGCGCCGAGCGACAAGGACCTGTACGACCTGCCGCCGGAAGAAGAGAAGCTGATCCCGCAGGTCTGCTCCTCGCTGGACCAGGCCTTGGAAGCGCTGGACAAGGACCGCGAGTTCCTGAAGGCCGGCGGCGTGATGAGCGACGACTTCATCGACGGCTACATCGCACTGAAGATGCAGGAAGTGACCAAGTTCCGCGCGGCCACGCACCCGCTCGAATACCAGATGTACTACGCGATCTGATCCACCGTGCAACTGGCGACGACGAAGGCTCCCCCTCCCACCTTCGTCGTCGCCGCCCTCTTCCACGGCTGGGGAGCCGTGGCGGCAGGGTGTTACACCGCTGCATCACGCTGTACCGGGAGAGATCCGTTTTTCCAGGGGCAAGAGAGACCGGATGCCGGTCGCGGGCCTTCGCCCTCTCCCACGATGGTGGATGTCGTCCTTTCGAGGAAGGTGTTCGCCGGGGGCCCGCTGCCGCTCCGCGCTGAAGGGATGCCATCGAGGCATCCGGGTGAACGTCGTTGCCGGCCGTCGTCGCGCAGGCCGGTTCCATCCACCATCGGGGTATGCGCATGAAACTGATCACCGCCATCATCCGGCCGTTCAAGCTTGACGAGGTGCGCGAAGCACTCTCGCAGGCAGGCGTGTCGGGCATCACCGTGACCGAAGTGAAAGGCTTCGGTCGCCAGAAGGGCCACACCGAGCTGTATCGCGGCGCCGAATACGTCGTCGACTTCCTGCCGAAGATCAAGATCGAGACCGTCGTGACCGACGAGCGCCTGGATGCCGTCGTCGAGGCCATCCAGTCCGCCGCCGGCACCGGCAAGATCGGCGACGGCAAGATCTTCGTCACCCCGGTCGAACAGGTGGTGCGCATCCGCACCGGCGAAATCGGCGCGGACGCGCTCTAACCCTTCCGGAGGCCCACATGAAGAACGTGCTCGCAGCCGGGTGGAAGACCCGGTTCTATGCTGTTTCCCTGATGATGCTGCTCAGTGCCTTCGCGGTCACCGCGTTCTCGGCGCATGCGCAGGACACCGCCGCGCCGCCGGCACCCACCACCGAAACCACGCCGGCCCCGACGCCGGAAGTGACGAGCGAACCGCTCGACGCCGCCGCCGCGACCGCGGCACCGGCCGCCGAAGCCCCGGCCGCCGCGGAGCCGGAGCCGACCGTCGACAAGGGCGACGTGGCCTGGATGCTCACCTCCACCCTGCTCGTGCTGCTGATGGTCGTGCCCGGCCTGGCGCTGTTCTACGGCGGCATGGTGCGCGCCAAGAACGTGCTGTCGGTGCTGATCCAGGTCGCGGTGGTGTTCTCGCTGATCAGCGTGCTGTGGGTCTTGTACGGCTACAGCCTGGCGTTCTCCGGCGAAGGCCCGTGGATCGGCAACCTCGACAAGGCGCTGCTCAAGGGCGTGGATGTCACCACCCTGGCGGCCACCTTCACCAAGGGCGTGGCGCTGCCGGAATTCGTGTTCGTGGCGTTCCAGTGCACCTTCGCCGGCATCACCGGCGCGCTGATCGTCGGTGCGTTCGCCGAACGTGCGCGCTTCGCCGCGGTGCTGCTGTTCTCGGTGCTGTGGTTCACCTTCGCCTACCTGCCGATGGCGCACATGGTGTGGGCGACCGGTGGCTTCCTGTTCGAGAAGGGCGCGCTGGATTTCGCCGGCGGCACGGTGGTGCACATCAACGCCGGTATCGCCGGCCTGGTCGGCGCCTACTTCGTGGGCAAGCGCACCGGCTTCGGCCGCGAGGCGATCAAGCCGCACAACGTCACCCTGACCTTCGTCGGTGCCTCGCTGCTGTGGGTGGGCTGGTTCGGCTTCAACGCCGGCTCCAACCTGGAAGCCAACGCCGGTGCGGCCCTGGCCTTCCTCAACACGTTGCTGGCCACTGCCGCCGCGGTGCTGGGCTGGTCGCTCACCGAGAAGATTATCAAGGGCAAGTCGTCCGCGCTGGGCGTGGCGTCGGGCATGGTGGCCGGCCTGGTCGGCATCACCCCGGCGTGCGGCACCGTCGGCCCGTTCGGCGCCATCGCCATCGGCTTCATCGCCGGCGTGCTGTGCGTGTGGGGCGTCACCGGCCTCAAGCGCCTGCTCAAGGCCGACGACAGCCTGGACGTGTTCGGCGTGCATGGCCTGGGCGGCATCATCGGCGCCATCCTCACCGGCGTGTTCAGCGCCGCCTCGCTGGGCGGCCAGAAGGGCGATGACTACGACATGCTCGGGCAGGTGTGGATCCAGACCGAGGGCGTGCTGATCACGCTGGTCTGGGTCGGCGTGGTGTCGGTGGTCTCGTTCCTGATCGCCAAGCTGGTGTTCGGCCTGCGCGTGAGCGAAGAGTCCGAGCGCGAGGGCCTGGACATCACCTCGCACGGCGAATCGGCCTACGAGTCCTGAGGGGAAATGCCGGCCCGCGCCGCGTGCGCGGGCCGGGGTATCCGCCGGGTCGCTGGCCCGGCGGTGTTTGCAACGGATGTGCTCCCGGGGGCAGGGCCATCCCGCACCGCATGATGTCGAGGTCGATATGCGCCACCGCCCCTGCGAGTCGTCTCCCTCCCGCGCGCCGCGTGGCTTGCATTGCCGGGCCGCTGCCGGTGCAATGGGGCATGACCCGCGCGCTCCGCATCCTGCTGCTTCCGTGCCTGGCCCTGCTGCTGTCCGCTTGCGCGCATGCGCCGCGCAACCCGATGGCGCAGTGGGTGCCGTCGTCGAACTTCAATGCCCGCCAGCCGGTGCTGATCGTGATCCACCACACCGAGCAGGACTCGGTGCAACAGAGCCTGGACACCCTGCGCACGCGCAACAGCGGCGGGCAGGTCAGCGCGCACTACCTGGTGGGCAAGGACGGTTCGCTGTACCAGCTGGTCTCCGAGGCCGATCGCGCGTGGCATGCCGGCGCCGGGCGCTGGGGCACGATCAGCGACGTCAACTCCGCGTCCATCGGCATCGAGCTGGACAATGACGGGCGCTCGCCTTTCCCGCCCGGACAGGTCGCCACGCTGCTGCGCCTGCTCGACGATCTGTGCACCCGCCTGCGCATTCCGCGCAGCCAGGTCATCGGCCATGCCGACCTGGCCCCTTCGCGCAAGGTCGATCCCAGCCGCTGGTTCCCCTGGCAGCAGCTCGCCGAGGCCGGTTACGGCGAATGGCCGGACCCGGTCGACACCGCCGCGCCCGCCGGTTTCGATCCCTGGCTCGGCCTGCAGGCCGTGGGCTATCCACTCGACAGCCCGGCCGACGCCGCGCGCGCGTTCCATCGCCATTTCCGCGGACGTGACGACCTGGGCGACCAGCTCGACGCCGAGGACGCCCGCATCCTGTATTCCCTGCTGCGGCAGCGCCGCCAGCCCTGAGGTCCGCCGGGCGACGGGCGCGACAAACGGTTCAGCGCGGCGCGCCCGGCTTTGCACTACATTGGTGCAATGCTGATGAACGCGTCCGCCCCGCTGCTGGAAAGCCTGGCCACCCCGGTCGCCTGGGCCGGCGCCGACGGCCGGGTACTCGGGGTCAATGCGGCTTTCGCGCGCTGGCTGGGCATCAGCGCCCGCCGTTTCCTGGACCAACCGCTGGCTGCGCTGGAGATCGAGGGGGACGCCCTGGCGCGTTTCATCGACAACGACGAGCGCGACGTGCTGCGCCTGCATCGCGTGGCGATCGGCCTGCCAGGCGAAGCGCCGCATTTCGCCGAAGGCTGGTTGTCGCGCCTGGACGATGGCGGCTGGCTGCTGGAAGCGCATCCGGTGGATGAATTCCCCTCGCCCGATCCCACGCACGCGCTGCCCAGCGCGCTCAGCGCCGCCCTGAAGGGGTTGGCACACGAGCTGCGCAATCCGCTCGCCGGCCTGAAGGGCGCCGCGCAGCTGCTGGCGCGCCGCGCGGTGAACCGCGACGAGGACGAGCGCGAGCTGATCGATCTGATCGGCGCGGAGATTGAACGCCTCAACACGCTGCTCGAACGTCTGCTCTCGCCCGCGCCGGCAGGCCCGCATGACCGCCTGAACATCCACGCCGTGCTGGAGCGCGTGCTGCGGTTGGCGGAAAACGAGGCCGGCTGGTCGGTGCGCCTGCAACGCGACTATGACCCGAGCATCCCGGAGATCCTCGGGGATGCCGACCGCCTCACCCAGGCTGTCTGGAACCTGGTGCGCAATGCCATCCAGGCCGGGGCCAGCGTGGTCAGCCTGCGTACCCGCGTGGAGCACGGCCAGCGCATCCGCGACCACGTGCATGCCATGGCGCTGCGGCTGGAGATCGTCGACGACGGCAGCGGCGTGCCGGAGGAGCTGGCCGAACATCTGTTCCTGCCGCTCGTCAGCGGCCGCGCCGATGGCAGCGGCCTCGGGCTGGCGCTGGCGCAGCAGGTGGCGCGCGAGCACCACGGTTCGCTGACCTACCGCTCGCGCCCGGGCCACACCGTTTTCACCCTGTTGTTGCCGCAGCCGGTGCTGGATGCCGGCAAGGAGCCTGGCCATGCCTGACCCCGCCTCGCAACGCATCTGGGTGGTCGATGACGATCGTTCGGTGCGTTTCGTGTTGTCCACCGCGCTGCGTGACGCCGGTTACCAGGTCGACGGCTTCGACAGTGCCGCGGCGGCGTTGTCGGCGCTGCGCCAGCGCCCGGCGCCGGACCTGCTGTTCACCGACGTGCGCATGCCCGGCGAGGATGGCCTGGTGCTGCTCGACAAGCTCAAGGCCGCGCATCCGCAATTGCCGGTGATCGTGATGTCGGCCTATACGGATGTTGCCAGCACCGCCGGCGCATTCCGTGGCGGCGCGCATGAATTCCTGTCCAAGCCGTTCGACCTGGACGATGCCGTCGCGCTCGCCGCGCGCGCCCTGCCCGACGACAGCGCCACGACCGCCGTGCCGTCGAGCGTATCGGGCACGCCACAACTGATCGGCGACACCCCGGCGATGCGCGCACTGTTCCGTGCCATCGGCCGCCTGGCCCAGGCGCCGCTGTCGGTGCTGGTCAACGGCGAAACCGGTACCGGCAAGGAACTGGTGGCGCGCGCGCTGCACCAGGAGTCGCCGCGCGCACGCGCGCCTTTCGTGGCGCTGAACACCGCGGCCATTCCCGCCGAACTGCTCGAGAGTGAGTTGTTCGGCCACGAGGCCGGCGCATTCACCGGTGCGGCCAAGCGCCATATCGGCCGCTTCGAGCAGGCCAACGGCGGCACGCTGTTCCTCGATGAAATCGGCGATATGCCGTTGCCGTTGCAGACGCGCCTGTTGCGCGTGCTGGCGGAGAACGAATTCTTCCGCGTGGGCGGGCGCGAGTTGATCCGCGTGGACGTGCGCGTAATCGCGGCCACCCACCAAGACCTCGAAGCGCTGGTGGCACAAGGACGCTTCCGCGCCGACCTGCTGCATCGCCTGGATGTCGTGCGACTGCACCTGCCGCCGTTGCGCGAGCGCCGCGCCGATGTCGCGCAGCTGGCCGACAACTTCCTGGCCATGGCCGCCGCCAAGCTCGACACGCCACCCAAGCGCTTGTCGACCAAGGCCCTCGAGACGCTGCGCACGCACGACTGGCCGGGCAACGTGCGCGAACTGGAGAACGTGTGCTGGCGCCTGGCCGCACTCACCGTCACCGATGTGATATCGGCCGACGACGTGGAATCGGCCCTTTCGCGCGGCATGCGTCCCGCGGCCGGCAGCGGCGTGGGCGACGGCGCCGACTGGGATGCGCATTTGTCCGAATGGGCGCGCCAGCGCTTGGGCGCGGGCGCCGAAGGCCTGCACGCCGAGGCGCGCGAACGCTTCGACCGCGCGTTGCTCGAAGTGGCCTTGCAGTTCACCCAGGGCCGCCGTGCCGAGGCGGCTGCGCGGCTCGGGGTGGGCCGCAACACCGTGACCCGTAAACTGGGGCCGGGACGTCGGCGCCGCTGACCCCGCGCAAGGGACCATCATGGCCCCTGCACGCCGGTCCCACTAGCGTGCCGATATCCGGAGGAAAGCCGTGCCTGTGAATTGCCGTGTCCTGTCCGTCCTCGCCCTGCTGGCCTTGACCGCCTGCAGCAGCGCGCCACCGAGCAAGCCGCTGCCGCCCTTGCCGCCGGCGCCGCCGAGTAGCGTGCGGCAGGCGGAAGCGGCGCTGGCGTCGGCCTCGGGCAGCCTGGTGAGCGGGCGCATCGTGCTGCTGCCCGTGCCGCAGGGCGTTCGCCTGACCGGTACCGTCGGCGGCCTGCGCTCCGGCGGCAGCTTCGGCTTCCACGTGCACGAGCGTGGCGATTGCAGCGCCGTGGACGCCAGCAGCGCCGGCGCGCACTTCAACCCCACCGCTAGCGCGCACGGGCGCAGCAGCGGTGGCCCGCATCATCTTGGCGACATGGACAACCTCGTCGCCGATGCCGAAGGCGTGGTCCACCTGGACTTCGTGCTCGGTGGCGTCGCGCTGGGCAACGGCGCGGCCAACGACATCCTCGGCAGGGCGCTCATCGTCCATGCCGATCCCGACGACTACCGCAGCCAACCCAGCGGCAATGCCGGTGCACGCCTCGCGTGCGGCGTCATCCGCGCCAGTCGTTGATTCCAGCCGGCAACGACCGGCACCACATTGCCCGATGGGCGAGAGGAGAAAGCACGATGCGCATGATCCCCACCGCGTTGTTCATTGCCACCGCACTGGCGCTGGGCGCCTGCAAGCGCGAGGCACCGGCGACCGACGCCACCACCGAAGCACCGGCCGACCACGCCGGTCATGACGCGGCCGCCCCCGCCGCCCCGACGGCGCCGGAAGCCCCCAACGCCCCGGCCCCGAGCGCCACCGCCGAAATCAAGCCGACCCAGGGCAACGAGGTGAAGGGCAACGTGACCTTCAAGGTCGTGGACGGTGCGTTGCGCGTCAGCGGCCAGCTCAGCGGCCTGAAGCCGAACAGCGAGCACGGCTTCCACATCCACGAGAAGGGCGATTGCAGCGCGCCGGACGGCAGCAGTGCCGGGGGGCATTTCAATCCCGCGCAGAGCCAGCACGGCAACGTCAGCGCCGACCCGCACCACGGCGGCGACATGCCGAACATCACCGCGGACGCGCAGGGCAATGCGACCATCGACGGCCCGGTCTCCAGCAACGTCAACATCGGCAAGGGCGATGATTTCGACATCAGCGGTCACGCCGTGATCGTTCATGCCGACCCGGACGACTACAAGACGCAGCCGACCGGCAATGCAGGCGGGCGCCTGGCGTGTGGGGTGATCACCACGACGCCGGCGAATTGATCGTCATGTGATTCGGCAGGGCGGTGGTAGGTCGCGTCGCGGCTGAAGCCGCTCCTACAGGGGCGTGAGAGCCGTGTAGGTATCGGGTACCCGGTGGGCAAGACTCACCGGGTGCCGCGCGACGCATATTCCGGCCGCGCGCTTCCAGCCCTCAAGTTTCCAGCGCGGCCCGGGCATCGTGACCCGGCTCGACGTGGACATAGAGCACCGGCACGCCATGCGCTTCCAGTACCGCGGCCATCTGCCGCTGGCGCGCAAGGTATTGCTCGTAGACCAGCTTGAGGCTCTCGCAGTCGGCGCGATCATGGTTGTAGTACGCGCACCAGCCGGCCGGATCGAACAGCGCCATGCGCGCTTCGCCGTCGACGTAACGCAGTAGCGGCTCCGGCGACTCGGCCAGCCATTCGCTGGACTGTGGTGCCAGCAGCGCCGTTTCCAGCAGTGGCCACAACACCGCCAGCCCCTGGTTGTCGTATTGCATCGACATCATCGCCGCCAGGTCGTGCACGGTGAGATAGCGTGCATGCTCCACCCGTGCGCCGAAGGCTTCCTGCGCCAGCAGCGCGGTATCGGCCTGGGCCATGCCTTGCGCGAGCAGCACGTCTTCCAGGGATGCCGCCACTTCGGCCACCACCTGCGGATCGCCCGACAACAGGAAGGGCAGTACGCGCAGGCTGCCGCCTGCCAGGCCGGGGTCGGCCTTGAACGGCAGCGGCACCTCGCCTTGTGCATCGGCACCGAAGGCGAGCAGTCGCGGGCCTTCATCGCGACCCGGCGCGCGCGCGCGCAGCTCGTCGAGACGGCGGTGAAGCGGCCAGCCCGGACGCAGCGCCTCGGCCGGATCGAAATGCGCACCCCCCAAGCTCAGGTCCAACTCGCGAACCTGGGGCACCCACTGTGCCAGATCGCGACCGATGCGCTCGGCGAGCGCGCCGGCCTGTTCGGAAGACAGCGCCGGCCGGGCCGGCACGCTGCCGCCCGCCAGTTCGAGGGCCAGGACGCCGAGGGCGGTCATGCCGTGTTCGGTATTGCTCATGGGATCGCGGTTGGCCCGTCACGGGGCGGCAGCTACACTGCGCACATTATGCCTGCCTGCCTTGTGCAGGCGATGTCCCCAACCCCCTCAACGCCCAGGCCAACCCATGTCCGTCGCCCGTCCCGTCGCCATCCTCGGTGGTGTCCGCATTCCGTTCTGTCGCCAGAACACCGCCTATTCGGATGTCGGCAACCTGGGCATGTCGGTGCGCACGCTGGGCGCGCTGGTCGAGCGCTTCGGCCTGCACGGGCAGCAGCTCGGCGAAGTGGCGATGGGCGCGGTGATCAAGCATTCCAGCGACTGGAACCTGGCGCGCGAAGCGGCCCTGTCGTCCGGCCTGTCGCCGCTGACGCCGGGCATCACCCTGCAGCGCGCCTGCGGCACCTCGCTCGACACCATCGTGCACATCGGCAACAAGATCGCGCTGGGACAGATCGATTCAGGCATCGGCGGCGGCTCGGACACCACCTCGGATGTGCCGATCGTCTATGGCAAGAAGCTGCGCGCGCGCCTGTTGGCCGCCAACCGCGCCAAGACCACCGGCGACAAGATCAAGGCGCTTGTCAGCGGTTTCCGTCTCGGCGAACTGAAGCCGGAGTTCCCCGGCGTGGCCGAGCCGCGCACCGGCAAGAGCATGGGCGACCACTGCGAGGACATGGCCAAGGAATGGAACATCTCGCGTGATTCGCAGGACGAATGGGCGGTGTCCTCGCACAAGAAGCTGGCCGCGGCCTATGAGCGGGGCTTCTTCGACGACCTGATCGCGCCGTTCCGTGGCGTGAGCCGCGACAACATCCTGCGCCCGGATACCTCGCTGGAGAAGCTGGCCACGCTCAAGCCGGCGTTCGACAAGATTTCCGGTCGCGGTACGTTGACCGCCGCCAATTCCACCCCGCTCACCGACGGCGCTGCGGCCGTGCTGCTGGCCAGCGAAGAATGGGCGCGTGCCCACGGCCACGAGCCGCTGGCCTACCTGCGCGACGCGCAGGTCGCCGCGGTGGACTTCGTGCACGGCGAGGGCCTGCTGATGGCGCCCACCGTGGCCGTGCCGGAGATGCTCAAGCGTCACGGCCTGACGCTGCAGGACTTCGACATCTACGAGATCCACGAAGCCTTCGCCGCGCAGGTGCTGTGCACGCTGCGCGCGTGGGAGAGCGAGGATTACTGCCGCAACCGGCTGGGTCTGGATGCGCCGATGGGCCGCATCGACCCGGCCAAGATCAATCCGCTGGGCTCTTCGCTGGCGACGGGCCATCCGTTCGCCGCCACCGGTGCGCGCATCGTGGCAACCGTGGCGAAGGAACTGAAGGAGCGCGGCGGTGGCCGTGCGCTGGTGTCGATCTGCACGGCCGGCGGCATGGGCGTGGTGGCGATCATCGAGCGTTGAGGCGACGGCGGGCGCTGCCCGCCGCGTCGGACCGGCTGGACATCTTTGCAGGAGTGGCTTCAGCGGCGACCAGAAACCACGCGGGCGCGGCTGAAGCCGCTCCTACAGGACCCTCATATTCATTCCCTCAGCCGCGCAGTCGCGGCACGCCGTGTTCGTCGCGATCCTCGGCCACGGCTTGGTCATGGATCTGCGCACGCAGGTCGCGATGACCCTCCAACCCGGCCACCGTCCCCCCTCGCGGCGCATGCAGCGCATTGCGGTAACACTGCGCCGCCAAGACCGGTTCGCCGGCCGCGGCGAAACCTTCGCCCAATTCTTCCCATGCCGGCGCACCGGCGCCCTGCGCGATCGCGCGATGCAGGAATTCCTCGGCCTGCGACCACTGCTGCTGGTGGCGGGCCAGCCGCGCCAAGGTCAGCAGCAGGCCGGGGCTGGCGGGGTGGGTGGCCAGCCACCGCTGTGCACTGGCACGGCGGGAGTCGTACTTCTCCAGCGGCAGTTCGCCGTAGAGCACGGCCAGTTCTTCATCCCAGCGAGCATCCAGCGCCTGTTCCAGGCTGCGTAGCGCGGCGTCATCCCAGTGCAGCGCGGCGGCGCGGCGCGCATAGGCTTCAACGACCGGCGGTTCGGCGCGCAACGCCTTGGGCAATGCTTCCCAGCGCTCGGCGAGCAGATTGGCATCGCCCGCCTGCTCCAGCGACAACGCCGCCAGTCGCAGTTCCAGCGCGGACAACGCGTCCGGCGCCAGCACCTGTTGCTGCCGCAGCGCGCCGAGCTGTCCATAAGCCTCGCCCGCACGGCCGATCAGTGCCAATGCCTCGGTACGCAACAGCAAGCCGCGCGGCGGCAGAGGCTGCGCCGCCGGTGTATCGAGGGCGTTGATCGCATCGACCGGGCGCGCCTGGTCGAGCAGGCGTTCGGCCTGCAACAGGGCATGGGCGACGGGATCGCGCGCAGCGAGATCCTGGGCCAGCACCTGTGCGCCGCTAGCATCGCCCCGTGCATCAGCCACGCGAATGGCCGGCGGCAGGGCCACCGGCGCGACATCCTCGTCTTCGGCGGCGGCGACCAGCGCCTTGCCCGCCTTGCTCCACTGGCCCAGTTCATAGGCGCGCAGTCCCTCGATCAGGCGCGCGCGACCGCGCTTGCGACGGTAGCGGCCCCAGGCGCGGAACGGCAGGCTCAGCAGGATCCACAGCACCCATAGCGCCAGCAGCAGCACGACCAGCGCGAGCACCGCCTGCGGCATCGGCGCGATGTAGTCATTGCCGCCGGCCCGCACCACCACCTCGCCGAGGTCGTAGCGCTGCTGCTGCGACAACCATTGCGCGGCGACCACGCCCAGGGCGACCGCCACCAGCAGGATGATCAGACTTCTCAGTGGCTTCATGGGGCTTGCCTCCCTTCACGCATGGCCTGCAACTGACGCAGGGTGGAACCGAGTTCGGGTACCTCCGGACTTAGCGATGCCTTGCCGAGGTCGGCCAACACGCGGCGCTGCGCCCGCAGCGCTGGCGAATCCGGCCACAGGCGCACCAGCCAGGTATCCAGCCGACGCAACGCCCGGCTGAAACCCTGCGCGTCACCGCGTTCGAGTGCCGCTCGCGCCAGGCTCACCTCGATCTGCAGGGCGTCCTCGGCTGAACGACGTTCGGACGCGGCGATCAGCGTTCCGTCCGAAGGCTGGATGCGCACCAGTGGCGACAGCGCGCGCTGCCACCACGGCGATCCCGCATCGCCTTCGTTGTCCACATGGTGCGGCAACGCCTGCACGCGCGAGATGAAGACGTCGAGTTCCCGTGCGGCCCGCTGGCGTGGCCCCGGACCGAGCGTGTCGAGCGCATTGCGTTCCTGCACCAGCGCCTGGCGCAGGTTGAGATAGGCCGGATCGTCAACGCCCTGCAGCGTACCGGCGGCGAGCGCGTAGGCGCGGCGTGCACCGTCGAGGTCGCCGGCAATCGCCAGGCGTTGTTCGCCCTGGCTGAGCAGCAATTCCACTTCGTCCAGGCGCAGGGCCTGCGCGCCGTGGCGCTCGGTGTCGGCCAGGCGTTCGACCGTTTCCTCCAGCAGCGCACCACGCTGGCTCAGGCCAAGCATTTCGTCGCGCAGGATGCGGTTGGTCGCGGCCGCGTCCTGCAGACGCTGGTTGGTGGCGCGCTGGTCACGGCGCAAGGCGTCCATGTTCTGCTCCAGCGCCGTCCAGCGTTGCGTGCGCGCTTGTTCGTCCTGCTGCTGCGCGGCGAGGCGGCTCTGCCATTCGCGCCACCCGAAGGCGGCCGCCAGCACGAGCACTACCAGCACGAGCAGGGACAGCCACAGCAGCGGTCGGCGGCGTGCGGGCAGGGGGTCGTTCATCGCTACTTCCTCGAAAGCTCAGGGCCGCGCGGGGGTGTGGGCGGCGCGGCACAGCATGGCGTGGCGCGCGCGCAACGGGCAAGAGCGCGGCGGCCTCGATTCACCCCGTCGTGGCCACCGCCGCCAGCAGCTGCTCGGGACGCGGACCCTCCGCGCGGAGGACGCGGGCGAACCCACGCTCGGCAGCCAGCGCGGCCAGCCGGTCACTGGCGGCGACGACCGGCTGCGCCTGCCAGCGTGCGAGCAGGTCCGGCGGGAGCTGCTCCAGTACCCGCACGAAGGCTTCGCCGCTGCTGAGCGCCAGCACCGTGGGGTTGGCCAGGGCGCGCAGGCGCCGCACGGTGGCGGCCGGAATGAGCAGGGGAATGCGCTCGTAGACATCGGCCCGGATGACCTCGACGCCCCGCTGCGCCAACTCTCCCGCGATCACCCCGCGCCCGCCCGGTGCGGTGACCAGGCCGACACGACCGACCGCGCTTAGTACCGGAAGGCCCAGCACCCCCTCGCTGTCCATGCGGGTGGGTTGAAGGACCGTGGCGACGCCCGCGCGTCGCAGTGCCTGCGCGCTGCCTTCGCCGACGGCCAGCCAGCTTGCGTCGGCTGCCGGATGCAGGGCCCCCAATGCCCGCGCCGCGCGTACCGCCGCCGGACTGGTGAACACCACGGCCGGAGCGGCCAGCGCGCGTGCCAGTGCCTGGCGCGTGGCCTCGTCTCCTCGCGCTTGCAGGCGCCATGGCGAGACGGCCTGCAGCGTCATTCCGTGCCGCGCGGCGGCCCGGCGCATCGCCGCGTGCTGGCCGGCGGGGCGCAGGGAAATCAGCGTAGTGGGCACGTGTGCGGGGGCTGGCATTGCGGGCATTATGCGAGCCCTTCGTCCGCGCGTGCCGTTCCGATGCCGTTGCCCGAGCCTTCCGCCGCCGACCTGCATCAACTGCAGGCCGTCCTTTCCGCCATGCCCCCGGTCGCGGCGATGGGCATCCGCGTGTCCCGTTACGCGGAAGGCGCGCTGCACCTGGAGGCGTCGCTGGCCGCCAACGTCAACGACAAGGACAACGCCTTCGGCGGCAGCCTGGCCTCGCTGATGACGCTGGCCGGCTGGGGATGGGTGAGCCTGCAGCTGCACCTGGCCGGGATCGAAGCCGATGTCTACGTGGCCGACAGCCAGCTGCGCTACCTCAAGCCCGTCTACGAGGCGCTGCGCGCCGACGCCGCGCCGGCGGACCCTGCCGAACGCGACACCTTCATCGCCACCCTGCGCCAGCGCGGCCGGGCCCGGCTGGGCATGGCCGCGCAGGTGCGCCTGTCCGGCGGCGAGGTGGCCGCGACCTTCTCGGGACGGTTCGTGGCCATTGCCAAAGGGTAGGATGACGCCTCGTGACCAGGGGAACAGGTGAGATGCGAAAGGGGATCCGGATCGCGTTGGCGAGCGTGCTGATGCTGCTGGCGGTGTCGGCCATGGCCTCCAGCCGTTCGCAGCGGCGCAGCCTGGACGATGTCCAGGCCGCCTACGCCGCTGCCGTGCGCTGGAACGATTTCGACACCGCGCAGGAAATGCTCGAGCCGCAGTACCGCAAGGACCACCCGCAGTCCGAGCTGGAACGCGCGCGCTATGACCAGGTACAGATCTCCGGCTACCGCGAGCTGCGCGCGGGCAACGGCACCAGCGACAACGAGGTCTTCCGTGACGTCGAGCTGCGGGTCATCAACCGCAACACCCAGGCCGAGCGCACCGTGCGTGTCCGCGAGACCTGGCGTTGGGACCCGCAGGCCAAGCAGTGGTGGCTCGCCTCGGGCCTGCCGGACCTGTGGCGGGGGGAATAGGGTTCCCGGACGCGCCCGCCCCGTCCCTGTCTCCGGCCTGTGCGACAATCGCCGCCCGCTCACCAGACCCCTGAAGCCGTGAATTTCGAAGAACTGCTGGCCTTTGCCGGGCGCAATCCGTTCCTGTCGATCGTTTTCGTTGGCCTGACCATCGCCATCCTCTACACCGAGATTGCCCGCCTGTTCCGGGGTTTCGCCGGCATCAAGCCCGCCGAGCTGACCCGCCTGATGAACGCGGACAACGCGGTGGTGGTCGACCTGTCGGCCGCCTCGGATTTCGAGAAGGGCCACATCGCCGGCAGTCGCAACGTGCAACCGGCCCAGTTCGGCCCGGAGCACAAGTCCGTCGCCGAGGCCAAGCAGAAGCCGGTCGTGCTGGTGTGCCGCACCGGCAATGCCTCCACGGCCGCCGCCAAACAGCTCAAGAAAGCCGGCTTCGAAAAGGTGTACGTGCTGGAGGGTGGTATCCCGGCATGGCAGCAGGCCGAACTGCCCCTGGTGAAGGGCCGCGCCTGACCCCATTGCTGCCTGAGCGCCGCACGCCGGCGCCCCCCGCGACAGGCATGTGATAATCCCGATTCATCAACGAAATCCGTTCTACTGGAGTAGGAAATGTCCGACGAAACCAACAACGGCGCCGTGGCGCCGGCCGACGCCGCTGCCGGCCCCGCGTTCACCATCGAAAAGATCTACGTCAAGGACGTTTCGTTCGAATCGCCGAACGCGCCTGCCGTGTTCAACGAGGCCGTGCAGCCGGAGTTGCAGCTCAACCTCAACCAGCGCGTGCAGCGCCTGAACGAGAACGCGTTCGAAGTGGTGCTGGCGATCACCCTGACCTGCAGCGCCGGCGGCCGTACCGCGTACGTGGCCGAAGTGCAGCAGGCCGGCGTGTTCGGCCTGGTCGGCCTGGAGCCGCAGGCCATCGACGTGCTGCTCGGCACCCAGTGCCCGAACATCCTGTTCCCGTACGTGCGCAGCCTCATCAGCGACCTGATCCAGGCCGGTGGCTTCCCGCCGTTCTACCTGCAGCCGATCAACTTCGAGGCGCTGTACGCCGAGAGCCTGCGCCAGCGCGCGCAGGGCGGCGAGCCTTCGCTGGCTGATTCGGAGCCGGCCGGCAACGCCTGAGCGTTGCATGGCTGATCCTCGGATGAGCGATCAAAAGCAGAAAATCGCCGTCCTGGGCGCCGGCTCCTGGGGCACCGCGCTCGCCGCGCTGGTGTCCCGGCATGGTCATCCGACCGTGCTGTGGGGCCGCGACGCGGCGGTCATCGAGGCGATCGACCGCCAGCACGAGAACCCGCGCTACCTGCCGGGCATCGCGCTGCCTGACGCGCTGCGTGCCACCACCGACCTGGCGTCGGCGGTGGCCGACGCGGGCTGGATCCTGGTGGTGGTGCCTTCGCATGCTTTCACCGAGACGATTCGCACGCTGGCGCCGCTGCGTCCGGCCAGCGCGGGCGTGGCCTGGGCAACGAAGGGCTTCGAGCCCGGTTCGGGACGCTTCCTGCACGAGGTGGCCGGCGAGATCCTTGGTGACGCGGTGCCGCTGGCGGTGGTGACCGGTCCTTCGTTCGCGAAGGAAGTCACGCTGGGCCTGCCTACCGCGATCACGGTGCACGGCGACGACGCCGAATTCGCGCAGCAGGTTGCCGCGGCGATGCATGGGCCGACCTTCCGCGCGTATACCGGCGATGACATGGTCGGTGCGGAGCTGGGCGGTGCGATGAAGAACGTGCTGGCCGTGGCCACCGGCGTGGCCGATGGCATGCAGCTCGGGCTCAACGCGCGCGCTGGCCTGATCACGCGTGGTCTCAACGAGATGCTGCGGCTGGCGGCGGTGATCGGGGCGCGCCCGGAGACGCTGATGGGCCTGGCGGGGTTGGGCGATCTGGTGCTGACGTGTACCGGCGATCTGTCGCGCAACCGTCGGCTCGGTCTGGCGCTGGGGCGCGGCCAGACCCTGACCGATGCGGTGCGCGAGATTGGCCAGGTGGTCGAGTCCGTGCAGACGGCCGACGAGGTGATGCGGCAGGCCGAGGCGCATGGCATCGAGCTGCCGATCTCCAATGCGGTGCGGGCCGTGCTGCATGGCGAACTGACGCCAGAAGCCGGGTTGCGGGGGTTGCTGGCGCGCGAGCAGAAGCCCGAGTATCCGGCGACCTTGTTCCAATAGCCGTCGTCACCCGGTGGATTTTGATGAGCCCGGCTTCGGCCGGGCTTTTTGCTTTCAGGCCTGCGCCCGGGCGCCCGATCCAACGCCGGGCTGGATGGGAATTCAGAAGCGAGTGGCCAAAAAGAAGCCCGGCATGGCCGGGCTTCGGGTTGCGACACGGGAGAGAGACGTGTCGCGCCTTGGGTGATGCCTTACCAGCTGAAGCGCGGGCCGACCGACCACTGGACGTCGCCGTTGTCGGTGTACATCTTGATGTCGCCGCTCACTGCCCAGTTCTTGTTGACGTTGAACTGGCCACCCAGGCGGCCGTAGAACTGGCCATCCGGGTTGAAGTTGTCGCGCTTGGCGTAGTCTTCATAGCCGGCCAGCAGGTAGGTCGAGAAGCGCGGGCCGAACGAGTTGTTGATGCCCACTTCGGTGGCCCAGCCGTTGAAATCCTTCTCGTAATGTTCCGGATCCAGGTTCTGGTAGGACACGCGCGCCAGCAGGTCGGTGCTGTTGCTGATCGCGTAGTTGTAGCCCACGCCCACGTTCCACTGGTTCACGTCCAGGTCGCCGGCGCCGTCGAACTTCTGCTTGGTGTAACCCGTGAAGACGTGGAAATTCGGATGGAACGCGTAGGAACCCTTGATGCCCCAGCCATCGGCGTCCGGGCCATCGACATTGGTCTTGACGTAATCACCTTCCACATAGTTGTAGGAGATGTTGTCGGCGGCTGAAGCGGCAAACGGGAGGGCGGCCAGCAGGCCCAGGGCAAGCAACGAAGTCTTCATTGGGTATTACCTGTTCTTTATTGTTGGTGGTCGGCGCTGAGGCGGATGCCGTTCGCTGCCGACATGTAAATTCTCTGTTATTCGCCTCAATCGCCACTGAATTTCTGCATGAGTGCAGGATTAATCGCGCGCCTTGTTCAGCGCGTAATCCTTGTTTATTTCGAGGCGAAGGCGCACGCGGGCGCGTTGCAGATCGCGCGATGGCGAGGCAATTGGAATTTTCTTACCGACGCACGCGTTGTGCGCACGCGTGCGCGGTCGAGACGCCGAGACTCAGCGCGCGAGCGTGGAGAAGTGTGCGAAGCCGTGCAGGAAGTCGGCCAGCCGCTGGCGGGTGACCGGGTCGGAGAGTTGCCCCTGCGCATCGATCAGCTGCGCAGCATGCGACACCATCAGCCGACCGCCGGCCCATTGGCGCGTGCCCAGCGTGCGCAGGATGGGCAACCACGCGGCCTGCGAGAGCTGCGTGCCGAAACCACCGGGCGAGGCGCCGATGACCGCGAACGGACGGTCGCCGAACACCCGGGCGATGTCACTGGACGGGCGCGACAGCCAGTCGATGGCGTTCTTGAACACGCCCGGCACGCCGTTGTTGTACTCGGGGGTGACCAGCAGCACGCCGTCGGCGGCGATGATCTTCTCCTTCAACGCGGTCACCGCCTCGGGCAGACCGTCTCGCTGTTCGACATCGCCGTCGTACAGCGGGATGCCGTGCAGCGTCACGCCTTCCAGCGCAATGCCTTCCCCGGCGACTTCCACTGCGGCACGCAGCAGGGCGGTGTTGAACGAGCCGGTACGCAGGCTGCCGGAAATGCCGAGGAGACGGGCCATGGGTAGTTCGTCGCGTTGGGGGTTCGGCGATTATGCAGCGCCCGGCACGCGCGGTTCACTGCCCGCCGGCAAACCCGAGCTGGCGCCAGGCTTCGAACACGACCACGGCGACACTGTTGGAGAGGTTGAGGCTGCGGTTGTCCGGGCGCATCGGCAGGCGCAGGCGCTGCGCCGCAGGAATCGATTCGAGCACTTCGACGGGCAGGCCGCGGGTTTCGGCGCCGAACAGGAAGGCATCACCGGGGGCGAAGGTGCAGGTGTCGTAGCGGACCTGGCTGCGGGTGCTCAGTGCGAACAGGCGCTTGGGGGCGATCTTGGCCAGGGCGGTGGCCAGGTCCGGATGGACCTGCAACTGGGCGTATTCGTGATAGTCCAGGCCGGCGCGCTTGAGCTGGCGATCGCTCAGGTCGAAACCGAGCGGTTCGATCAGGTGCAGCCGCGCGCCGGTGTTGGCGCAAAGGCGGATCACGTTGCCCGTGTTGGGCGGAATTTCCGGCTGGTACAGCAATACATCGAAGAAGGGCGGCTCGCTCATCGGCGAATTCTAGCCGCCACCGGCCGGCCTGACGGGCCGACCGGCAGGGCTCAGAACTGCGCCTGGACGCGAACCACTTCACCCAGCAGGGCTTCCAGCTGGCTCGGCGACGGCTGCAGGTGCGGCACCGGCAGGCTGACGATCACCTGGCCCAGCAGCGCGGTGAGGCTGTCGCTGGCCGCCTCGGCGGTGGCGACCGGGGCCGCTTCGCGAGTCAGCTCGGCGCGCTGTTCGGCCGAAGGACGCACCTCCACCGAGGCCAGGGTGACGACGCGCTGGGCGGCAGCCTGGTCGGCCTGCAGTTCCAGGATCTGGCCGACGGTCGGACGGACCTGCACGGCAGCCAGCGTCGGGATGTCGCTGTTGAGCTCGTGTTCGCGCTGGGCGATCTGGTCGGCCGACGGGCGGACCTGCACGGCGTCGAGGGTGTTGATCGTGGCGGCGTGGGCACTCATCGAACCGAAAACCGAACCGGCGGCGAGGGCGATGGCGAGGCTCAGAGACTGGGTGTTCATGACGGTACCTGTTGTGGTGTGGGTGAGCGGTGGTGTGGTAGTAAGGTAGTACACCTAATCAGACGGGTCAAGCGGAATTTCAGATTTCCCGATTTCGTTCAGCGATTAGTCAGGTTGATTTCGGTCGGTCCTGGCCACGCCAAGAACAGAGCAGGACGCGTGCCAACTCCAACCAATTGATATGAAAGGGTTTCCAGTTCGGTGCCGGTGTCCGCTGCCCGGACACAGGAGGCCGCCGGACGCTGTCCGGACGTCCTAAAGGGGTGTAATACCCAGCGCCAGGGGTCTGATCGCTGCCGGCCTTGCCACGCATCAGGCACTGGCTCGTGACGCCTCCGCCTTGCCAAATCAACTGGCTGCGGCACAATCCTCTTCTCCTTTCTGATAGCTGCCGCCCGCATGCGCGTCCTGATCGCCGCCAGCCTGATTTCCCTTGCCGCTGCCGCCTGCACCTGGGTGCCGATCGAACCGGACGGCAAGGCAGTGCGCGTGCTTCCGCCGGGTGCGGTGCCTGCCGGCTGCCAGCAGAAGGGCGAGGTCGTGGTGTCGGTGAAGAACAAGGTCGGTTTCTACAACCGCAACCCCCTGCGGGTGCAGGAAGAGCTGGAAACCCTGGCCCGCAACGAGGCGCCCAGCGCCGGCGCCAACGCCGTCCAGGCCGAGGGCCAGCCGGCCGATGGCAGCCAGCGTTTCAACGCTTATCAGTGCAGCGGACGCTGAACCGTTGTCCCGGGGACCGACCCCGGACCTTGTAAAGATGCGGTGAAGGCTGGCAGGGGCTAGAATGGCGACCCCTCGCCTGAAGCCATGGCGCTACTTCGATGCTCTTCAAGAACGTCTCCATCGCGGGACTGGCGCATGTTGATGCGCCGCACACGCTGACGTCCCAGGAAATCAATGCGCGCCTGCAGCCGACCTACGACCGGCTCGGGATCAAGACCGACGTGCTCGGCGACATCGCCGGCATCCACGCCCGCCGCCTGTGGGACGCGGATGTGCAGGCCTCCGACGCCGCCACCGCCGCCGCGCGCAAGGCGATGGACGATGCCGGCATCACGGCCGATCAGGTCGGCCTGCTGGTCAACACGTCGGTCAGCCGCGACTACCTGGAGCCGTCGACCGCGAGCATCGTGTCCGGCAACCTCGGCGTCGGCGACCATTGCATGACCTTCGACGTCGCCAATGCCTGCCTGGCCTTCATCAATGGCATGGACATCGCCGCGCGCATGCTGGAGCGTGGCGAAATCGACTACGCCCTGGTGGTCGATGGCGAGACCGCGAACCTGGTCTATGAAAAGACGCTGGAACGCATGACTTCGCCGAACGTCACCGAGCAGGAGTTCCGCGATGAACTCGCCGCGCTCACGCTGGGCTGCGGCGCCGCCGCGATGGTGATGGCACGCAAGGAACTGGTGCCCGACGCGCCGCAGTACCGCGGTGGCGTGACCCGCTCGGCGACCGAGTTCAACAAGCTGTGCCGCGGCAACCTGGACCGCATGGTCACCGACACCCGCATGCTGCTGATCGAAGGCATCAAGCTGGCGCAGAAGACCTTCATTGCCGCCAAGCAGGCGCTGGGCTGGGCGGTGGATGAGCTGGACCAGTTCGTCATCCACCAGGTCAGCCGCCCGCACACCGCCGCGTTCGTGAAGTCCTTCGGCATCGACCCGGCCAAGGTCATGACGATCTTCGGTGAGCACGGCAACATCGGCCCGGCCTCGGTGCCGATCGTGCTGAGCAAGCTGAAGGAGCTGGGCCGGCTGAAGAAGGGCGACCGCATCGCCCTGCTCGGCATCGGGTCGGGCCTGAACTGCTCGATGGCCGAAGTGGTGTGGTAACCCGCCGCGCGCCGCTGGCCGGCGCGCGTCCGAGGGGCTGCACCGCAAGAAGAACGCCCGCGCCGCAAGCCGCGGGCGTTTCATTGTCCGCAAGAGGAATCCGATGACCGCCACCGCCACCCTGCCCGGCTATCCGGCGAACCCGCAGCGCTTCGAAGTCCGCCCCGGGCTGTCGATGTCCTATCTGGACGAAGGCCCGCGCGACGGCGAGGTGGTGGTGATGCTGCATGGCAATCCGTCGTGGAGCTATCTGTGGCGCAACCTGGTGGCCGGGCTGGGCGATCGCTACCGCTGCATCGTGCCGGACCACATCGGCATGGGCCTGTCCGACAAGCCCGACGACAGCCGTTACGACTACACCCTGCAATCGCGGGTGGACGACGTGGCCGCGCTGCTCGACCACCTCGGCATCACCGGCCCGATCACCCTGGCCGTGCACGACTGGGGCGGGATGATCGGCTTCGGCTGGGCGCTATCGCACGCCGCGCAGGTCAAGCGGCTGGTCATCACCAACACCGCCGCGTTCCCGATGCCGGCGGCCAAGCGCATGCCGTGGCAGATCGCGCTGGGCCGGGACTGGAAGATCGGCGAATGGATCATCCGCGGCTTCAACGCGTTCTCCGCCGGTGCCTCGTGGATCGGCGTGGAGCAGCGCATGCCGGCCGATGTGCGGCGTGCCTATGTCGCCCCGTACGACACCTGGGCCAACCGCATCTCCACCATCCGCTTCATGCAGGACATCCCGCTCTCGCCGGCCGACCGCGCATGGCCGCTGCTGGAAGCCGCCGGCAAGGCGCTGCCCGGCTTTGCCGACCGCCCGGCCTTCATTGGCTGGGGCCTGAAGGATTTCGTCTTCGACCGTAATTTCCTCGACGGCTTCCGTGCCGCTTTGCCGAACGCCGAAGTGCATGCCTTCGAAGATGCCGGTCATTACGTGCTGGAAGACAAGGCGAAAGTGCTGGTGCCGGCGATCCGTGACTTCCTGGATCGCCACCCGCTGTAAGTGCGGCTCAGTACTCGGGCAGCGGATTGCGCTGCGCGTCGTCCACGCCGATCCAGTCCGCCGCGCCCAGTGGCGGCAAGCCATAAGCCGCCCGCGAGCGGTCGCACTGCTCGCTGCGTTCATCGCCGAATTCCAACGAGGCCGGCACCTGCGCGCACACCGCCGGGCGTCGGTCGTGGATGGTGCAGCGGCTGTAGCGCCCGATGTCCGCATCCAGCGCGATGCAGCGCGGCTGCGCCTGCGAGGTGCCGCGCATGACGCGCTCGTGGGTGCGCAGCGCGTCGGTCAGTTCGATCGGTACCCGTCCGCCCAGGCTCGGTTCGGCCTCGCTCCAGTGGAGGCTGACCCGGAAATGGGCACAGCAGGCACCGCAGGAAAGGCAGGGATGCGCCATGGACGTGGACGACAGGAAAGAGGCGGCGGCATTCTGCCGGAACCGGTGCCGGGCGCAAGTCAGCGGCGTTCAGTGGCCGCCAACGGCCGGCGCAGACGACACGAACGCGGGCGCGCGGCGATAATCCCCGGATGACCCCACCGTGCAACATCGCGGCCACGCTGCCGGAACTGGCGCGTACGCAGCCGCAGCAGATCGCCATCCGTTGCCCCGGCCGTCGCGGCGCCGACGGCCTGGCGCGCTACGACCTCACCCTGACTTATGCCGAACTGGACCAGCGCAGCGACGCCATCGCCGCCGGCCTGGCGCGCTACGGCATCGGCCGCGGCACGCGCACGGTGGTCATGGTGCGGCCTTCGCGCGAGTTCTTCCTGCTGATGTTCGCGCTGTTCAAGGCCGGCGCCGTGCCGGTGCTGGTGGACCCGGGCATCGACCGTCGCGCGCTGCGCCAATGCCTGGACGAGGCCCAGCCGCACGCGTTCATCGGCATCCCGCTGGCGCAGCTGGCGCGCCGCCTGCTGGGCTGGGCGCGTTCGGCCACGCGCATCGTCACCGTGGGCAGGCGCTGGGCGTGGGGGGGCACCACGCTGGCGAAAATCGAGCGCGAGGGCAGCGCAGCGGGCAGCCAGCTGGCAGACACCGCGCCGGACGACGTCGCCGCGATCCTGTTCACCAGTGGCTCCACCGGCGTGCCGAAGGGCGTGGTGTATCGCCACCGCCATTTCGTGGGCCAGATCGAACTGTTGCGCAACGCCTTCGGCATGCTGCCCGGCGGCGTGGACCTGCCGACCTTCCCGCCGTTCGCGCTGTTCGACCCCGCGCTGGGCCTGACCTCGGTGATCCCGGACATGGACCCGACGCGCCCGGCCCAAGCCGACCCGCGCCGGCTCCACGACGCCATCGCGCGCTTCGGCATCACCCAGCTGTTCGGCTCGCCCGCGCTGATGCGCGTACTGGCCGAGCATGGCCAGCCGCTGCCCACCGTCACCCGCGTGACCTCCGCCGGCGCGCCGGTGCCGCCGGACGTGGTGGCGAAGATGCGCGCGTTGCTGCCGGAGGAAGCGCAGTTCTGGACACCGTACGGCGCGACCGAATGCCTGCCGGTGGCGGTCATCGAAGGCCGCGAACTGGAGCAGACCCGCGAGGCGACCGAAGCGGGCGCCGGCACCTGCGTGGGCCGCGTGGTGCCGCCGAACCAGGTGC
>JAEWJB010000066.1 GCA_023386795.1 Pseudomonadota bacterium
CCTGGCGGGTAGGGGCGTCAGCGGGCCATGGATGGCCCGCGTGCGGCGAGTCGAACAGGACGTTCGCCCGAGCCGTGACGCCCCTATACGGCAGGCCGGCGCCCGCACCGCAAGGCAACACACCCACCGCCCCGCCCGAAACGCGCCATCAACAAAAACCAAATCGCCAACCAACACCACGCCACACGCCAAAACGAAAGAGGCCCGAGCTCCCGCCCAGGCCTCTTCCAAACCAGCAGATGCAGAGAATCACCCCTTGGCGAAAACCAGCTGTCCCCCCTGCGCATCTACCTTGATCACATCACCACTGGCGTACTCACCGGCCAATATCTTCTGCGCCAATGGATTCTCCAGCTGCGCCTGGATCGCCCGCTTCAGCGGCCTTGCCCCATACACCGGGTCGAAGCCGACATTGCCCAGCAGCTCGAACGCCTTGTCGCTCACTTCGATGCGCAGGCCACGCTCGGCCAGCCGCTTCTCCAGCCCTGCCATCTGGATCTTGGCAATCTGCTTGATCTGCTGCTTGTCCAGCGGATGGAACACGACGATATCGTCGAGCCGGTTGATGAATTCCGGGCGGAAGTGCGCCTGCACCACGCCCATCACCGCCGCCTTCATCTGCACGTAGGCTTCCGGCGAATCGTCCCCGCTCAATTCCTGGATCTGGTGCGAACCCAGGTTGGACGTCATCACGATCACCGTGTTGCGGAAATCCACCGTGCGGCCCTGGCCATCCGTCAGGCGGCCATCGTCGAGCACCTGCAGCAGGATGTTGAACACGTCCGAATGCGCCTTCTCCACCTCGTCCAGCAGGATCAGCGAGTACGGCCGGCGACGGACCGCCTCGGTGAGGTAGCCGCCCTCCTCGTAACCCACGTAGCCCGGAGGCGCGCCGATCAGCCGCGCCACCGAGTGCTTCTCCATGAACTCGCTCATGTCGATGCGGATCATCGCGTCGCTGCTGTCGAACAGGAACTCCGCCAACGCCTTGCACAGCTCCGTCTTGCCCACGCCCGTGGGGCCCAGGAACAGGAACGAACCGCTCGGACGGTTCGGGTCCGAAAGGCCCGCGCGCGAACGCCGCACCGCGTCGGAGACCACGCGGATGGCCTCTTCCTGGCCCACGACGCGATGGTGCAGCACGTCTTCCATGCGCAGCAGCTTGTCGCGCTCGCCTTCCAGCATCTTGTTGACCGGGATGCCGGTCCAGCGCGAGACGACCTCGGCGATCTCCTCCTCGGTGACCCGGTCCTGCACCAGCTTGAATTCCTTCTGCTCGGCCTCGCTCGCCATGGCCAGCTGCTTCTCCAGCTGCGGCAGCACGCCATACTGGATCTCGCTCATCTTGGCGAAATCCTGGCGGCGCTGCGCCGCCTCCAGGTCCAGCTTGGCCTGTTCGATCTGCTCCTTGATCTTGGTGGCGCCCTGCAACGCGGCCTTCTCGGACTTCCAGATTTCATTGAGGTCGGAGAATTCGCGCTCCAGACTGTCGATGTCGGCTTCCAGGTCCGCCAGGCGCTTCTGCGAAGCCTCGTCCTTCTCCTTCTTCAACATCTCGCGCTGGATCTTGAGCTGGATCAGGCGGCGCTCCAGGCGGTCCAACTCCTCCGGCTTGGAATCGATCTCCATGCGGATGCGGCTGGCCGCTTCGTCCATCAGGTCGATGGCCTTGTCCGGCAACTGGCGGTCGGTGATGTAGCGGTTGGACAGCGTGGCGGCCGCCACGATGGCCGGGTCGGTGATCTCCACGCCATGGTGCACCGCGTACTTCTCCTTCAAGCCGCGCAGGATGGCGATGGTGTCCTCCACCGTCGGCTCGCCCACGAAGACCTTCTGGAAGCGGCGCTCCAGCGCGGCGTCCTTCTCAATGTACTTGCGGTACTCATCCAGCGTGGTGGCACCGATGCAGTGCAGCTCGCCGCGGGCCAGCGCCGGCTTGAGCATGTTGCCGGCATCCATCGCGCCATCGGCCTTGCCGGCGCCGACCATGGTGTGGAGTTCGTCGATGAACAGGATGATCTGCCCTTCGTTCTTGGCCAGGTCGTTGAGCACGCCCTTCAAGCGCTCTTCGAATTCGCCGCGGAACTTGGCGCCGGCGATCAGGGCACCCATGTCCAGGGAAAGCACGCGCTTGCCGCGCAGGCCCTCGGGCACTTCGCCGTTGATGATGCGCTGGGCCAGCCCTTCGACGATGGCGGTCTTGCCCACGCCCGGTTCGCCGATCAGCACGGGGTTGTTCTTGGTGCGACGCTGCAGGACCTGGATGGTGCGCCGGATTTCCTCGTCGCGGCCGATCACCGGGTCCAGCTTGCCGCTCTCGGCGCGGGCGGTGAGGTCGATGGTGTACTTCTCCAGCGCCTGGCGCTGGTCCTCTGCGTTCTCGCTCTGCACGGTCTCCCCTCCCCTCACTTTCTCGATCGCCGCCTCGATGCGGCGCTTGTCCGCGCCGGCGGCGCGCATCGCCATGCCCAGCGCGCCACCGTCGTCGGCGGCCGCCAGCACGAACCACTCGCTGGCGATGAACGCATCGCCATGCTGCTGGGCCAGCTTGTCGGTCTGGTTGAGCAGGCGCGTCAGGTCGTTGCCGATCGACAGGTTGCCTTCCTGGCCGGAGACCTTGGGCAGCTTGTCGAGCGCTTCGCCGAGGCGTTCGCGCAGCACGGGCACGTTGACGCCGGCCTGCGCGAGCAGCGGCCGCGTGCTGCCGCCGGACTGGTCCAGCAGCGCGGTCATCACGTGGACCGGTTCGATGATGTTGTGGTCGCGGCCAACGGCCAGCGACTGCGCGTCGGCCAGCGCTTGCTGGAAACGCGAGGTGAGCTTGTCCATCCGCATGGTGGGCGTTCCTCTGGAATCGGAAAGGCCGGCTGCGCCGGCAATGAACCTCAGATGCGGTTAAGCAGGCGTGTTTCAAGCCTACGCGAGACGGGCAGTCGTCATCTGTTTCGCGGAAGGCCCGCGCGCCCCTTGCCAGGCCGTTGCCCCGGCCTCAAGCTGCGGGGGCTTATGGAGACCGTTCCCGCACACGCCGCCGGCTGGTACGTCTACCTGCTGTTGTGCCGCAACGGCAGCTATTACGCGGGCATCACCAACGACGTGCCGGCGCGCTATGCCGCACATGCGGCCGGACGCGGCGCGCGCTATACGCGCGCCTTCCCGCCCGTCGAACTCCTCGGCAGCCGCCCCTTCCCCGACCGCGCCAGCGCCTCGCGCGCCGAATGGCAACTCAAGCGGCTGCCGAAGTCGCGCAAGCTGGCGTGGCTGGAACAGGCCACCTGATTCACGGGGCCGCGGGACGCGCGTCGTCCACGGCCATCCCCAGCGACCGCGAGTACCCGCACTCACGCAACACCGGGCCGGCATCGGGCAGCTTTACCGCCCATCGCGCGCCCCTCTCGCCTACGACGGCGCGCAAGGCGGCCGAAGCGGCGTGAGGCTCAGGCGTCGGTGATCGCCGCGCGAAACGCGCGCAGTTGCTGCTTCACCGCCTCGGCCTGTTCGGGCGCCAGGCGCAACAACGCCTTCTGCCCGACCGACAGCGATTCCAACGCGGGGTCGGCAAACCGCAGCCGGCCATTGGCGCCGGGCACGACGGCCACCGGCTGCGTCGGCACGGGCGCCTGCAGCAGGTGGTCGATCACCGCGACCAGGCGGTCGTTGAAGTAGCCCTGCGGATAGCCCAGCTCGACATACGCCTGCTGGAACAGCGGGTAGAAGCGGCGATAGGCCTCCGCCAAGGCCTGCGCGTCCACGTGCACGAAGGCGCGCACGAACGGCGCGTAGCGGCGCGCGTTCGCAGCGGTATCCAGCCATTGGGCCTGTGCGTCGCCGGTGGTCGTGGCGATCGGATCCTGCAGCGGCCGGTAGGGCAACGCGCGTTGCGTAATGCTCCGCTGCGGCAGGTTGTCCACCGCCACCACCAGGCGCTGCACCAGGTGGTCGCGCAACAGCGTGGCGAGCGCACCCTCGTCGCCCACCACGCCGGCCAAGGCGGCCCACGCGGCGGCGTCGCTGTCGGCCAGCGCGGGGAGCACGGCATCGGCCGCGGCCTCCGGTGCGATGGGATGCGCGATCGCCGGCTGGGCCGGCGTGGCGGGCATCGCCGGCGCGGTGCTCAAGCTCGGCGCGGTCGCTGGTTTCGCGGGCGCAGTAGCACCGGGGGAAGTGGCGTCGGGCCGGAACAGCCACACGCCCGCCCCTACCACTACCACCGCGCCGAGCAGCCACGGCCAGCGCGGCGCGTGTTCGCGTGTCTGCATGTCGGGAAGGCCTCCTGTGCGTGATCGTTGGCAGGTATGACCTGCACGATGTCGCCGGGTTCCTTCCGCGGGTCAGCTCAGGTTGTGCGACGCGGCGCGCCCGGGGTGAACGACAGCAGCGCAAGCAGCGCGGCCAGCACGACGTAGGCACCCACGAACTGCCAGCTGATCGTGCGCGCCAGTCCTTGCAGCTGCCACGGCAGGTAGATGCCGCCGCGCGGATCCACCGAGTGGATCAGCCCGAACAACGCCAGCACCGCGGCGACCAGCAGGAACACCGCAGCGCGCCGCAGCCGGCCGTCGATCATCGCCGCCACGCTCGCCGTCCACAGCATCGCGGTGATGATGAAGCCATTGCCGAGGGTGAAAATCACCGCCAATTCCGGCAGGCCGTGCGCATCGGCCGTGGTGGTCAGCGCTTGCAACTGCTCCGGGGCGATCCAGCCCGGCGCCTTGATCGCCAGCAGGTAGGCCACCGAGGGCAGGAAGCCCAGCACCATCGCACCGGCATGGCGCGGCGGCGTGGCCTGGAAGGCCTGGGTGGTGATGTCGATGGCAACGTAGACGATGATCGGCGCCAGGACCGCCAGCGGCAGCCACTGCACCAGCCCGGAAATCAGCCCGAGCATGCCGCCGATGCCGACGAACAGGCCGGTCAGCAGGGTGTACCCGCTACGCGCGCCCATGTGCTTGTACGCCGGCTGGCCGATGTAGGGCGTGGTTTGCGCGACGCCGCCGCATACGCCGGCCACCAGCGTGGCGAAGGCCTCCACCAGCAGGATGTCGCGGGTGCGATAGTCATCGCCGGCCGCGCGTGCGCTTTCGCTCACGTTGATGCCGCCCACCACCATCAGCAGGCCGAAGGGCAACAGCAGCGGCAGGTAAGGCACGGTCTGCGGCAGGCCTTCCAGGAAGCCCAGGCTCGGCCACGGCAGCACGACCACGGGCGCCGTCCACGCCGGCAGCGCGAACCCCGGCGCACCGAGGCCGGCCAGGCCCAGGCCGTAATACAGCGCGGTGCCGACGATCAGCGCCACCAGCACGCCGGGCAGCGGCACCGGCAGCCGACCCTTGGCGATCAGCACGTAAAGCAGCAGGCCGAGGGTGACGAAACCTGCCACCGGCGCGCGCAGCGTCTCCAGCAGCGGCAGCAAGCCCATCAGCACCAGCGCGATGCCGGCGATGGAGCCCAGCAGCGAGGCCCGCGGCAGCGCGCGCGTGACCGCTTCGCCGAAGAACGACAACACCAGCTTGAGCAGGCCCATCACCACGAGCGAGGCCATGCCGAGCTGCCAGGTGGAAATGGCCGCGTCGGCCGGGCTCTGGCCCTGGCCCTTGAAGGCGACGAACGCCGGGCCGAGCACCAGCAACGCCATGCCGATGCTGGTGGGCGCATCCAGCCCCAGCGGCATGGCGGTGACGTCCTCACGCCCCGTACGCGCGGCCAGCCGCCGCGCCATCAGCGTGTAGAGCAGGTTGCCCACCAGCACGCCGAACGCGGTGCCGGGAAACATGCGGGTGAAGACGATCTCGGCCGGAAACTGGAACAGGCCGATCAACGCCATTGCGATGAAGCCGAGGATGGTGAGGTTGTCGACCAGCAGGCCGAAAAAGCCGTTGAGGTCGCCGGCGACGAACCAGCGGGGACGCGAGGGGGTGGCGGTGCTCATGCGATGTCCGGGAGGGCGTGTAAGGGCGTCAGAACGACACTTCGACCGGCTGGCGCGACCACAGCACCGACTGGTGGCCGGTGGCCTGCTTCCAGGCCAGGCGGATCGCTTCGATGTCGGCGCGCCGCTGCGGCGTGTCCTTGTGCAGGATCACCAGCACCTTGGTGCGCAGGCGGTTGGGTTGGGGCGCACCGCGGAACAGCCACTGGCCGTAGGCATCGAACACGGTCAACCCATCGGGAAAACGTGGGGTGACTTCCTTGTCGAGGAACGCACGCCAGCGCTCCTCGCTGATCGGCGCATCCTGCGGGCGGTCGGCCGTGCCGCTTTCCTCGCCCACGCCGAAGTAGAGCTCGCTGCGCACCCAGCCACTGGCCTGCGCCGGGCGCAGCGCGTCGCCGCGCAGGTCCGCCGTGGTGCTCGCGGGGGCAGTGACGACCGGCGTGGCCGCGCAACCGGCCAGCAGAAGCGAAAGGGCAAGCAAGGAACCGCGAAGGACAAGGACAGGCTGGAACACGGGAACTTCCCTGGGGGAGGAGGAGGAGATTAGCCGGCCGCAGCGGCGCGGCTCATAACCAGCGGCGATGACTTCATGTCGAAAATCCGACCACTGGCCGACGACAGAAAGTTAACATATCGCTTCATCCGGATGAATGTTCATCCTTCGTCACCGCTGGAGCTCCCCCATGCATCGCCCCCTTCCCCGCCCGCTCGCCCTGGCCAGTGCCCTGTCGCTCGCCCTCGCCGCGCCCGCCTTCGCACAAGAGGCGAGCAGCGCCACCACGCTGGACACGGTGATCGTCACCGGCACCCGTGCCAGCAACCGCACCGTGCTCGAATCCACCGCGCCGGTGGACGTGCTCACCGCCGAGGACATCCGCAAGGCCGGCGTGGTCAATGGTGAGCTGGGCAGCGCGCTGCAGGCGCTGCTGCCCTCGTTCAATTTCCCGCGCCAGTCCAACTCCGGCGGCGCCGACCACATCCGCGCCGCGCAGCTGCGCGGCCTGTCGCCCGACCAGGTGCTGGTCCTGGTCAACGGCAAGCGCCGGCATGTCTCGGCACTGGTGAACACCGACAGCAAGATCGGCAAGGGCACCACCCCGGTGGACTTCAATTCCATCCCGGTCAGCGCGATCTCGCGCATCGAGGTGCTGCGCGATGGCGCCGGCGCGCAGTACGGCTCGGATGCGATTGCCGGCGTGATCAACGTGATCTTGGACAACGACCCGGACAGCGGCGCAGTGGAAGCCAGCTTCGGCGCGCACCACACCGACCTCAAGCCGATCGACCGCACGATCACCGACGGCCAGACCACCTTCCTCAGCGCCAAGGCCGGCACGCGCCTGGGCGGGGACGGCGGCTTCATCAAGGCGGGGCTGGAGCTGAAGAACCGCGAGGCCACCAACCGCGCCGGCTTCGACCTCATTCCGCCGTGGGAGCAGACCGACAACAACCTCGCCCTGCAAGGCAAGCGCAACTACGCGATGGGCGATGGCCACAGCAAGGACATCAACGTGTGGTTCAACGGCGAGCTGCCGTTCGGCCAGGACGGTAACGGCCGGCTGTACGCATTCGGCACCTACAACTCGCGCGATACCGAGGGCGACAACTATTTCCGCTACCCGGACGACAGCAGCAACTGGCCGGAGGTGTACCCGAATGGTTATCGGCCGGTGTCGCTGGGCGACAACCAGGACCTGCAACTGGTGGCCGGCGCACGCGGCCAGTGGGGCGAGTGGGACTACGACGCCAGCGTCGACTACGGCCGCAACGACTTCACCTACCGCCTGAAGAACTCGCTCAATGCCTCGCTCGGCCCGGACAGCCCGACCCGCTTCCGCACCGGCAGCTATGCCTTCGCGCAGACCGTGGGCAACTTCGACCTGAGCCGGGTGTTCAACACCGACGCGGCCAGCCACACGCTGGGCACTGGCGTGGAGCTGCGCCGCGAGGAATACCGCACGCACGCCGGCGACCCCGCCAGCTACGCGGCCGGCCCGTACACCGACCGCCCCACCGGCTCGCAGGCCGGCGGCGGCTTGAGCCCGCAGGACGAGGCCGACCTCTCGCGCAACGTGCTCGGCGCCTACGTGAGCCTGTCGAGCCAGTTCGGCGAGAAGTTCTCCACCGACATCGCCGGGCGCTACGAGCATTACCAGGACTTCGGCAGCCAATGGACCGGGAAGCTGGCTGCGCGCTATGAATTCGTGCCGGCCTTCGCGCTGCGCGCGGCCATCTCCAACAACTTCCGCGCGCCCTCGCTCAGCCAGATCGGCTACGAGGCCACCTCCACCGGCTACGATGCCGCCGGCCGCCTCACCCAGGGCCGCCTGCTCTCGGTGAACAACCCCATCGCCCAGGCACTCGGCGCGCAGCCGCTGGACCCGGAGAAGTCGCGCAACTACAGCTTCGGCTTCACCAGCCGCGTGGGCGAGCACTTCGACCTGTCGCTGGACTTCTTCCAGATCGACATCGACGACCGCGTCGCGCTCTCCGAAGACATCACCGGCGATGCGCTGACCACCTTCGTGGAAGACAACTTCGGCGTCTCCGGCGTGCAGAGCGCCAGCTTCTTCGTCAACGCCGCCGACACCCGTACGCGCGGCGCCGAACTCGTCGCCAACTGGCGGCAGGCGCTGGCCGGCGGGCAGTTGCTGCTCACCGGCACCTACAGCTATGCCAAGACCGAGCTGAAGGACATCGTGGCCACGCCGGCAGAACTGCTGGCGCTGGATCCGGATTACGTGCTGTTCGGCGTGGAGGAGCGCAACACGCTGACCGATGCCACGCCGCGCACCCGGGGGCAGTTCGCCGCCAGCTGGAACAACGACCGCTGGTCGCTGCAGTCACGCCTGAGCCGCTATGGCAGCGCCACGCGCGTATTCGATTTCGGCGACGGCTACGTGCCCACGCAGACCTATGGCGCGGAGTGGCAGCTCGACCTGGAAGTCGAATACCACGTGACCCCGCAGTGGAGCGTGGCGCTGGGCGGACAAAACGTGCTGGACAACTACTCGGACAAGTCGAACGAGGACATCTACTACTTCGGCAACCTGCCGTACGACGTGCTGTCGCCGATCGGCAGCAATGGCGCGTACTGGTACGGGCGAGTGCGGTACACGTTCTGATCGGGCACGAGCGGCCTGCGCGCCGTTACGGCAAGGGACCCGGGGCTGTCGCCCGGGTCCCTGCCCACGCCCGGGGCTCGCTCACCGTTCCATAACCTGAATATCACGCTCCGTTTGGCATCATGGGGCGCATGTCTGAAATCCCCCCTTTCCGACCGCCACCGCCGCTGCTGGATGACGGCTGCGCATTGTTCCTCGATGTCGACGGCACCCTGATCGAGTTTTCCGAAGATCCGGCCGGGGTCCACTTGCTGCCGCAGGTCCGTGAAGCCATCGGCGTGCTCGGTGATCGCCTGGGCGGCGCGGTAGCGCTGGTCAGCGGCCGCCCGCTCTCGCAGCTCGATGCGCTTTTTGCCCCGTTGCGCCTGCCGGCCGCCGGCCTGCATGGCCACGAGCTGCGCAGCGACCTGGCCGCCCGCAGCGACATGCCGGCCGCCGAAGACACCACCGACTGGCTGCATTCATTGCACCAGCGCGCCGCGCACATGGCGCAGTCCCACCCCGGCGTGCTCGTCGAGGACAAGGGCGCCAGCATGGCCCTGCACTGGCGCGCCGCGCCACAGGCGGGCGAGGCCGTGCTGGCCTTCGCCCAGGACCATATCGCCCACTTGCCCGGCTACCGGCTGCAACCGGGCGATCACGTCGTCGAGTTCGTGCCGCAGGGCAGCGACAAGGGCGTGGCGGTCGAACAGCTGATGCAGCGCGCGCCGTTCCGCGGTCGCGTGCCGGTGTTCGTCGGCGACGACCTCACCGACGAATACGGCTTCCTCGCCGCGCAGCGGCTGGGCGGCTGGGCGGTGCGCGTGGGCACGCGCGAACCGACCCAGGCGCGCCATGCGCTGCCCGATCCCCTCGCCGTCCACGCCTGGCTGCAGGAGAACGCCAGCGGCGGCTGATCCCTCCCGCCCCCTCCCCCCGGCAACAACCAAGGATCCTCCCCCCATGAGCGAACCGAACCTGGACCTGGGCGTCATCGGCAATTGCAGCTTCGGTGCCCTCATCGACCGCCAGGCCCGCGTGGTCTGGAGCTGCCTGCCCACCTTCGATGGTGACCCGGCCTTCTGCCACCTGCTCTCGCCGCGCATCGAGGGCGGCGATTTCTCGGTCGAACTGGAGGACTTCCAGGAGAGCGAGCAAGCCTACATCCCCAACACCGCGATCCTGCGCACCGTGCTGCGCGACAGCAAGGGCGGCGCGATCGAGGTGATCGACTTCGCGCCGCGCTGGCGCAACCACAACCGCTTCTATCGCCCGGTGAGCGTCGTGCGGCAGATCCGCCCGCTCTCCGGCGCGCCGCGCATCGTCGTGCGCGCGCGCCCGCTGGCCGACTGGGGCGCGCGCGCGCCGGAAGCGACCTGGGGCAGCAACCATATCCGCTGGCTGCTGCCCGACTTCACCCTGCGCCTGACCACCGACGTGCCGATCCGCTTCGTGCGCGACGCCCTGCCGTTCGTGCTCAACCATCCGGTGCACCTGGTACTGGGCGTGGACGAATCGCTGATGCGCTCGCTCACCGGCTACGTGCAGGAAGCCTACGAGCGCACCGAGGAATACTGGCGCGAGTGGGTACGCTACCTCTCCGTCCCGCTGGACTGGCAGGAAGCGGTGATCCGCAGCGCGATCACCCTCAAGCTGTGCCAGTACGAGGACAGCGGCGCGATCATCGCGGCGATGACCACCTCCATCCCCGAGGCGCCGCACACGCCGCGCAACTGGGACTATCGCTACTGCTGGCTGCGCGATGCCGCCTTCGTGGTGCGCGCACTCAACCGCCTGGGCGCCACTCGCACGATGGAGCAGTTCATCGGCTACATCTTCAACATCGCCACCACCGACGGCACCATGCAGCCGCTGTACGGCATCGGCTTCGAATCGGCGCTGGAGGAACACGAGGTCGAATCGCTGGACGGCTACCGCGGCATGGGCCCGGTGCGGCGCGGCAACCTGGCGTGGATCCAGAAGCAGCACGACGTCTATGGCAGCGTGGTGCTCGCCTCCACGCAGCTGTTCTTCGACCTGCGCCTGAAGGACCCCGGCGATGTGGCGACCTTCCGGCGCCTGGAGCCGCTGGGCGAGCGCGCCTACGCGCTGTACAACGTGCCCGATGCCGGCCTGTGGGAGTTCCGCGGCCGCGCCGAAGTGCACACGTATACCGCGGCGATGTGCTGGGCCGCCTGCGACCGCCTCGCCAAGATCGCCGACCGGCTCGGCCTGGAAGACCGCCGCAGCTACTGGCGCACGCGCGCCGACGAACTGCGTGCGCACGTGCTGGGCGAGGCCTGGAGCGCGGAACGCAACCACTTCACGGACACGCTCGGCGGCCACCGGCTCGATGCCTCGTTGCTGTTGCTGGCCGACATCGGCATCGTGGAGCCCGACGACCCGCGCTTCGTCGGCACGGTCGAAGCCATCGGCCGCGACCTCAAGCACGGCGATTCGCTGTACCGTTATATCGCGCCGGACGACTTCGGCGAGCCGGAAACCAGTTTCACCATCTGCACGTTCTGGTACATCGACGCGCTGGCCGCGATCGGGCGCAAGGACGAAGCACGGCAGATGTTCGAGCGCATCCTCGACCGTCGCAACCATCTGGGCCTGCTGTCCGAAGACCTGGCCTTCGAGGACGGCGAGGCATGGGGAAATTTCCCCCAGACGTACTCGCATGTGGGGCTGATCATCGCCGCCATGCGCTTGTCCCGGAGTTGGCAGGAGGCTTCATGAGTAGATTGGTCGTCGTATCCAACCGCGTCGCGGTGCCCGGTGAAAGCAGGGCTGGCGGGCTGGCGGTGGGACTGCTGGCCGCGCTGCGCGAGCGTGGCGGGTTGTGGTTCGGTTGGAACGGCAAGGTGGCGCGAGGTGAGAGCGGCGCCCTCCACGAACAGGACGACGGTGACATCCGCTTCGTCACCATGGAACTCAACAAGCGCGACCTGGACGCGTACTACAACGGCTTCGCCAATCGCACGCTGTGGCCGCTGCTGCACTTCCGCCTGGACCTGGTGGACTACGACCGCAACAAGCGCGACGGCTACCGCCGGGTCAACGCGCTGTTCGCCGACAAGCTCGCGCCGATGCTGCGCGATGACGACACGGTGTGGATCCACGACTACCACCTGATCCCGCTGGCCTCGCTGCTGCGCGAGCGTGGCATCGGCTGCAAGATCGGCTTCTTCCTGCACGTGCCGATGCCCTCGGCCGATCTCGTGCAGGCGATGCCGGACCACGCGCGCCTGTTCTCCTCGCTGTACGCGTACGACCTCGTCGGCTTCCAGACCCAGCGCGACGTGGACCGTTTCCTTTCCTACGTGCGCCTGTTCGGTGGCGGCCGCCTGCTCGGCGATGGCGGCCTGGAAGCGCCGGGCGGACGCCGGCTGCGCGCGGCGGCGTTCCCGATCGGGATCGATACCGAACTGATCGCCAGGCAGGCGAAGGCGGCGATGAGCAAGCAGGCGGTGCGCAACCTGCGCGGCAGCCTGCGCGACCGGCAGCTGGCGATCGGCGTGGACCGGCTGGACTATTCGAAGGGGCTACCCGAGCGCTTCCGCGGTTTCGAGCGCTACCTGGAGCGGCACCCGGACCAGCACGGCACCCTGACCTACCTGCAGATCGCGCCGGTCTCGCGCGGCGAGGTATCCGAGTACCGCGACCTGCGCAGCCAGCTCGAGCAGATCGCCGGCCACATCAATGGCGGACATGCCGAGCCGGACTGGACGCCGTTGCGCTACGTCAACCAGAACTTCACCCATGCCACGCTCACCGGCTTCTATCGCAGCGCGGCGGTAGGCCTGGTGACACCGCTTCGCGACGGCATGAACCTGGTGGCCAAGGAATACGTGGCCGCGCAGGATCCCGAGGACCCCGGCGTGCTGGTGCTTTCGCTGCTGGCCGGCGCGGCGGACGAGTTGCGCGAGGCACTGCTTGTGAACCCGCATGATCTCGATGGCGTGGCCGACGCGATTGCCACGGCCGCTACGCTGGCGCGGCCCAAGCGCATCGAGCGCTGGCAGGCGATGATGGAGCACCTGCGCCACAACGACATCAACCACTGGCGCCAGCGGTATCTGGAGGCGTTGGACGCGGCGTGATCGCGCCGCCGGGTCTTCCAGATGCGACGGATCCGACGGATCCGGCGGTGTTCCAATGTACCTGTAGGAGCGGCGTGAGCCGCGCCCCGCATGTGATTGGTCGCGGGGGGAGCC
>JAEWJB010000093.1 GCA_023386795.1 Pseudomonadota bacterium
CGTCCGCCCAAGCCGGCCGTTGAAGGTGCGGACACCCAGGGTGAGCGTGCGCCGCGCAAGCGTCGTCGCCGCCGCCACGGCAAGCCGGTCGATCCGGCGGCCGCAGAGGCCGCGCGCGCGACGCAGCCGCCGGCTTCGCCGCGCAAGCCGATCCAGGTGATGGCGACCAAGACCGCACCGGCGGCCAACAACGGTTCGTTCCTGACCCGCCTGGGCCGCAAGCTGCGTTCGCTGGTGTCCGGCGGCTGAGGCCACCGGCGGACGGACGCGACGGTTGGGGCGATTGCCGGCGGTGCAATCGGTGGTCGCTCCGGCATAATTGCTGAATGACCGTCCTGCGCTTCGACAACGTCAGCAAACAATACGCCGGGGGCCACCAGGCCCTCGTCGATGTCAGCTTCGAAGTGGGTGCCGGCGAGATGCTGTTCGTCACCGGCCACTCCGGCGCGGGCAAGAGCACGCTGCTCAAGCTGATCCACCTCAGCGAACGCCCCAGCCGCGGCGCGGTGATCTTCGGCGAGCGCAACCTGCTCAAAGTGCGCGGCGGGCGCGTGGCGCTGCATCGTCGCGAGGTCGGTGCCGTGCACCAGGACCATCGCCTGCTGCACGACCGCAGCATCGCCGAGAATGTTGCCCTGCCGCTGATCCTGCGCGGCACCCGCCGTGCCGAGATCGGCAAGCGCGTGCGCTCGGCACTGGAACGCATCGGCCTGGCCGACCGGGAGAAGGCGCTGCCGGCGCAGCTGTCGGCCGGCGAGCAGCAACGCGTGGGCATCGCTCGCGCCATCGTGTCCGAACCGCGCCTGCTGGTGGCCGACGAGCCTACCGGCAACCTCGACCCGACGCTGGCCGCGGAGATCATGCAGTTGTTCGCCGAACTGCCCGCGCGCGGTACCAGCGTGCTGGTGGTCAGCCACGACCTGGCACTGCTCAAGCAGATGCGCAAGCGTGTGCTCGTGCTCGACCACGGCAGGCTGGTGGACGATATCTCGCCGCAGGACCTGGCCGAATGAACAACGCCGCCCAGAATGCCGCACCGTCGCGCCTGTCGGTGTGGTTCGACCACCACCTGCACAGCATTGCCTTCAGCCTCGGCCGCGCGTTGCGCAAGCCGTGGGCGACGCTGCTCACGATCATGGTGATGGCGTTGGCCCTGGCATTGCCGCTGGGCCTGTCGATCGCGCTGGACAACGTGCGCCACCTTGCCGGCAGCGTGCAGCAGACGCGCGACATCAACGTGTTCCTCAAGCACGACATCGACGCCGCCGCCGCGCAGGCGCTGGCCGACCAATGGCGCGGCCGCGCCGATGTCGGCGCGGTGACGCTGCGCACGCCGGCGCAGGGCCTGGCCGAGTTGCGCGAGAACGCGCACCTGGACGAGGCGATCGATGCGCTGGGTGACAACCCGCTGCCCACCTTGTTGATCGTCACCCCGGCCGCCGGCAGTGACGACGCGGCCCTGGCGGGCGCGCTGCAGGCCACGCCGCAGGCCGATCTGGTGCAGCACGACGCGGTCTGGCGCCAGCGCCTGGACAACTGGCTGCACTTCGGCGCGCGGCTCGTGCAGGTGCTGTCGGTGCTGCTCGGCCTCGGCGCGGTGCTGGTGGTGGGCAATACCGTGCGCCTGGATATCCAGGGCCGCCGCGAGGAGATCGGCGTGCTGCAGCTGCTGGGTGCCAGCGATGGCTTCATCCGCCGACCCTTCCTCTACCTGGGCGCTTGGTACGGCCTGGGCGCCGGCATCGTCGCGCTCGGCCTGCTGGCGGTGGCCGGCATCGCGCTGCGCGCGCCGCTGGCCGCGCTGGCCGACAGCTACGGCAGCCAGTTCGCGCTCCACGGGTTGGACCTGCTCCATGGCGGCATGGTGCTGCTGGGCACCGTCCTGCTCGGTTGGCTCGGCGCCTGGCTGGTGACCGGACACTTCCTGCGTCAGACTCGCCCGACCGAGACCTGAGGGCCGCATGCGCAATCCCGATCTCAAGCATCTGATCAGCGACGCGCCGCGCGTGATGGTGGTCGATGGCTCCAAGCTGGTCCGCAAGCTGATCGCCGACGTGCTCAAGCGCGAGCTGCCGGCGGTCGAGGTGCTGGGCTGCGCGAGCATCGCCGAGGCGCGCGAGGCGCTGGCGGCCGGCGCGGTGAACCTGGTCACCACTTCGTTGTCGCTGCCCGATGGCGATGGCCTGGCGCTGGCGCGCAGCGTGCGCGAGGCGGCGGGCCAGGCCTACGTGCCGGTGATCGTGGTATCCGGCGACGCGCAGCAGCACCTGGTGGAGCGCCGCTTCACCGAGTACGTCACCGATTATTTCGACAAGTCGCTGGGCCACGAGGCGCTGGCGACCTTCATCCGCGGCTACGTGCAGCCCGAGCCGGTCGTCGGTGCCACGGTGCTGTACATCGAGGACAGCCGGGTGGTGGCCGAGGCGACCAAGCGCATGCTCGAGCGGCAGCAGCTGAAGGTGGTGCACGTCATCACCGCCGAGGAGGCATTCTCGCTGCTCACCGCCGAATCGCTGGGCCGCACCGAACGGCGCGTGGACCTGGTGCTGACCGACGTCACGCTGAAGGGCGAACTCAACGGCCGCGACGTGGTCGAGCGCATCCGCGTGGATTTCGACTACGGCAAGCGCCGCCTGCCGGTGCTGGTGATGACCGGCGACAGCAATCCGTACAACCAGTCCGAGCTGTTGCGCGCCGGCGCCAACGACCTGGTGCAGAAGCCCATCGAGGAGCGCCTGCTGGTGACCAAGGTGCTGTTCCAGTTGCGCCTGGCGCGGCTGGACGACCAGGTCGTGATGCTGTGAGCGAAGAGGCGCGGATCCAGCTGGAGCCGTCGTGGAAGGCGCGCGTGGGGGATTGGCTGCTGCGGCCGGAGATGCGCGAACTCTCCGCGTTCCTGCGCCAGCGCAAGGCGGCCGGTGCGCACATCTTCCCGCCCGGCCCGCAGATCTTCGCCGCGTTCGATGCCACGCCGTTCGACCAGGTCAAGGTGGTGATCCTCGGGCAAGACCCCTACCACGGCCATGGCCAGGCGCACGGGCTGTGCTTCTCGGTGCTTCCGGGCGTGCCGGTGCCACCGTCGCTGTTGAACATCTACAAGGAAATCGAGGACGACCTCGGCATTGCGCGCCCCGACCATGGCTGCCTGCTCCCGTGGGCGCAGCGCGGCGTGCTGCTGCTCAATGCGGTGCTCACCGTCGAGGAAGGCCGCGCCGGCGCCCACCAGGGCAAGGGCTGGGAAGGCTTCACCGATCACGTGGTGGATGTGCTCAATCGTGAGCGCGAGGGCCTGGTGTTCCTGCTGTGGGGCAGCTACGCCCAGGCCAAGGGCAAGGTCATCGACCCGCGCCGGCACAAGGTCCTCAAGGCGCCGCACCCCTCGCCGCTGTCCGCGCATCGAGGCTTTCTGGGCTGCAAGCATTTCTCGGCCACCAACGAATACCTGGCCCGTCGTGGCACGGGGCCCGTGGACTGGCGCCTGCCGCCGCGTTCGGCCTTCTCCGACGCCCTTCCGCCGGGCTGAACTTTTCGCCCGCATCGGCTGTCTATGCAGGGGTCGCGGAACTGCCCCGCGCGCCTCACGCCGGTTGAACGCCCCCCGCGTACACTGGACGGCCTTGAAAACGTTCCCTGAGCCTCCAAGTGATCTATGTCATTGATTTTGATGGCATAGAGGTTGGAACAATGGCTTCGCGAAAGTTGCCGTCGTTCTGATGGTGAAACACTGAGGAACTTTCCACCCCTTTAGCAGTCCAATTGGGTGACTGCTAAGATGAGGCCCTATGAGCCAGAACACCTCTACTGCCCTTGTGGCAAACAATCTCCCGATCCCCAGCGCGCTCGGTTCGCTGGACGCCTACATCGGTGCCGTGCACCAGATCCCGGTGCTCTCGGTGGATGACGAGCAGGCATTGGCCCGTCGTTTCCGCGATGGTGAAGACCTGGATGCGGCGCGCGAGCTGGTGCATTCGCACCTGCGCTTCGTCGTGCACGTGGCCCGTGGCTATAACGGCTACGGCTTGCCGCTGGGCGACCTGATCCAGGAAGGCAACATCGGCCTGATGAAGGCGGTCAAGCGTTTCGACCCCGACATGGGCGTGCGCCTGGTGAGCTTCGCCGTGCACTGGATCCGTGCCGAAATGCACGAGTTCATCCTGAAGAACTGGCGCATCGTGAAGGTCGCCACGACCAAGGCGCAGCGCAAGCTGTTCTTCAACCTGCGCAAGTCCAAGACCCGCTTGGGCTGGCTCAATGCCGCCGAGGTGAGCGCGGTCGCCAAGGACCTCAACGTGTCCGAGCGCGAGGTGATGGAGATGGAGTCGCGCCTGTCCGGTCGCGATATCGGCTTCGATGCGCCTTCCGACGAGGACGACGACCACGCGCCGCCGTCGCCGGCGAACTACCTGGTCGCCAACGACGAGGACCCGTCGCAGGCTTACGAGCGTCACGACAGCGAAGACAACCAGCTGCAGCTGCTGCGCGAAGGCATGGCCAACCTGGACCAGCGTTCGCGTGACATCATCCGCCGCCGCTGGCTTGATTCGGAATCGAAGGTCACGTTGCAGGAGCTGGCCGACGAGTACGGCGTCTCGGCCGAGCGCATTCGCCAGATCGAGGCGAACGCGCTGAAGAAGATGAAGGCGCTGTTCGTCGCCTGATCTGCAGGCTACGACCTGTTGAAGCGAAAGCCGCCTACGGGCGGCTTTCTGCTTTTCAGGAGGGATCGCGGGGCGGCAGGCGGGTGACGTCGTCCGCCGGCGGTTCGTCGGCCGCGCCGAAGATGATCCGTGCCGCGCGCTGGTAGCTCCAATAGGCCATCGCCCAGTTGACCAGCACGACGAAGCGGTTGCGGAAGCCGATCAGGAACCAGACGTGCGCGGCCAGCCAGAACCACCACGCCAACACGCCGGACAGCTTGAGTTTGCCGAAATGCACGATGGCGGCCATGCGCCCGATGGTGGCCAGGTTGCCGAAGTCGCGGTAGCGGAACGCTTCGGTCGTCTCGCCGCGCAGTCGCGCACGGATCGACGCGGCGATGTGCTTGCCCATCTGCTTGGCCGCCGGCGCCACCCCGGGGACCGGCGCACCGTTGTCGCGGTTCACTGCCGCCAGGTCGCCGCCGACGAAGATTTCCGGATGGCCCGGCACGCTCAGGTCCGGGTTCACCACCACGCGGCCAGCGCGGTCGCACGGCACGCCCAGCAGCGCGCCCAGCGGTGAGGCAGCCACGCCCGCGGCCCATACCACCGTGCGCGCCGCGATCCACTCGGTGCCGAGCTGGAAGCCTGCTTCGTCGATATGGGTCACCGGCGTGCCGGTGAGCACTTCCACGCCGAGACGTTCCAGCTGGCGCTGCGCCCGCTCGGTAAGGTCGGGTGGGAAGGACGCCAGCACGCGCGGGCCGGCCTCCACGAGACGCACGCGTGCCCGGCGCGGGTCGATGTGGCGGAACTCGTTCCTGAGCGTATGCCGGGCAATTTCCGCCAGCGTGCCGGCCAGCTCCACGCCGGTGGGCCCGGCGCCGACGATGGCGAAGCTCAGCCATGCCGCGGACGCCTCCGGATCGGCTTCGGCTTCGGCGCGCTCGAAGGCCATCAGCAGCTTGCGCCGCAGGTAGACCGCATCGTCCAGCGTCTTCAGTCCCGGCGCGTGACGCGCCCATTGGTCGTGACCGAAGTAGGCATGGGTGGCGCCGCTGGCGAGCACGAGGTAGTCGTAGTCCAGCGTGGCGCCGTCGCCCAGCCGTAGCTGGCGCGTATCGGGGTCCAATGCCACCACCTCGCCCAGGCGCACTTCCACGTTGTGCTGATGGCGCAGGATATGGCGCAGCGGCGCGGCGATATCCGGTGCGGACAAGCCGGCCGTGGCGACCTGGTAGAGCAGGGGCTGGAACAGGTGGTGGTTGTGGCGATCCACCAGCGTGATGCGGACCGGCGCGTCGGCCAGTGCGCGCGTGGCCCACAGGCCGGCGAAACCACCGCCGACGATGACCAGGTGGGGGTGGCCTTCGTTCATCGGATACCGCGGGTGAGAGGCTGCATGGGGTCTGCCTTCCTGGACGGTCGCCACAGCCTACCGCAGGCGCGGCAACGCGCCGTCATGAAGGTCGGGCGCGGAACGTCATGCGGGATCGGGCATCATGGGGGTCGTGCGCATGCCAAGGAACGCCATGAACACCCTCTCTGCCACGCCGCCGCCATTGCCCCACACGCCCACGCCGCCCGTCCGGCCGCCCCGCCGCTATCGCTTTGGCATTCCCGGCTGGTTGATCGCGCTGATCGCCGCGGTGCTGCTGTTCTTCGCGCTGCTGTGCGGATTGATCGCGTGGGGTGTCGGCACCGGCTGGAAGCTGTTCGCCACGCAGGCGCAGGAGGCATTGCAGGCGCAGCCGGCGGTGCAGGAACACATTGGCACGATCCGCGAGATGGATGTGGATCTCGTCGCCACCGGCAACGCCCCGGGCGCGGAGGAGTTCGTCTTCCGCCTGGAGGGCGACCGTGGCAATGGCAAGGTGCGGGCGAACTTCGTTTCGCTTGGCGCTGCGCAGGAAATCATCACCGAAGGCGTGCTGACATTGGCCAACGGCGCGCGCATCGACCTGGAAGACCAGTCGGTGGGCGAGGCGGAAGGCGACTGCACGCCGGAAGATTGCAGTGAAGACATCGACGGGGCCACCGACGACAACCTGGAGGATGCATGATCGAGTCACCGGAAAAGCGCATCGCGCTGCTGATCGACGCCGACAACGCGCCGGCCTCGAAGATCGAACTGATCCTGCCGGAGATCGCCCGCTTCGGCGTGGCCAACGTGCGCCGCGCCTATGGCAACTGGAAGAGCCCGCACCTGAAGGGTTGGGAAGCCGTGCTGCATACCCATGCCATCCGCCCGATGCAGCAGTTCGCCTACAGTGCCGGCAAGAACGCCTCGGACATGGCAATGGTCATCGACGCGATGGACTTGCTGTACGCGCGCAACCTGGACGGCTTCGCCATCGTGTCCAGCGATGCCGACTTCACCCCGCTGGTGATGCGTCTGCTTACCGATGGCATGAAGGTCTATGGCTTCGGCGAAAAGAAGACGCCCGAGCCCTTCGTCAACGCCTGCTCCAAGTTCACCTACGTCGAAGCACTGGGCGCCCCGCTCGCCGCGGATGACGTCTCCTCGGCCGCCGCGCCGAAGGACGGCAAGGCACTGCGAGGTGACACGCGGCTGGTGCAGCTGCTGCGCGGCGCGGTCGATTCGGCGGCCGACGACGACGGCTGGGCACACCTGGGCGCGGTCGGCAAGCAGGTCGCCAACCAGGCCTCGTTCGACTCGCGCAACTATGGCTATCGCAAGCTCAGCGACCTGATCCGTGCCACCGACCTGTTCGAGGTCCGGCAGGTGGAGCAGGTGATCTACGTGCGCGACAAGCCCAAGGGCAAGCTGGCAGCGGCGCCGAAAGCCAAGCCGAAGGGCGGCGGCTAGTCAGTAGAGGTCCATCGGGTCGACATCCAGCGACCAGCGCACGCGCCGGGCCAGCGGCAAGGCGTGGACCGCCGGCACCACCGCATCGAGCAGGTGGTGCAGGGGCGCGCGCTGTGCGGCCGAAAACAACAGCTGGCTACGCTGGAAGCCCGCGCGGCGCGGCATCGGCGCGGGCATCGGACCGAAGCGGTCGACCGTGTCGTGCGCCGGTTCGAGGCGGCGTACTTCCTCCAGGAACTGCTGCGCCACCTGCGGGTCTTTCGCCTCGGCGCGCCATAGCGCCAGGTGCGCGAACGGCGGGAAGCCGGCGGCCTGGCGCTGTTGCAATTCCGCCTCCGCGAACGCGTGATAGCCGCCGTTGACCAGCGTCTGCAGCAGCGCATTGTCCGGGTGGTGCGTCTGCAGCCACACCTGGCCTGCGCGGTGCGCGCGGCCGGCGCGGCCGGCGACCTGGATCAGCTGTTGCGCCAGTTTCTCGCTCGCGCGGAAGTCGGCCGAGAACAGTCCCTCGTCGATGCCCACCACGATCACCAGGCTCAGCTGCGGCAGGTCATGGCCCTTGGCAAGAATCTGCGTGCCCACGAGGATGCCGGGCGCTTCGCCCAGCGTGGCCAGCTGCGTTTCCAGTGCATCGCGGCGCTGGGTGGTGCCGCGGTCGATGCGCAGCACTGGGTAATCCGGGAACGCTTCGACGAGCTTTGCCTCCAGGCGCTCGGTGCCCACGCCCTGTGGCTGGAGCGCCAAGCTGCCGCAATCCGGGCAGGCCAGTGGTACCGGCTGGCGCGCGCCGCAGTGATGGCATTGCAGGCGCCGACCCGCGCCGTGCACGGTCATCGGCGTGCGGTGCTCGGGCGTGCTGCAGCGTTTGCACGCGGCGGTCCAGCCGCAGTCGTGGCACAGCAATGCCGGCGCATAGCCGCGGCGGTTCTTGAACACCAGCACCTGGCCGCCGGCGGCCAGCGCCTGGCCGATGCCGGCCAGCACTTCGGGCGAGAGGCCGTCCTGGATCAATCGCTTGCGCACATCGAGGATGCGCACGCCCGGCGGCTTCGCCTCGCCGGCGCGATGGGGCAGGCGAAGCAGCATGTAGCGGCCTGCCTGCGCGTTGTGCAGCGATTCCAGCGAAGGGGTCGCGCTGCCCAGCACCACCGGCACGCCGAGCGCCTTGGCGCGTACCAGTGCGAAGTCGCGCGCGTGGTAACGGATGCCGTCCTGTTGCTTGTAGCTGCCGTCGTGTTCTTCATCCACCACGATCAAGCCGGCCTGCGGCAACGGCGTGAACACGGCCGAGCGCGTGCCGACGATCAGCCTCGCCTCGCCACGCTGCGCGGCCGCCCAGACACGCGCGCGCTCATTATCGGAAAGTGCCGAATGCAGCGCGTGCACCGGCACGCGTAGCCGAGCACGGAAGCGTGTCAGCGTCTGCGGGGTCAGGCCGATCTCCGGCACCAGCACCAGCGCCTGCTTGCCCTGCGCCAGGCAGTGGGCGATGGCCTGCAGGTAAACCTCCGTCTTGCCGCTGCCGGTCACACCGTCCAGCAGGAAGGAGGCGAAGCCGTCTGCGGCCCGTATCGCCTCCACCGCAGCCTGCTGGGAGGGGTTGAGGGTGGGGCCGGGGGCGACTTCGCACGAGGGCGGCGTGGCCGCCAGCGGCACGCGTTCGGCATGCCCGCGCTTGGCCAGCGCGCGGGCGGCGGTGCGCCATTCCTCCATCGCTTCATCGAGCCGGTCTTCGTCCAGGGGACCCCCGCCCAGCAGCGCGGCCAGGCGCGCCGGGCGGGTCCCGGCGCGCAGGCGGGGGGCCGCGGTATGGCCGGCCTCGGTCAGCTTCCAACCCCAGGCATGGGTATCGGGCAGGGGCTCGCCGCGTCGCAAGGGCCCGGGCAGGGCGGTGGCGATGACCTCGCCCAGCGGCGCATGCGTATAGCGGGCCAACCACTGCAGCGACTGGGCCAGTTCTCCCTGCAGCAGCGCGGTCTCGTCCCGCCACTCACTGGCCTCGCGCAGGGCAGGCAGGGTGGCCGCGTCGACCTCGCCGAGGGCGGCCACCACGCCCACCAGTTCACGGTTGCCGAACGGCACCAGCAGTCGCCGTCCTACGTCCGCCGGGCTCGGCGGCGTCCCCCCGGGGGCGAGGTAGTCGAACAGCTGCGGCAGCGGAACCGGCAGCGCGACGCGCAGGGTGGAGGCGGGGGGCGACATGTCCATTCAGTCTATCCCGATGCCCTCCAGAAGGCGTCGGTACTTGCCGCCGGTTCCTGTGGTCCGCGTCGATAAACCAGACGTAAATAAGCGCTGTGATTAGGGATTTGCCCTTATCCACACAGCCTGTGGATAAAGCTGTGAGTTTCCCCCGTGCTCCACGCCGTGAAGGGCGATTCACAGGGGTTCCGGATAACTTGGACAAAAAATCGCCACATTGTTTTTTCTTTTCAAAATCATGTACTTGATCGTGAAACACGCTTGAAATATGGCTTTTCAGGATCTTCGCCCCGGGCAGATGACAGTTCTTTTAGTGCTGTGCACAACCCGCCGGGTGCCCGGTGGCGGCGCAGCGCAAGCGAGCCTGGCTGTCAAGCGCGCCTAAGCGATGCCCGATCGCTATCATGCGGCGATGACGGAGTACCCATGAGCGAAAGGTCCGCAGCCGATTCCGCGGCCTCCCCCCCCGCCCTGTCCGCTTTCCTGAAGGGCGTGGAGCGCCGGGCCGACACGCTGGCCCACCTGCAGTGCGGCGACCTCGAGCAGGCCGAACGCGGCCTGGCCGCTGCCTTCCGTGCCTTCCAGGCCCGGGCGGGCGAATGGCCGATGGCCGTGTGGCCAAACCGCTTCTGGGCCCTGCTGGCCGCCACGCCAGCCCTGCGCGAACCTGGCCGCACCCCGCCACATTGGCCGCCGGGGCTGGAGGCGCTCGCGTCGCTGGCCGCGGAGGACCGCCTCGCCCTGCTGCTGCGCATCGTGGTCGGCCTGGACGAAGAGGCGGCTGCCGTCGTGCTGGGCGTGGAAGCCGACGCCTACCGCCGCGCGTTGGCGCGCGCCTGCCCGCGTGACGCCGCCGGCCATCCCGACGCCCAAGGCTGGCGCATGCTGGCCGAAGCCGCGCAACGCGAACTGCGCGAACTGCCGCCGGCCCGACTGGAGCGGTTGGCCGAACTGCGCGAACCTCGCGTGGCCGCCACACCGCTGCGCGCCGAACGTGAGCGCCCCGCCGCAGCCATCGCATCGCGCGAACGCCGCCGCTTCCGCTGGCGCCCGTGGATGACAGTGGCGGCTGTGGCCCTGCTGTTGCTCGCCACGCTGGCCTGGTGGAAGGGCAGCCGCCACCACGTCGTGCTGCCGCCCGAGCCCGTCAGCCAGGCGCCGGCCGGCGCCCTGCATGTCACCGATGCCGCGCCTGTCGTGGTGGAGGAGCTGCCGGCCGAGGACCTGCCGGATCCGCAGGAGTCGCGCGCACCCGGCCCCGGTACCGATGCCGCCGACGCGGCGATGCTTGCCGATCCCGACCTCGCGTTGGCGCGGCAGGCCGATTTCTATGCCTGGTTCGCCGCAGGTGGCCCGGTACCGGCCGACGAATCCGAGCCACGCCCCACGGCGCCCAACCTGGCGGCCGCCGGCATGGAGACCGTCACCGATGACGAATAAGCGCAGTCGCTTCGCATTGACCGTGCTTTGCGCGCTGGCCACGCAGGCGTCCGCGCAGTCGCTGCCCGCGCCGTTGGATGAAACCACCGGGGCCTTGCCGGCCCCGGCGGTGATCGCGCCGCCGGCGTGGTCGTCGCTGGATGCCGCCGGGCGCCAGGACGCGCGGGCGCGCTATGCCGCCTGGCGCGCACTGGGGGACGGTGAACGCGCCCGCATCCGGCAGGCGCAGGCGAAGCTGGCCGCGCTGCCGCCGGACCAGCAGCAGGCGCTGCGCACGCGCTTCGAGGCCATGGACCAGATGCACCGCGACGGTTGGCGGCTTGGTCCGCAGCTGGGCCGTCATTACGCCGGCCTGCAGCCATTGTTCGGCTACGTGCCGCAGGCGCAGCGCGGGCAGGTGCTGGACCTGCTGCACGCGATGGATGACGAACAGCTGGCCCGGCTCTCGGTGATTTCCCAGCGTACCGCGCCGCAGGACCGCGCCCGCGTGCGCGACGACCTGCTCGCCCAGCCGGCCGCCGCGCGCACGCGCTGGCTCAACGCGCACCTGGCACGCTGAAGCGCAGTCAGATGCGCGCGATGCTGGCCACTGCCAGCAGCGTGGCGGCGAAGATCACCACGGTGAAGTAGATGCCGCCGATCGTGCAGTACTTGATGACGGTCACCAGCCAGAACTGGCGGTAGACGCGCTGCTGCATCAGCAGCAGGTAGACCGGCATCCACATCACCAGCGCGAACTGCAGCAGGCCGATGATCGCCCCGGCCCACGCGCCCCACGAGGCCACTGCCGTGCCCAGCAGGCTCAGCAGCAGCACCACCAGCAGGTCGAGCAGCAGGAAAGCATGGCTGTACAGCGCCACCACCAGGTGCTCCAGGTAGCCCCGTTTGCAGAAGAAGTAGAAGACCTTCAGCAGCAGCGCAAACAGCGGCACCAGCACGAACAGCGTGGACGGCACTGCGGCGAAGAAGGCGTTGACCGCGCGTTGCGGGTCTTCCTGCAGGCGGGGGACGTTGTTGTTGATGCGCTTGACCTGTTCGTCGACCCAGCGGTTGGCGAAACCGGGCATGGGGCTTTCGAATGGCGTCGATTCGCCCAGGTCCTTGTCCGCGTCGCTTGAGGCGAATTCGGCTTCGGGCGCGACCGTGACCGGCGCGCCCAGCGCCTTGAGCCGGCGTTGCGCCTGCTTGTCGATGGTGGCGATGCTCGCGTCGAAGCCGGCGCGGGCACCGGGAATGTGCGCCGGCATCTGCTCGCGGCCTTCCTTCAGCGCATCGATCAGCTTGCGCCGCAACAGTTCCACTTCCTCCGGCGTCTTGGCCTGCTCGAAATTGCCGCGCAGCTGCGCAGTGGCCTGCGCGCGGGCGTCGTCGGGCTTCCCGTCGCCGTCGATGTGCACCGCGATCTTGGCCACGAAGAACGTCAACAGGCTGAGCACCACGAACAGGCGCAGCGGCGGGATGTAGCGCACGCGCTTGCCTTCCAGGTAGGCGTTGGCCAGCCTGCCCGGCACCAGCAGGTCGCGCAGCGTGCGGAAAATGCGCCCGTCCAGGTGCCAGAACGACTCGAACACTTCCTCCACCGCGTGGGCGAAGCTGCGCACCGGGTTGTGCGCGCTCTGCCCGCAGGCGTGGCAGTAATGGCCCTGCAGCGGGGTCTGGCAGTTCTCACAATCGGCGGGGACTGCGTGCGTTGCGCTCATCGTGGGGCGGGCCGTCATGGGCGGGCAAGGGAGGCGCGGGTAAGATAGCGGCCCGCACTACCCGGTGCCAGACGCCTGTCCCCCGGCGCGACCGCAGTAGCTGCCCTGCCTGTCCCATGTCCGTCTCCGCCACGCCGCCGCGCTTCCTCACCGAAGTGCGTGCCACTTTCCTGCTTGCGCTCCCGCTGGTGCTGGGCCACGTGTCCACCGGCCTGATCGGCTTCGTCGACAACGTCATTGCCGGCCACCACCACACCGACACCCTGGCCGCGGTGACCATCGGCACGGCACTGCTGTGGCTGCCGATGCTGATCCCGATCGGCACGCTGATCTCGCTCACCGCGTCCGTGTCGCAGCTGCACGGCGCCGGGCGCGATGGCGAGATCGGTCCGCTGTTCCGCCAGGCGTTGTGGCTGGCACTGGGACTGGGGCTGGTGATGTTCGCTTTCCTGAGCGCGGTGCCGCCGCTGCTGCCGACCTTCGGCATTGCCCCGGACATCGTCCCCGGCGCCACCGCCTTCCTGCATGCGGTGCGCTGGGGCGGCCCGGCGCTGACGCTGTTCTTCTGCATGCGCTACCTCAGCGAGGGCATGCACTGGACGCTGCCGACCATGCTGCTGGGTTTCGGCGGCCTGCTGGTGCTGGCGCCGCTGGGCTACGTGCTGACCTACGGCAGGCTCGGCTTTTCCGAACACGGCGCCGAAGGGCTGGGCATCGCCTCGGCAACGATGATGTGGCTCCAGGCCGGCGCCTTCGCGCTGTACCTGTGGCGGGCCAGGCGCTTTGCCCACTTGCAGCTGTTCGCGCATCTGGAAGGCCCGCGCTGGCGGGCCATCGGCGACCTGCTGCGCACCGGCTTGCCGATCGGCATCACCGTGCTGATGGAGGGCGGGCTGTTCATCGTCACCGCCCTGCTGATCGGCCGCCTGGGCGCCACCGAGGCGGCGGCGCACCAGATTGCCATCAACGTCTCCCAGCTGTGCTTCATGATCCCGATGGGCGTGGCCGAGGCCACCACCGTGCGCGTGGGCCACGCAGTCGGCCGCGGCGACGCACTGGGCCTGCGCCGCGCCGCGTGGGCCGGCTATGCCATCGTGCTGGGCACGCAGACCCTTTCGGCCAGCACGCTGCTGCTGGGGCACGATGCCATTGTCGGCGTCTATACCAACGACGTGGCCGTGGCCGCGCTGGCCTCCACGCTGCTGCTGTTCGCGGCCACCTTCCAGTTCCCGGACGGCATCCAGGTGCTTTCGGCCGGTGCGCTGCGCGGACTCAAGGACACCCGGGTGCCGATGTTCCTGGCGATGTTCGCCTATTGGGGCCTGGGCATGCCGCTGGGCGCCGGGCTCGGCCTGGGCCTGGGCTGGGGACCGCAGGGCATGTGGATCGGCCTGATCATCGGCCTGACGGCCGCCGCCGTGCTGATGGGCCTGCGCTTCCGCGCCAGCAGCCGGCGACCGTTGCCGACGTCACCCTGACTTTCTGCGCATGCCCGGCCACGGACCAGCAGGTATGCTGGCCTCCGTGGCAAAAGATGCTTGCCTACCTCGGAGCTTTCCATGAACCAACCTGTGCGTCGCGGTCCGATCGCCAGCTTCTTCGTCGGGCTGTGGGACGTGATGAACTTCACCCGCCGGTTGATCCTCAACCTGGTGTTCTTCGGCCTGCTGTTCCTGTTCGTGATGATCTTCGTCGCGGTGTCGGTGCGCGGCAACGGCGTCAAGCCGCTGCTGGACCGCACGACGCTGGTGATCGCGCCGGAAGGCAAGCTGGTCGAGCAGTTCAGCGCCGACCCGGTGAGCCGCGCGCTCGCCCGTGCCGTGGGCGACAAGGGGGCCGAGGAGCTCCAGCTGCGCGACCTGGTACGCGCCATCGATGCGGCGCGGCAGGACAAGCACATCGAGCGCGTGCTGCTGGACCTGGACAAGCTGCAGCCGGCCGGCTTCGCCTCCACCCGTGAAGTGGCGGCCGCGCTGGGCGAGCTGCGTGCCTCGGGCAAGCAGGTCGTGGCGTTCGGCGAGAACCTGAGCCAGTGGCAGTACCTGATGGCCGCGCAGGCCAACGAGGTCTACCTGGACCCGATGGGCAGCCTGGTCCTCGAAGGGCTGGGGCGCTATCGCCAGTATTTCCGTACCGGCCTGCAGGACAAGCTGGGCGTGGACGTGCACCTGTTCCGCGTGGGCGAGTACAAGTCCGCCGCCGAGCCGTACATCCTCGACGCCGCTTCGGCCGACGCCAAGGAAGCCGACCTGTTCTGGATGAACGACGTTTGGCAGCGCTACCTGGGCGATATCGCCGCGGCGCGCAAGCTCACTGCGCAGCAGCTGGCCGCCGGCATCGACACCCTGCCGGAAGGCGTGGCCGCCGCCGGCGGCGACCTGGCCAAGTTCGCGCTGCAGCAGAAGCTGGTGGACGGGCTGAAGACCCGCGAAGAAGTGGACCGCCTGCTCACCGAACGCGGCATGGCCGACAAGGACGCCGAGGAAGGCTTCCGCAACGTCGACCTGGACACCTATCTGGCGCAGCTGGATACCCGCCGTTCGCCGGTGGATTCGCGCCCGCAGGTGGCGGTGGTGGTGGCGGCCGGCGAGATCAGCGGCGGCGACCAGCCGGCCGGGCGCATCGGCGGCGAATCGACCGCCGGGTTGCTGCGCGCCGCGCGCGAGGACGAGGACGTCAAGGCCGTGGTGCTGCGCGTGGATTCGCCCGGTGGCGAGGTGTTTGCTTCCGAGCAGATCCGCCGCGAAGTGGTGGGCCTGCAGGCCGCCGGCAAGCCGGTGGTGGTGTCGATGGGCGACCTGGCCGCCTCCGGCGGCTACTGGATCAGCATGAATGCCGACCGCATCTATGCCGACCCGTCCACCATCAGCGGCTCGATCGGCATCTTCGGCCTGATCCCGAACATCACCCGCACGCTGGACAAGATCGGCGTGCACACCGACGGCGTGGGCACCACCCGCTTCGCCGGCGCGTTCGACATCTCCAAGCCGATGGACCCGGCGGTGGGGCAGCTGGTCCAGTCGGTCATCAACAAGGGCTATGCCGACTTCACCGGCAAGGTCGCGCAGGCGCGCAAGCAGCCGGTGGAGGCGATCGACAAGATCGCCCGCGGCCGCGTGTGGAGCGGCGCGCAGGCCAAGGAGCGCGGGCTGGTGGACGAGCTGGGTGGCATGAAGGCGGCCATCGCCGATGCGGCTTCGCGCGCCAAGCTGGGCAAGGACAAGTTCCGCGTGCGCTACATCGAGAAACAGGCCACGCCGTTCGCGCAGTTCCTGAGCGGCTTTGCCGGCAGCCGCGCCGGTGCGTGGGCGCTGGGCGAATCCGGCCTGGGCCGCGTGATGTTGGCGCGCACGCTGCCGGAAGTGGACACCCAGTTGCGCTTTGCCGAGGACGCGGTGCAGCAGGCCAAGGCCGGCGGCCCGCCGGTGAAGGCGCTGGCCTACTGCTTCTGCGGCCTGTAGGCGCGGATGGCATGAAGAAAAACGCCGGCCTTCGGGCCGGCGTTTTTGTTTGCACGGGACGATGGCCGGTTACTGCGTCGCCGCCTCGATATCCGCATCCTGCTTTGCCGCCGTCGCATCGACGGTGGCCTGTACGTCCTTGGCCTTGTCCAACGGCGCGTTCACCGCATCGCGCAACGCGGTGGCCTGGGGCTCGGGGCGCTGCTCGGTCGGTGCCGGCGGTGGACGCTGGCAGGCGCCGAGCGCGAGCACGGCCAGGCAGGGAAGGAGCAGCGAGCGTGGCTTCATGGTCATGGCCTCCCGGGAGCGTGGGGGTATCCTAACCCCGTATCCGGTGCGCATCCGCGCACCACGTCGAAAGGGAGACACGCGTGTCAGAGCAACGTTGGCGGCTGGACGGGCAGACCGCCCTGGTGACCGGGGCCAGTGCCGGCATCGGGTTGGCGATTACCCGCGAGCTGCTTGGCCTGGGCGCCGACGTGCTGATGGTGGCGCGCGACGCCGACATGCTCGAGCAGGTCCGCGACGAACTCCAGGACGAATACCCCGCGCGCGCGCTGCACGGCCTGTCCGCCGACGTCAGCGACGAGGAGGATCGGCGCGCGGTGCTGGATTGGGTGGAGGACCATGTCGATGGCCTGCACCTGCTCATCAACAATGCCGGCGGCAACATCACGCGCGCGGCAGTGGATTACACCGAGGACGAGTGGCGTGGGATCTTCGAGACCAACCTCTATTCGGCCTTCGAGCTTTCCCGCTACGCGCACCCGCTGCTGACGCGGCACGCCACCTCGGCGATCGTCAATGTCGGCAGCGTGTCCGGCCTGACCCATGTGCGCAGCGGCGCGCCCTACGGCATGAGCAAGGCGGCGATGCACCAGATGACCCGCAACCTCGCGGCGGAGTGGGCCGAGGATGGCGTGCGCGTCAACGCGGTGGCGCCGTGGTACATCCGCACGCGACGCACCTCCGGGCCGTTGTCGGACCCGGACTATTACGAGCAGGTGCTGGAGCGTACGCCGATGCGCCGCATCGGCGAGCCGGAGGAAGTGGCCGCCGCGGTGGCGTTCCTGTGCCTGCCGGCATCCAGCTACATCACGGGCGAATGCATCGCCGTGGACGGCGGCTTCCTGCGTTACGGCTTCTGATCCGCCGGTGGCGGTGTGGTCGCGCCCTCCGCGCAGCGGCTGCCGGCGACAAGCTCGCGCACGCGCGCATACTCCTGTTGCAGCGAGGCGGCGTGTTCGGGCGTGGCGAAGCGCCAGTGCGTCTCCGCTTCCTCCAGGCGCTGCTGCCAGGCCGTGCACAGCTGGTCGTCGGCGACGGGCTCGCAGGTGTCCTTCACCACTTCGCAGGCTTCGCCGGCGCCCGTGCGCGGGTTGCCATCCAGGCCGGTGACCTGCATCGGCACGCAGTAGCTGGTATTGGCCAGGTCCTGGGTGAGGTAGCGGGTCTCGTCGCGGCGCTTGCAAGCGTAGAGCGCCGGGGGCGCCGGCTTCTCGATCACCGGCGCGGGCGTGGCCGGCGGAGGGGGCCCGGCTTTCACTTCAGGCGGCGCCTCGGGGATGGGGGGCGGGGCGACGGGCGTGGGCGGCGGTGGAAGGGCGACGGCGGCGGGCGTCTGCATCGTGCGCTTTTCCTGCCGCGTACCTTTCGGACAGGGCTGGTTCTGCACGGCGAGATTGCCCTGCGCGTCGGTGCAGCGATAGATCACGATGTCCTGCGCGGTGGCCGGGAAGGCGAGCCACAACAGGCACGGCAGCATCCATCTCATGTGCCGCCGCAATCCTGTTCCATTCGCGCATCGATGCCGCGTTGCTCGCGCGTGAGCTGTTCGCGCTCGCTCTGCAGAGCGCTGTTGTAGCGGCGGATGATTTCCCAGCGGCGGTCATTGAGCCGCGAGCACACTTCGCGCTGCGGCAGGGCATGGCATTCGTCGCGAATCTGCACGCTGCCATATGGCACGATCACCGCGCCGCCCGGGCGGGGGCCTGGCGGCGGGCGATGCCCGCCGTCCGGTGGCCCCGATGGCGGACCGCCGTGGGGCGGGCGCGGAC
>JAEWJB010000106.1 GCA_023386795.1 Pseudomonadota bacterium
CTGCTGCACGGCGCGCCAGCCGCGCGGCACGCTGGCGGTAACGCTCGCGTGCCTCCCAGGCGGTGCGCAGGCGTGCCTGCGCGGCGAGCAGGCGCTGCGGGAGGTCGGCGTGCGCCGGGTCGAGCGCGGCATCGCCCGGCTGCGGCTGGTATTCCATCAGTCCCAACGCCAGCGCCTGGTCGAGATCGTCGGCCAGCACGCAGGCGAGCAGGGCGCGGGGATCGGGGGTCGCGCTGGCCATCAGCGTCCGGCGAAGTTCGGCTTGCGGCGTTCCAGGAAAGCGCCGGTGCCTTCGCGCATGTCCTCGCTGGCGAACATCAGGCCGAACTGCGCCGACTCGAATTCCAGCCCTTCGTCGAGCCCGCATTCGCCGCCGACGATCACCGCGTCGAGGATGGCGCGCAACGCCAGCGGCGCGCTGGCGGCCAGGCGTTCGGCCAGCTGCCGGGTGGCGTTCTCCAGCTCCGCCGCCGGTACCACGCGATTGACCAGGCCGAGTTGGTGCGCGCGTTGCGCGTCGATCGGTTCGCCCAGCAGGCACAGTTCCAGTGCGGCGGCGCGGCCGGTCAGGCGAAGCAGGCGCTGGGTGCCGCCGAAGCCCGGGATCAGGCCGAGGTTGATTTCCGGCTGGCCCACCTTGGCGGTATCGGCAGCGATGCGCAGGTGGCAGGCCATCGCCAGTTCCAGGCCGCCGCCGAGCGCATAGCCGTTGACCATGGCGATCACCGGCTTGGGCATGCGCTCGATACGCCGCATCAACCGCTGTCCCACCAGGCCGAAATCGCGACCGGCCAGCGCGGGCAGGCCGGTCATCTGCGAGATGTCCGCGCCGGCCACGAACGCCTTCGGTCCGGCGCCGGTGAGTACCACCACGCGCACGTCACCGTCCGTCGCGGCCTGCGCGAAGGCCTCGTCCAGGGCGAGCAGGGTGTCCTGGTCGAGCGCATTCAATTTGTCCGGGCGGTTGACGGTAATCGTGCGGATGCCCCCGGCAGTGGCGATGACGACGCTTTCGGACATGGATGAATCTCCGGATAAGTAAAAAAATAGTGAAGGGGGAACTTCCCAAACCCTTGCCGGTCATACGTTCCGGCGCTGGTAGCGGACCTTCGAAGCGGTCGCTATCCTAGCGCGTCACCTCAGGCGGCAGTCCCGTCCTGTGCCACCACCCTGGAGAAATTTTTCAATGAAGTTGCGTTCGATCGCGGTCGCCGTGGCGGCCCTGGCCCTGACGGGCAATGCGCTGGCCCAGGACACCTCGTCCGAGAAGGGCAAGCTGAGCTACTACTTCGGCTACGACTATGGCAACAACCTGGCCGAGCTGACCGGCCGCGGCGAGCAGCTGGACATCAACTCGGTCATCAAGGGCCTGCAGGACGCCTACGCGAAGAAGCAGCCGGCGATCACCGCCGACCAGCTGAAGCCGGCGGTCGAGGCGTTCCAGAAGCGTGAGCAGGCCCGCGCGCAGCAGGCCAAGGCCGAGTACGACAAGGCCGCCGCCGAGAACAAGACCAAGAGCGACCAGTTCCTGGCGCAGAACAAGTCCGCCGCCGGCGTGCAGGTTCTGCCGGGTGGCGTGCAGTACAAGGTGCTGGAGAAGGGCACCGGCGCCAAGCCGACCCAGGCCAGCACCGTGCAGCTGGAAGTGGCCGGTCCGTTCCCCTTCGGCCAGCGTCCGGCGCAGGCGCGCCCGGCGCAGCAGATTCCGGCGATGAAGCTGAGCCAGGTCGAGATGCAGGCCATGCGTGACACTCTGCTGCAGATGCCGGCCGGCTCGAAGTGGGAAGTCACCCTGCCGCCGGAGAAGGCCTACGGCGCCGATCCGCGCACCCCGTTCCCGCCGAACGTGGCCGTGCAGTTCGAAATCAAGCTGGTGAGCGTGAAGTAAGCGCTTTTTCGCTTGGCATGAAGTTGGGGGCGCCGACCGGAAGGTCGGCGTCTTTTTTTGTCCGGTTGAAAAGCGTCGGTGCGTCGCGTGGCGCCCGGGCGCTCCTCCGGCCAGCCCGCCATCTGGTCGGAGATCAAACGCGGACATGGGCGCGGAAACGATTTCGCGCTACGCTCGTTGGGTGTCTGCTTCCAAGGATCGTGCGCATCATGTGGTGGCTTCCCCCTGCGTCGGCCAGTGCGCGCTCGATGCCGAGCGCCTGTGTCGCGGGTGTCGCCGTAGCCTGGATGAAATCGCGCGGTGGCCCGACATGAGCGAGGCCGAACGTCGCCACCTGGTGGATGAAGTGTTGCCCACGCGTGCGCCGGCTACGCGTTTCGAGCTGCAGCTGCCCGAGCGCGATCAGCTCGTGCGCGCGCTGTATCCGCCGCAGACCGCGCCCGCCGGGCCGGGCTGGAACCACGATGATCTCGTCGATGTGCTCGCCGGTGGCGTATCCGCCGAAGCGGCGGTGCTCGCTGGCCTGGTGCCGCGCCACGACGGCACCCGCGTGCTGCTCACGCGGCGCAACGATACGCTGCGCCATCACGCCGGGCAGGTGAGTTTTCCCGGCGGGCGGGTCGAGCCTTCCGATGCCAGCGCCGCCGCTGCCGCGCTGCGTGAAAGCTGCGAGGAAATCGCACTGGCGCCCGCGCAAGCCAGCGTGCTGGGTTATCTCGATCCGTTCCTCACCGTCAGCGGCTTCCGGGTCACGCCGGTGGTGGCGGTGATCGACCCGGCGTTCGTGCCGGTGCCCCAGCCCGACGAAGTGGCGGAAGTCTTCGAGGTGCCGCTGGCCTACCTGATGGACCCCGGCAACCTGCGCAGCATCGACATCGAATTCCGCGGGCGCCCGCGCCGGGTACTGGAATACGCGTGGCCGGGACAGCGCATCTGGGGCGCCACCGCCGCCATCCTGCTCAACCTGCGTCGCCGCCTGGAGCACATTGCATGACCGACTGGCAGACCCTCGTCGACCCCGCCGCGCTGGCCACCGCGCTCGGCCATGCCGACCTGCGCATCGTCGATGCGCGTTTCGCCCCGGCCACGGTGGACGACCCGGATTTCGGGCGCCGCGCTTATGCCCAATCCCATCTGCCCGGCGCGGTCTACGCCGACCTCAACCGCGAGCTGTCCGATCTCTCGCGCACCGGCCTGGGTCGCCACCCGCTGCCATACGACGGGGATTTCGCCGCCGCGGTAGGGCGCTGGGGCATCACGCCGGACAGCCAGGTGGTGGTCTACGACGCCGCCGACGGCAGCATGGCGGCCGCACGGCTGTGGTGGCTGCTGCGCCTGCTTGGGCACAGGCGCGTGGCGGTGCTCGACGGCGGCCTCGCCGCATGGCGCGCCGCCGGGTTGGCGGAGAGCACGCAGCCGTCCGCCTATCCGGCGGCGCCGCCGTATCCGGGAAAATTCGACATGACCCAGGTGGCCGACGCCGAGGAGATCGCGCGTCGCGGCGGCGAAGCCCCCGGCTGGCTCATCGACGTGCGCTCGCCGGAGCGCTTCGCGGGCCAGTCCGAACCCATCGACCCGGTCGCCGGCCACGTGCCCGGCGCGATCAACCGGCCGTTGCCATTGAGCCTGTCGCAGGGACGCTTCCTGCCCGCCGGGCAGTTGCAGGCCGACCTGCTGCCGCGCCTGGGGGGACGCCCTGCGCGCGAGGTCGTCCTGATGTGCGGCTCGGGTGTCACCGCGTGCCATACGCTGCTGGCGATGGAATCGGCCGGCCTGCATGGCGCGCGCGTCTATGCCGGTTCGTGGAGCGGCTGGATCAGTGATCCTTCACGCCCGATCGCGACCGGGGACGTCCCGTCTGCGGCACAATAGGTCCCGGCAACCGCGGCCGGCATGGGCCGGCGCGGACATCGGGGGCGGTGCGATGCGTTGGCGGGCGTGGGCCGTGGGCAGTGTGGCGATGTGGTTGGCGGCATGTTCCGATGGCGCGGGAACCGCGACGTCGGCGTCCGCGCTGCTGGGTGCCCGCGACACGGACGGCTACAGCGTGCAGATCGAGAAGTGGCGCAAGTCGCGACTGGATGCCCTGCGCGCGCCCGATGGCTGGCTCAGCTACACCGGCTCGGGCCGGCTGCGGCCAGGCAGCTACCGGGTCGGCACGGCCGCCGACAACGACATCGGCCTGTCATCCGGCCCTGCGCGGCTCGGGCTGCTCACCGTGGAAGAAGGGCGCATCCGTTTCGAGGCCGCTCGCGGCGTGGACGTGCGCCTGCGCGGCCAGCCCGTCGCGCAGGTGCAACTCGTACCGGAGGAAGCCGGTCGAAAGGCTGACCGCCTGGATATCGGCGGCAGCCAGTTCTACGTAGTACGCACGGGTCCGGTCTACGGCTGGCGCTTTCGTGATCCCGACGCGCCCATGCGCCACAAACTGCAGGAAATCGAGCATTTCCCGGTCGATCCGCACTGGCGCGTGCAGGCGCGCTGGCGGCCGTATGCCAAGCCGAAGCCGATCACCCTGCTGACTTCCATCGGCACGCCGCTGGCGGCGTGGATCCCCGGCGAAGCGGTATTCGAGCGCGACGGCCACCAGTACCGGTTGCATCCGGTGACGCAGCCCAACGACACCAAGCTGTTCTTCATTTTCTCCGACCGCACCAGCGGCAAGGAGACCTATGGCGGGGCGCGGTACCTGTTCGTCGAGCCGCCGGCCGACGGGGCGCTGGTGCTGGATTTCAATCGCGCCGAGAACCCGCCATGCGCGTTGACCCCGCACCTGGTATGCCCGATTGCGCCGCCGGCCAACCGCCTCGATCTGGCGGTCAACGCGGGCGAGAAAACCTACATCGCCAACTGAGCCGCGCGTCAATCGCGTGCGCTGTCGAACACCGACTGGATGCGGGGCCATGGGAAGCGTGGGCCGGGATCGAGCTTGCGGCGCACCTGCAGCGAAGGATCGTCGGTGGCGGTTTCCAGCGTGGTGTCCAGCGCGTCATGGCCGGCGATCCGGCTGATTGAAGGCAGTTCCGCGCGCAACCAGCGCAGGAGGTCTTCCAGTGCGCGCAACTGCGCTTCCGGGTAGTCCTCGTCCATCGCCTGGTGGCGCGAATCCAGCCAGTGCGGATAGCGTCCGCGGTTGACCAGTTCGATGCCCAGCGAGTGCGCGTTCTGCCCGCGCACATGGTGGGCGACACGCTCCGGCGCCACGTACTGCGCGATGTGGCCGTCGCGGTCGATGTAGTAGTGGCCGCTGTTGCCGGTGCCGTCGGCATACAGTGCACGTTCGCCGTATTCGCGCGCCATCGCCAGGTCCGGCAGCTCGGTGCAGTGGATCACCACCAGCGTGATCTCGCCCGGCGCGCGCGGTGCCAGCTGGGCTTCGTAGGGCAGGGGCGCGGGGTGGATCCAGGGCGGTGTCGGCATGCGCGGATGCTAGCATTCGCGCATGCCCCTGAACCCCGAAAGCCCGCTCGCACAACTGATGGCCAACCTGCCGCAACGCGGCCGCGTCGACTGGATCGGCCTGCGGCCTTCGCGCACGCAGCCGATGCAGGTGGTCGATGAAGCCGAGGCGACCCCCGGTGGCGGCCTGGCCGGCGACCGCTATTCCGGCGGCAATGGCAAGCGCGGCGTCACCCTGATCCAGGCCGAACACCTCCCGGCCATCGCCGCGCTCTGCGGCCACGACCGCGTGGCCCCGGCTACCCTGCGCCGTAACCTGGTGGTGTCAGGCATTCCGCTGATTGCGCTGAAGGGGCGACGCTTCCGCATCGGCGAGGTGGAGCTGGAAGGCACCGCCCCTTGCGACCCCTGTTCGCGCATGGAGGACGCGCTCGGCGTAGGCGGCTACAACGCCATGCGCGGGCATGGCGGCCTGTGCGCGCGCATCGTGCGCGGCGGCATCGTGCATGTCGGCGACGAGGTACAGGCGCTGTGAGTCGCGGTCACTGCATTCTGTCGCATGGTTTTGAAAGCGGCCCGGACGCCACCAAGGTCACCGCGCTGGCCGAGGTCGCCGAACGCCTGGGCTGGACCCACGAGCGCCCGGACTACACCGACCTGGACGCGCGCCGGGAGGTGAGCGTGGTGGGCGATGTGGAGGCGCGCTGGCAGCGCCTGCTCGACCGCGCGCGCCTCGCCGCGGCCCGGGGGCCACTGGTGCTGGCCGGCTCCAGCCTGGGGGCTTACATCTCCGCGCAGGTGTCCCTGCAGGTGCCCACCGCCGCCTTGTTCCTGATGGTGCCGCCCACGCGCATGGGGCCGCTGCCGGCGCTGGATGCCGCCGACGTGCCGATCTCCGTGGTGCACGCCTGGCACGACGCGCTGATCCCGGCCGGTGAAATCATCGCCTGGGCACAGCAGCGCTCGGCGCGGCTGCTGCTTGTCGATGACGAGCACCGGCTTGCCGCGCACGTGGAAGCGTCCGCGCAGGCCTTCGAAAGCCTGTTGCGCGGGGTGTGAGCATGGAAGGCATCGTGTACCGCCCGGCCGTGCCGGCCGACTTCGAGGCCATTGAAGTGCTCACGCTCGTGGCCTACTTCGACCAGCCGGGCAGCCGCCACGACGAGCACGCCGCCATCGAGGCCCTGCGCCGCGACAGCGCGTTGTCAGCCTCGTGGGTGGCCGAGCACGAGGGGTACATCGTCGGCCACCTGGCCGCTTCGCCGGTGCAACTTTCAGACGGCGGGCGTGGATGGCACGCCCTCGGGCCGATGGCCGTGGGGCCGGGGCATCGCAGGGAGGGCATCGGCGGCACGCTGCTGCGCCACGTGCTGGCACAGCTGGAAGGCACTGGCGCGGCCGGTGGGCTGGTGGTCGCCCCGCCGCGCACGCTGTTCCAGGCCGCCGGTTTCGTCCCGGAGCCTGGCCTGACCCTCGAAGGTGCGCCACTGCTCGCCCGCACCTTCGGCGACCGCCTGCCGCCGCTGGCCGAGGTCACGCTGCACCCGGCCCTGGCGAGCGGCTGATCGCCGCCGCACTGGCATTGCCGGCCGGTATGGCCGAACATGCGCCCCTCCGCGCGACCCGGCCTGCCTGCCGCCGCTCCCTTCACGGCCCGCCGGCTACAACGGCCGGGCCCATCGATCCGCTGCCCACGTGAAATTCTTCGCATCCTGCGCCAAGGGCCTGGAGTACCTGCTGGCCGACGAACTGTCGGCGTTCGGGGCTGCCAAGGCGACCGCCACCATTGCCGGCGTCAATGCCGAGGGCAGCCTGCTCGACGCCCAGCGCGCCGTGCTGTGGTCCAGGCTCGCCAGTCGCGTGCTGTGGCCACTGGCCGAGTTCGATTGTCCCGACGAGGACGCGCTGTATGACGGCGTGGCCGCCATCGCCTGGCCGGAGCATCTTTCGCCGGGGCATACCGTGGCCGTGGATGCGCATGTGTCCGGTACCGCCATCACCCATGCGCGCTACGCCGCGCAGCGCGTGAAGGACGCGGTGGTGGACAGCATGCGCCAGCACGGGCTCGAGCGTCCTTCGGTGGATGTGGAGCAGCCGGACCTGCGCTTGAACCTGTCACTGCGCAAGGGGCGCGCCGTACTCTCCATCGACCTGGGCGGCGGGGCGCTGCACCGGCGCGGCTGGCGCCAGGCGCAGAACGAAGCACCGCTGAAGGAGAACCTGGCCGCGGCCGTGCTGATGCGCGGCGGCTGGCCCAAGGCCTACCACGCCGGAGGCGGCCTGCTCGACCCCATGTGCGGCAGCGGCACGCTGCTGATCGAAGGCGCGCTGATGGCCGCCGACGTGGCGCCCGGCCTGCAGCGCCACATGGACCGCGTGCCGAGCCGCTGGCGCGGCTTCGACTGCGGCGCCTGGGAGGTGCTGGTCAACGAGGCGCGCGGGCGCGAGCGCATCGGCCGTGCCGGCCTGCGTCCGGCCTTCCACGGCAGCGACCTGGACCCGCGCGCGATCGCCAATGCCCGCGAGAACGCGGAAGTGGCCGGCGTCGCCGCCGCGCTGCAGCTGCGCGTGCTGGATGTCGGTGCGCTCGCCTCGCCCCCGGAAGCCTCTGGACTGGCGGTGTGCAACCCGCCTTACGACGAACGCCTTGCCGCCGATGCCGCGTTGTACCGGCAGCTTGGAAACGCACTGCGTCGCGCGGTGCCGGCCTGGAAGGCCAGCCTGCTGTGCGGCGATGCGGAACTGGCGATGGCCACCGGCCTGCGCGCGGCCAAGCGCTACCAGTTGTTCAACGGGGCGATCGAATGCGCGCTGATCGTCTGCGACCCGATTGCACCACCGCAGCGCGAGGTGCCCGACGAGCCGCGCGCGCTGAGCGAAGGCGCGCAGATGGTGGCCAACCGCCTGCGCAAGAACCTGCAGAAGTTCAAGAAATGGCGTGCGCGCGAGGGCGTTGAATGTTTCCGCGCGTACGATGCGGACCTGCCCGAGTACGCCGCGGCCATCGACGTCTACCAGGAAGCCGATGGTGCCCGCCGCACCTTCCTGCACGTGCAGGAATACGCCGCGCCCGCGACGATCCCCGAGGCTGACGTGCGCCGTCGTCGCAACGAGTTGCTCGCGGCCGCGCGCGAAGTGTTCCAGGTGCCGCCGGAACAGTTGGCGCTGAAGTCGCGCGAGCGGGGCAAGGGTGGCAGCAAGTACGGCCGCTTCGAACAGCGCGGCGAATTCATCCACGTGCGCGAGCACGGCGCCCTGCTGCAGGTGAACCTGTTCGACTACCTCGACACCGGCCTGTTCCTCGACCACCGTCCGCTGCGCGGCCATATGGCAGCGCAGTCACGCGGGCGGCGCTTCCTCAACCTGTTCTGCTACACCGGCGTGGCCAGCGTGGAAGCGGCCGTGGCCGGCGCGAGCGCGACGACCAGCGTGGATCTCTCCGGCACTTACCTGGAATGGTGCGCGCGCAACCTGGCGCTCAATGGCCACGCCGGCGCGCGCCACCAGTTGGTGCAGGCGGATGCACTGGCCTGGCTGGAAGCCGAGCGCGGGCAGTACGACGTGATCTTCTGCGACCCGCCGACGTTCTCCAACTCCGCGCGCGCGGAGGACTTCGACGTGCAGCGCGAGCACGTGCGCCTGCTGCGCGCGGCGATGGCGCGGCTGGCGATGGGCGGGGTGCTGTATTTCTCCAACAACTTCCGCCGGTTCAAGCTGGAGGAGAATGCGATCGCGGAATTCGCGCGCTGCGAGGAGATCAGCGCGAAGACCATCGATCCGGATTTCGAGCGCAACGGGCGGATCCATCGGGCGTGGCGGTTGACGCATCCGTGAGGCAACGCTAGGACGGCAACCCCACCGACAACGCATGCAGCAGCAGCCCGATCAACCCACCCACCAGGGTGCCGTTGAAGCGGATGTACTGCAGGTCGCGTCCCACGCTCAGTTCCAGCTGGTCCACCAGGTGGCGCTCGTCCCAGCCCTTCATCGTCGAGGCGATGTGTTCGGTCACCGAGCTGCGCAGGCGGGTAGTCAGGCGCTCGGCTGCGTCGAGCATGTGCGTGTTGAGCGCTTCCCGCAGCGCGGGGTCGCGGGCCAAGGCTTGCGCCAACCCTTGCAGCGACTGCTCCAAGTGCCGCGCAATGCCCGAGTCCGCGCGTTCCAGGTCCTGCCGCAACGCGCCATGGATGCGCGCCCATAGCCCCTGGATGTAGTCCTGCAAGGCCGGGTGGTCGATGGCCTGCTGCTTGAGCTCCTCGACCCGCGCGGCCAGCTGCGGGTCCTCGCGCAGCCGCACCACGTAGGCCTGCAGCCAGCGCTCGTAGTCCTGCCGTAGCGGGTGTTGCGGCGTGGTCAGCACTTCCTGCAGTTCTTCCAGCGCGGCGCGGGCCAGGCGCTCGGCAAGGCTGTCGCCGATCTCCTCGACCGGCTTCACCCAGTCCACCGTGTCCATCAGCTTGGGCCATTCGCGGCGTGCATAACGCACGATCAGCTGCGAGACACGCGCCTTCACCGCTTCGTTGTCCAGCCAGCGGCCCAGCCGCTGCAGCGCTTCATCCAGCAGCTGCTGGTGGCGACCGTCCGCGGTGAGCAGGCCGAGCACGTCACCGGCGGTCGCCGCCGCATTCCACTGCCGCAGGCGCTCGACGACGAAGCGCTGGATCGCGCGTCGCACCGCGTGTTCGTCGAGCAGGTCCAGCGCCTGGAGCAGCCAGCCACGGCCCATGTCAGCGAGCATGCGCGCCTGCGCAGGCTGCGCCAGCCATTGCGCCAAGCGCGTGGCGGGGTCGAACGCGCGCAGCTTTTCCAGCAGCGTATCCGGGGCGAGGAAGTGATCGCGCACGAAGACCGCCAGGCCGTCGGCAAGGCGCTCTTTTCCGCGTGGCAGGATCGCGGTATGCGGAATCGGCAGGCCCAGCGGGCGGCGGAACAGCGCCACCACCGCGAACCAGTCCGCCAACGCGCCCACCGTGGCCGCCTCGCAGAAGGCCGCCACCCATGCCCAGCCGCCGTGCTGGCCCATCAGGTGGCTGAGCACGAAGCCGGCCAGCATCAGCAACAGCAGGCCGGTGGCCAGGGCGCGCATGCGCCGCAGTTCGGCGCGGCGCGGGTCGGTGGCGTTCAGGGCGCTCGTCGTCATGCGGCGCAGTGTACGCACCGGGCGATGACGCGTCCGTGCACTGCGGTCATTCCACCCGAAGGATCGTCTCGCCCAGCACGTTGACGATGCGGTCGATCTGCGCCGCCTCGATGATCAACGGCGGCGAAAGCGCGATGGTGTCGCCGGTGACGCGCACCAGCAGGTCGCCCTCATGGAACGCACGTTCGAACACTTCGTACCCCCGCTTGCCCGCGGCGCCCTCGCGCGGGGCCAGTTCAACGGCACCGATGAGTCCGAAATTGCGTAGGTCGATCACGTTCGGCAGCCCCTTCAGCGACTGGATCGCGCGCTCCCAATGCCCGCCCAGTTCGATGGCGCGCTCGAACAGCTGTTCTTCGGCGTAGGTGTCCAGCGTCGCCAGTGCCGCCGCGCAGGCCAGGGGATGGCCGGAATACGTGTAGCCGTGGAAGAACTCGATGGCGCCCGGCGGGCCCTGCATGAATGCCTCGTGCACCGTGTCGGCGACGAACACCGCGCCCATCGGCACACTGCCGTTGGTGAGCCCCTTGGCGGTGGTCATCAGGTCCGGGGTGACGCCGAGGCGCTGCGCGGCGAAGGCCTTGCCGACGCGGCCAAAGCCGGTGATCACCTCGTCGAACACCAGCAGGATGCCGTGGCGATCGCAAATCTCGCGCAGCCGCTGCAGATAGCCTTCAGGCGGCAACACCACGCCGGCCGAACCGCTGATCGGCTCGACGAACACCGCCGCAATGGTCGAGGCGTCGTGCAGGGCGATCAGCCGTTCCAGATCCTCGGCCAGTTCCACGCCGTGCTTCGGCAGGCCCGGCGTGAACGCGTTGCGCTCCAGGTCCAGTGTATGGCGCAGGTGGTCCACGCCGGCAAGCAGCGGCCCGAACCATTTGCGGTTGTTCGGTAACCCGCCAATCGACATGCCGCCGAATCCCACGCCGTGGTACGCCTTCTCGCGGCCGATGAACTTGGTCCGCTGTCCTTCGCCGCGCGCGCGGTGGTAGGCCAGGACGATCTTCATCGCGCTGTCCACCGCCTCCGAGCCGGAGTTGGTGAAGAACACATGCTGCAGCCCGGGCGGGGCGATTTCCGCCAGCCGCTCGGCCAGCACGAACGGGAGCGGCGAGCCCATCTGGAAGGTGGGTGCGAAATCGAGCGTGGCCGCCTGCTGCTGGATCGCCCCGACGATGCGCTCGCGCGCGTGCCCCGCGTTGCAGCACCACAGGCCGGCGGCGCCGTCGAGGATCTCCCGCCCCTCCACGTCGCGGTAGTACATGCCCTGCGCCGAGGCCAGCAGGCGCGGGCGCGCCTTGAACTGGCGGTTGGCGGTGAACGGCATCCAGAACGCCTCCATCGAGGCCGGCGCCTGCAGCGACTGGCGGGCGTACTCGCCCTCGGGGCGATGCGAGGAATCACTGCCCATGACGTGCTCCCGGTAAGCCGGCCGCGCCGGCGGGTCGTTGAAAAAACTTTACACCAGCCCGGGCTCGGCGGGCGGGTTGCGCGGCCTGGGGCGTCGATGTGTAAAGTATCCGCAACACGACAGGCCCGGGGTCGATCCACAAGGCAATGGATATCGGAGCACGCCTGCAACTGGTGCGCACCGGGCGAGGCTTGAGCCAGCGCGAGCTGGCCAAGCGCGTCGGGGTCACCAACAGCACGATCTCGCTGATCGAGCAGAACAAGGTCAGCCCATCCGTGGCCTCGCTGAAGAAGGTGCTGGACGGCATCCCGATCTCGCTGGCCGACTTTTTCACCCACGACCTGGAGATCGCCGCCGACACCCCGTTCTACGCGGCCGCCGAGCAGCCGGACGTGGGCAACGACGGCATCCATTACTACCTTGTCGGCCAGCGTCGCCCGCAGCGCCGCATGTGCATCCTGCGCGAGGTGATGCCGCCCGGCAGCGATACCGGCGAAAGTATGCTCAACCACGAGGGCGAGGAGGGCGGGGTCATCGTCGCCGGCACCGTGGAAGTCACCGTCGGCCACCAGGTGCGCGTGCTGCGCGCCGGCGAGGCCTACTACTTCGAAAGCCGCGTGCCACATCGTTTCCGCAATATCGGCGAAGACGAAGCCGTGATCGTCAGCGCCAACACCCCGGCCACGTTCTGACTGAAACCCGACCCGGAGACACGCCATGCGCACGCCCAAGACCCGAGACGAATGGCAGGCCCTGGCCGATACGCTGCGCCCGGAAACGCGCGCCTTCATCGACGGGCGCTACGTGGATGCAGCCAGCGGCGGCACCTTCGAATGCCGCAGCCCGATCGACGGCCGCGTGCTCGGCCAGGTGGCCGAGGGCGGGGAAGAGGACATCAACCGGGCCGTCGCCGCCGCGCGTCGCAGCTTCGAGGCGGGCGCGTGGTCGCGCGCCACGCCCGTGCATCGCAAGCGTACGCTGCAGAAATTCGCCCAACTGGTGGAAGCGCATGCGGACGAGCTGGCGCTGCTGGAATCGCTGGACATGGGCAAACCGGTACGCGACGCGCGCAGCGTGGATATCGCCGCCAGCGTGCGCTGTTTGAACTGGACGGCCGAGGCGATCGACAAGGTGTACGGCGAAGTGGCGCCGACCGGCATCGACGAGCTCGGCTTGATCACCCGCGAGCCGCTGGGTGTGGTCGGTGCCATCGTGCCGTGGAATTTCCCGCTGCTGATGGCCAGCTGGAAGATCGCCCCGGCCTTGGCGGCAGGCAACTCGGTGGTGTTGAAGCCTTCGGAGAAGTCGCCGCTGAGTGCGATCCGCGTCGCCGCGCTGGCCGCCGAGGCGGGCATTCCCGATGGCGTGTTCAACGTGGTGCCGGGCTTCGGCAAGGGCGCGGGCGAGCCGCTGGCGCTGCACATGGACGTGGACGGCCTGGTGTTCACCGGCTCTACCGCCGTCGGCCGGCGGCTGTTGCAGTGCGCCGGGCTGTCGAACATGAAACGCGCCTACATGGAGTGCGGCGGCAAGAGCCCGAACCTGGTGTTCGCCGACGCACCGGACCTGGACCGCGCCGCCGAGGCCGCCGCCAGCGCGATCTTCTACAACCAGGGCGAAGTCTGCACCGCCGCCTCGCGGCTGCTGGTGGAGCGCTCGATCAAGGACGAATTCGTCGCCCGCGTGGTCGCCGCCGGCCGGCGCATGCAGCCGCGCCATCCGTTCGACCCGGAGGCGGCCATGGGGGCGCTGGTGGATGAGACCCAGACCGGCCGCGTGCTCGATTACATCGCCAAGGGCAGCGCGGAGGGTGCGAGGCTGCTGCTTGGCGGCCAGCGCGCCGCGGTGGTGGAGGGTGGCAGCTACGTCGAGCCGACGGTGTTCGACGAGGTCGACCCCGCCCACGCCATCGCCCGCGAGGAAATCTTCGGGCCGGTGCTGGCGGTGATGGCCTTCGACGACGAGGCGCAGGCCCTGCGTATCGCCAACGACAGCGAATACGGGCTGGCCGCCGGCGTGTGGACGCGCGATATCTCGCGTGCCCATCGCGTGGCCCGCGCGCTGCGTGCCGGCAGCGTCTGGGTGAACTATTGGGATGGTGGCGACATGACCGCGCCTTTCGGCGGCTACAAGCAGTCCGGCAACGGCCGCGACAAGTCCTTGCATGCGTTCGACAAGTACACCGAGATGAAAGCCACCTGGATCAACCTGGCCTGAGTTCCGGCGATGGTTGCGGACGCAACCGTCGCGGGCAGGGCGCGCGGTGATCTGACAGAATCCGGCGATCGTTCCGTATCGAATCATCCATGAGCGTTGCCGCCGTTTCCGCCCCGCCCGCCAATTCCACGCGGCGGGTGCTGCTGGCCAGCCTGGTCGGCACCACGATCGAGTTCTTCGATTTCTATATCTACGCCACCGCCGCGGTGCTGGTGTTCCCGACCTTGTTTTTCCCGGCCGGCGATGCCAGTGCCGCGCGCCTGCAATCGCTGGCGACCTTCGCGGTGGCTTTCATCGCGCGCCCGGTGGGCTCGGCGTTGTTCGGCCACTTCGGCGACCGCATCGGCCGCAAGGCCACGCTGGTGGCCGCGCTACTGACGATGGGCATCTCCACCGTGACCATCGGCCTGCTGCCGGGCTACGCGCAGATCGGCGTGTGGGCGCCGGCGCTGTTGGCGCTGTGCCGTTTCGGTCAGGGCCTGGGGTTGGGCGGAGAATGGGGCGGTGCGGTGCTGCTGGCGACCGAGAACGCACCGCCCGGCAAGCGCGCCTGGTATGGCATGTTCCCGCAGTTCGGTGCGCCGCTGGGTTTCCTGCTCTCCACCTCGACCTTCCTGTTGCTGGGCGGCGTGCTGAGCGACGCACAATTCATCGCATGGGGCTGGCGCATTCCCTTCATCGCCAGCGCCTTGCTGGTGCTGGTCGGCCTGTGGGTACGGCTGAGCATCACCGAGACGCCGGATTTCCAGCGTGCCATCGACCGCGCCGAGCGCGTGCGCCTGCCGCTGCGCACGGTGCTGTCGCGCCACGCGGCCGAAGTGGTGCTGGGTACGTTGGCGACGTTCGCCACCTTCGCGCTGTTCTACCTGATGACGGTGTGGGCGCTGGGCCACGGCACGGCGAAGCTGGGGTACCCGAAGGAAGCATTCCTGTTGCTGCAGATGGCCGGCATCGTGTTCTTCGCGCTGGGCATTCCGGTGTCGGCGCGTTGGGGCGACCGTGGCGGTACCGCGCCTGCGATGATCATCGCCAGCGCGTGCATCATCGCCTTCGGGCTGTGCTTCGCGCCGCTGTTCGTGGCCGGCGATGCGCTGCGCGTGCTGCTGTTCCTGGCGGTGGGGTTCTTCTTCATGGGCCTGACCTACGGGCCGTGCGGGACGCTGCTGTCCCAGCTGTACCCGGTGCAGGTGCGGTATACGGGGGCGTCGCTGTCGTTCAATCTGGCCGGGATCCTGGGCGCGGCGCCGGCGCCTTATATCGCCACGACGCTGGCCGAGCGGTATGGGCTGGCGGCGGTGGGTGCGTATCTGGCGGTGGTGGCGGCGGTGAGTTTGGGGGCGTTGGTGGTTTCGCGGCGGTATCTGGTTGAAAGGACTCCCTAAGGCGCTCCACGAGAGGCCATTTGCGAGATTTCGGGGGCGGACAGCCGCGTTGTTGACGAGTCGAGGCCGTCGAAATTGACGGAACGGCGCCAGTGTCGATTTGAACCTGCCGGCTTCGTCGTCCTTGCATCCCAACAGCAGGATCGATCATGAAATACCTAGGCCTGGCCTACTTCACCCCCGACAAGATGGCCGCCATGACCCCGGGAGAGGTCAAGGCCCTCATCAGCCAATGCCCCGCCCTGGACGAAAAGATGCGCGCGACGGGCAGCGTGGTGGTGTCCGCCTCGCTTGGCGACCTCGAAGGTTGGCGCACGCTGCTCCCGCGCGACGGCAAGACGCAGGTGATGGACGGCCCCTACATCGAGTCCAAGGAGCTGATCGGTGGCCTTTTCATCATCGAAGCCGACAGCCGCGACGAAGCGCTGCGCATCGCATCGATGCATCCAGCCGCCACCCTCGGGGAGCAGAGCGGCTGGGCCGTCGAACTCATCCCCATCGATTTCTACCTGGGCGACTGACCCGTCGCCCCGCGGCCTCAACCAAATAGCCGCCGCAACGTCCGCGACAACCACCGCCCTTCCTCATGCTCCTTGGTGAAGCGGTTGAGATGCCGCTTCACCGTCTCGGCATAAGCCTGGTCGTCGCCGCGGATATGGTTGAACAGCCACCGCGCCAGCATCGCGCGCAGCTCGTCGGCGATGTCCTCGCCGGCGGCGAACCGTAGCCGATACTCCATCACCCGCTTGCCGAACACCTCGTGCACGCGCTTGTGCGCGGCGCAGAACGGGTAGCCCGCTTCTTCCATCAACTCCTCCTCGAAGGCGAAGTGCGAGAGCGTGTAGTCCACCAATTCGTCGATCACCTCGGCCACCGCCATCGGCTCCAGGCTGTGCCGCGCCACGTGCAGGTGGTTGATCATCTCCACGATGCGCTGGTGCTGGTGATCGATCACCTCGATGCCGGTGTTGAGTTCGTCCTGCCAGGTCAGCAGCGCCATCGTCCTTCCCCTCTTCTGTGAGCGGGGTCAGCATGGCGGTGCGACGAAAACGCGGCCTTGATCCGGATCAAGGCGCCCCGGGCCCGCGGGGGCGCAAGGGCAGGGCGGTCAGGCGGCAGCTGCGCCGGAAGGCATGGCGTAGCTGAGGCGGTTGCGGCCGGCGGCCTTGGCCAGGTACAGGTGCTTGTCCGCCTCGCCCAGCAGGTGATGCAGCGATTCGTCGTGGCGGCGCGCGGTGCAGAAGCCGATGCTGGCGGTCATGCGCAACTCCTGTCCGCCCACCGGCACGCGCAGCGCTTCGATGCGCTGGCGCAGGCCCTCGAAGTATTCCACCGCGCCGGCCGGGTCCAGGCCCGGCACCAGCAGGCAGAACTCCTCGCCGCCGAAGCGCGCGGCCAGGTCCTGCGGCCGCGCATGCGCGCCCACGGCGTTGGCCACGGCGCGCAGTGCGTCATCGCCCGCCTCGTGGCCCCAGGTATCGTTGATGTGCTTGAAGTGGTCGATGTCCAGCATCGCCGCGGTCACGCTCTGGCGCTCGGCCAGCAGGCGCGGCAGCGTGCGCTGGCTCTGTTCCAGGAAGTGGCGGCGGTTCGGCAGGCCGGTGAGGTAGTCGCGCGTGGCCAGGTCCTGCAGCGTGCCGATCAGTTCGAGTTGGTCGATGTTCTGCGACACGCGGCAGAAGAATTCCTCGCGCGAGAACGGCTTGCGCAGGAAGTCGTTGGCGCCGTTCTTCAGGAAGCGCGGGATCAGCGAAGCGTCGGTGTTGCCGGAGATGCCGATCACCGCGACCTTGTCGCGGCTGCGCAGGCTGCGTAGCCGGCGGGCGAACTCCACGCCCTCCATGCCGGGCATTTCCTGGTCCACGATCGCCAGGCGGATGCTCGGGTCCTGCTCGATGGCTTGCAGCCCGGCAAGGCCGTCGGCCACCGCGACCACGCGGTAGCCGTACATCTGCAGCAGGCTGGCGGCGTAGGTGCGCGCCGAAAGCGAGTCGTCCACCACCAGCGCGGAGATGCGCCGGTTGCGCTCCAGGCGCTGCACCAGCCAGGCCAGGTAGTCGATGCTGCCCGGGGCGTTCTTCACCACGTAGTCGATGATCTGCTGCTGCAGCACGCGGCGGCGCAGGTCTTCGTCGTACACGCCGCTCACCACCACCGTCGGCAGGCCGCGGGAGGTGAAGAATTCCACCACCTGGTCGCGGTCGCCATCCACCAGCACCAGCCCGGTGAGGGCCAGGAACCAGCCCTCTTCCTCGTCCAGCACCCGCGCGGCCTCGGCCAGGGTGGAAACCACTGTGACCGGCAGCTCCACGCGCTGCTCGATGGCCTCGCGCAGCAGGGTGGTGAACGTGCGCGAGTTCTCCACCAGCAGGATTCGCTGGGGAAGTGAACTACCGTCGTCGTATGGGCGGACGTTGGCGGTGGCAGACATGGATCCGGGAGGCGCACGGAGGGAGTCGCCAGAGGTAGCGGCGGGTACAGGGAAAACTTGAGCCACTTCACGGAATTGATCCGATCGAAGGGCGAGCAAGCGGTGGATACGTCGCATGGCCGCGGGGTCCGGCGGCGTGGTGTCGTGCCTGGGCGCCGCCGGCGCACCCGTCCCGATCCAGGAGATCCGCATGCGTCCACCCCGTTCCCCTGCGCGCCGCCTGCTGGCGCCGGGCCTGCTGGCCCTGTCCGTTGCCGCCATGGCCGGCACCCTCGTTTCCGCCGCCACGGCGCCCGTGGCCGAAGACCGGCGCCGCGCCACCCCCGCGTTGCTGCCGGACCCGGCGTGGCGCCGCGGCCAAGGGGCCATGGCACCGCTGTTGAGCCCCGCCGAGCGGCAGGCACGGGATGAGCGCCAGGAGGTGCGCGCCTATGCCGAGGCGATGTGGAACTCGATCCAGCTGTTCGATACCGGCAAGTCGCTGCCTTCGGACAAGCTGTGTTTCGAGGGCGACGGCAGTATTTCCCGCACCGACTACACCTTCATCGCCAACATCGGGGCCTACGTGTGGAGCGTGCTGGGCGCGCGCGACCTCGGGCTGATCGGCGAGGCGCAGGCGCGGCAGAAGCTGCTACCGCTGCTCGATGCCGTTGCCGCGCTGCAGGACCAGGCCGCCGCCAGCGGCGCCCCCGGAGGGATGTTGGCGTGGGCCGCCAAGGTGGATGGCCCGCGCATCGACGGCGGCACGATCTCCTCGGTGGATAACGCCTGGCTGGCAGCCGGCCTGGGGTTGATCGCCGAATCCACGCCCGCCCTGAAGCCGCGTGCCGAGGCACTGCTGGCGAAGATGGACTTCACCACCCTGCTCAACACGCAGAAGGGCCAGTTCTACAACAACTACGACCTCGACAACCGCACGTTCTCCAACGGGACCTACGACCTGATGACCGAGGGACGCTTCATTTCCTATCTGGCCATCGGCGAGGGGCAGGTACCGGCCTCGCAGTATTTCCGCGTCGAGCGCTGGCCGTGGTGGCGCGGGCAGGGCAATGCGGAACAGTTCCGCACCTACGAGGGCGTGCGCGTCTACGAAAACACCGTGACCTACGGCGACTACCGGGTGATGCCGACCTGGGGCGGCAGCATGTTCGAGAGCTTCCTGCCGTTCGTGCTGATCCCCGAGACGCAGTGGGCACCGGACGCCTGGGGGCGCTCGCACCCGCAGATGGCGGCCGCACAGGTGCGTTACGGCTTGGACCAATACGGCTACTGGGGTTTCTCGCCGGCGATGATCCCGGCCACGCGCGGCTATACAGAGTACGGCGCGCCGCCGCTGGGCATCGGGGGCTACTCGCCCTTGGGTGAGAACGAGGCGGCGCGCAGTGGCGCGGTGGTGACGCCGCATGCGGTGTTCCTGCCGATCGAGTTGCAGACCACCGCCGCGCTGGCCAACCTGCGCAAGCTGCGGCAGAACTTCCCGGGGATCTACGACGACCGATATGGGTTCCGGGACAGCGTGGACGTCGGCAACGGCACGGTGAGCCAGTGCATGTTGCTGCTGGACCAGGCGATGGCCTTCGGCGCGATGACCAATTACCTCACCGATGGCGGGCTGCGGCGTTACCTCGGCGGCCGGTACGCCGCGCGGCTACGTCCTGCGATGGCGCAGGAGGTGTTCTGGTATCCGCAGTAGTCTTCTTGCAGGGGCGGCTTCAGTCGTGACCCGTCATATCCCGCGGTCGCGGCTGAAGCCGCTCCTACGGAGACCCGCACGGGCAACAGGCCGCTCACCACAGCGCATCGCGCAGCCGGTACCAGCTCATCGCCGCCACCAGCAATGGCATGCGCAGCAGCCTTCCTCCGGGGAAAGGCCGGTGCTTGATCCTGGCAAACGCATCCAGCCTGTGCGATTGCCCGCTGATCGCCTCGGCGATCAGCTGCCCGGCCAATCCGCTGGCCGCCACGCCATGCCCGGAGAATCCCTGCGCGTAGTACACGTTGTCGGCCAGCCGACCCCAGTCCGGCGCGCGGTTGCGGGTGATATCCACGTAGCCGCCCCACAGGTATTCGAAGCCGACGTCGCGTAGCTGCGGGAATACGCGCTCCATCCGTCGCTGCATCAAGCCGCGCAAGCCGGGCGGCGGCAGGGAGGAATAGCTCGCGCGCCCGCCGAACAGCAGCCGGTGATCGTGGCTGAGGCGAAAGTAGTCCAGCGCCCAGTTGGCATCGGATACCGCCATGTCGTTGCCGATCAATGCCCGCGCGCGCTCGGCGCCCAGCACCGGCGTGGCGCCGATGTAGGTGCCCACCGGCATGATGCGCGCCTCCAGGGCCGGCGCCACGCCGTGCAGCCACGCGTTGCCGGCCAGCACCACGAAGTCCGCATGCAGTTCGCCTTCCGGGGTATGCAGTACCGGCCGGGCACCCTTGACCAGCCGCCGCACGGGGGTGTGCTCGTGGATCACCACCCCGGCAGCCATCGCCGCGTCGGCCAGGCCCAGGGCGTAAGCGAGCGGATGCAGGTGGCCGCTGGCAGCGTCGTACACCGCGCCCAGGTAGAGATCGCTGCCCAGGTGCGCGCGCAGCTGCTCGCGGTCCCACCATTGCAGTGGGTAGTCGTAGCGCTGCGCCATCTCGACGATATCCGCGCGCAGTGCACGCCTTTGGCGGGGCTTCAGTGGTACGTGCGCGTAGCCGTCGCGCCAGTGGCAGTCGATGTGGTGGCGTTCGATGCGCGCACGCAGGCGCGCCATGCCTTCGCGCGAAAGGTCGAACAGCACGCGGGCGTCCTCCGCGCCGAGCAGGCCCTCCAGCGTGGACTGCTCGCAGCCGTAGCCGACGATCGCCTGTCCGCCGTTGCGGCCGGAAGCGCCCCAGCCGACGCGCTCGGCTTCCAGCACGACCACCCGGTGCCCGGCCTCGGCCAGCGCCAGCGCGGCGGTAAGCCCGGTGTAGCCGGCACCCAGTACCGCCACGTCGCATCGCTGCACGCCCCGCAGCGAAGGCTGCGCGGGCAGGGTCGGGGCGCTGGCGGCATACCAGCTGGGGGGATAGCCGCGGGCGCCGTCGGAGGCCATCACACCGTCCGCAGGTACCAGGCGTAGTCCAGGTCGGGTACCTGGGTATGGAAGTCGAGCATCTCGCGACGCTTCTGCTGGCCGTAGATGTGGCGGAAGCGTTCGCCGAAATGGCGGGCGATGAAATCGTCCTGCAGGAAGGCCTCGATGGCGCCGCGCCACGAAGGCGTGGCCGCTTCGATCTGCGCGTAGGCGTTGCCGCTGGTCGCCGGGCCGGGCGGCTGTTGCGCGATCAGGCCATCGAGCAGGCCGGCCAGCACCGCGGCGGTGACCAGGTAGGGATTGGCATCGGCGCCGGCGATGCGATGCTCGATGCGGGTATTGCGCGCGTCGCTGTGCGGGATGCGCAGCGCCACGGTGCGGTTGTTGAAGCCCCAGCTGTCGTTGAGCGGCACGAAGGCGTTGGGCACGAAGCGCCGGTAGCTGTTGGCGTGCGGGGCAAACAGCAGCAGCGAGGACGCCGCGGCCTGTTGCAGGCCCGCCACCGCGTGCAGCAGGGCATCGGCGGGGGCCTCGGGGGTGCCGTCGAACAGGTTGCGGCCCTGTGCGTCGAGCACGCTCACGTGCAGGTGCAATCCGCTGCCGGCCTGTTCGGCGAACGGCTTGGCCATGAAGCTGGCGAGCTTGCCTTGCTGCTGGGCGATGGCCTTGATGGTGCGCTTGAGCAGGATCGCGTCGTCGCAGGCGGCCATTGCGTCGGCGCGATGCAGCAGGTTGATCTCGAACTGGCCCGGCGCGTACTCGGCCACCGCGGTGTCGGCGGGGATGCCTTGCGCGCGGCAGGCGGACGCCACGGCGTCGATGAACTCGCGATGCTCGTCCAGCTCCTGCAGGTAGTAGACCTGGGTGCTATCGCTGCGCAGGCCGCTGTGCGGGTCGCGCGGCGTCTGCGGGCGGCCGCGCGCGTCGGGCGCGGCGTCGAACAGGTAGAACTCCAGCTCCACCGCCACCACCGGCGTCCACCCGCGCGCGGTGAACCCTTGCAGCACGCGTTCGAGCACGGCGCGCGGGGCCACTTCGAACACGCCGCCGACACCGTCCTCCATCGACAGCAGCAGCTGCGCGCTCGGCCGCGTTGCCCACGGCACCGGCCGCAGCGAGCCGGGCACCGGCCGGCAGATGCGGTCCTCGTCGCCGATGTCATAGCCCAGGCCGGTCTCTTCCACCGTGTTGCCGGTGATGTCGGTGGCGATCAGCGACATCGGCAGGCACACGCCGTTGAGGTACACCTTCTCCAGCGCCTCGCGGGTGATGCGCTTGCCGCGCAGCAGGCCGTTGGTGTCGCACAGCAGCAGGTCGACCTGCTCGCAGCCGTCGATCGAGGCGAGCGCGCGGGCATCCTGGGCGGGCAGCGGCGAAGCGGAATCGTCGGCCATGGGCGGTGCCATCGAGGGTCGGGACGAGCTTAGCAGAGGTCAGCGGGTGTCAAGAATACTCAACGCATGGCGGCGTGCGCGGCGGGCAGGGGGCCGGTTTGCGGGGCGGCCGCGCGCCGCGTGCCGCGGCGTTGTTGTAAAAATAAAACGCCCGGGGTAAGTTGCGGGCAAGCCAGAACGAGCAATTCGCATGGCCCTCCCTCCGCTGGTCGGCCTGCCGTCCGACCGCAAGATCATCGGCCCGCATCCCTTCCTTGCCGTCGGCGAGAAGTACGTGCGCGCCGTGGTCGAAGGGGCGCACGCCACGCCGGTGCTGCTGCCTTCGCTGCAGCCGGCCGTGCCGGCCGCGGACTGGCTCGATCGCCTGGACGGCCTGCTGCTCACCGGCGCGGTCAGCAACATCGAACCCCATCATTACGCCGGCGGCCCGAGCTGGGAAGGCAACCCGCATGACCCCGCGCGCGACGCCAACACCCTGCCGCTGATTCCCGCCGCGATCGCGCGTGGCCTGCCGGTGTTGGCGATCTGCCGCGGCCTGCAGGAGGTCAACGTGGCGCTGGGTGGCAGCCTGCATGCGAAGGTGCACGAGGTCCCCGGCCTGTCCGACCACCGCGAAGACGTCGAGGCCGCGCTGGAAGTGCAGTACGGCCCGGCGCATGCGCTGCAGCTGGCCGCCGGTGGATGGCTCGCCGGGATCGCCGGCGGCGATTCGGTGCGGGTGAATTCGCTGCACGGGCAGGGCATCGAACGGCTGGCCGAGGGCATGATCGTCGAAGCGGTCTCGCCGGACGGCCTCGTCGAAGCCTTTCGCGGTCCTGGTCCCGGCTTCCTGCTCGCCGTGCAGTGGCACCCGGAATGGCGGGTGCGCGACAACCCTTTCTATCTCGGCATCTTCCGTGCCTTCGGCGACGCCTGCCGCCGCTACGCCACCCAACGGTCCCTTTCCCCGCCATGACCACCGTCCGCTCCCGCTCGCGCAAGAACGTTCCCGAACAGGCCGAAAGCTCGCTGCGGCGCTGGCTCAAGGAGCGCCACATCACCGAGGTCGAGTGCCTGGTGCCGGACATCACCGGCAACGCGCGCGGCAAGATCATCCCGGCCGACAAGTTCTCCCACGACTACGGAACGCGCCTGCCCGAGGGCATCTTCGCCACCACCGTCACCGGTGATTACCCGGACGACTACTACGACCTGACCTCGCCTTCGGATTCGGACATGCAGCTGCGCCCGGACCCGGACACCGTGCGCATGGTGCCGTGGGCGACCGACCCGACCGCGCAGGTCATCCATGACTGCTACACCCGCGACGGCCAGCCGCACGAACTGGCCCCGCGCAACGTGCTGCGCCGCGTACTCGCCGGTTACGCGGACGCCGGCCTGCAGCCGGTGGTCGCGCCGGAGCTGGAATTCTTCCTGGTGCAGAAGAACACCGATCCGGATTTCCCGTTGCTGCCCCCGGCCGGGCGCTCGGGGCGCGCGGAAACCGCGCGGCAGTCGTATTCCATCGACGCGGTCAACGAGTTCGACCCGATCCTGGACCTGATGTACGACTACTGCGATGCGATGGAGCTGGACGTGGATACGTTGATCCACGAATCCGGCGCCGCGCAGCTGGAGGTCAATTTCACCCATGCCGATGCGCTCTCGCGCGCCGACCAGGTATTCCTGTTCAAGCGCACCATGCGCGAGGCGGCGATGCGTCACGGCGTGTACGCCACCTTCCTGGCCAAGCCGATGGAAACCGAGCCGGGCAGTGCGATGCACATCCACCAGAGCCTGCTCGATGCCAAGGGCCGCAACGTCTTCAGCGGCAAGCTGCACGACGGCCTGAGCCAGACCTTTTTGCATTACCTGGGTGGCCTGCAGAAGTACGTGCCGATGGCGATGGCGTTCTTCGCGCCGAACGTGAATTCCTACCGGCGCCTGGTGTTCGGCGAGGTCTCGCCGAGCAACGTGCTGTGGGGCTTCGACAACCGCACCTGTGGCCTGCGCGTGCCGATCGACACGCCGGAGAACATGCGCGTGGAAAGCCGTTTCGCCGGCTCGGACGCCAACCCGTACCTGGCCATGGCCGCCACGCTGGCCTGCGGCCTGCTGGGGATCCGCGAGAAGCTCGAACCCACGCCGGCCTTCACCGGCAGCGGCAAGGAAGAGGGCTACGACCTGCCACGTTCACTCGGCGAGGCGCTGGACGACCTGGAAGGCTGCGAGCCGTTGCAGGCCATGCTCGGCCCGCGCTTCGTGCGCGCCTACATCTCGGTCAAGCGCAAGGAATACGAAACGTTCTTCCGCGTCATCAGCTCGTGGGAGCGCGAGTTCCTGCTGTTGAACGTCTGACGCCTGCCGCCCCGGAAGCCGCCATGGACCACAAGACCCTCGAACACCTGCAGCACCTGGACGCGGCGCACCACCTGCACCCGTTCAACGACAACGCCGCACTTGCCGCCAAGGGCACGCGCATCCTCACCCGCGGGGAAGGCTGCTATGTGTGGGACGCCGAAGGGCACAAGCTGCTGGATGCCTTCGCCGGCCTGTGGTGCGTGAATATCGGCTACGGCCGCGCCGAGCTGGGCGACGCGGCCGCCACGCAGATGCGCACGCTGGCCTACTACAACAGCTTCTTCCAGTGCACGACCGAGCCGACGATCCGCCTGGCCGCGCAGATCGCCGAGCTGACGCCGGGCGATCTCAACCATGCCTTCTTCACCAATTCCGGCTCGGAGGCCAACGACACCATCCTGCGCCTGGTGCGCCACTTCTGGGCCGTGCAGAACCAGCCGCAGAAGAACATCTTCATCGGCCGCCACGACGGCTACCACGGCACCACCATGGCCGGGGCGAGCCTGGGCGGCATGAAGGGCATGCACAAGCAGGGCGGGCTGCCGATCCCCGACATCCACCACATCGATCCGCCGTACCCGTTCGGCGATGCCGGCGACATGGACCCGGAGGAATACGGCCTGCTCGCCGCGCGGCGGCTGGAAGACAAGATCCTCGAACTGGGGCCGGAACGCGTGGCCGCCTTCATCGGCGAGCCGATCATGGGCGCGATTGGCGTGTACATCCCGCCGCGCAGCTATTGGCCGGAGATCGAGCGCATCTGCCGCCGCTACGACGTGCTGCTGGTGGCCGACGAGGTGATCTGCGGCTTCGGCCGTACCGGCGAATGGTTCGGCTCGCAATATTTCGGCTTCCAGCCCGACGTGATGACCATCGCCAAGGGCATCACCTCCGGCTACATCCCGCTGGGCGCGGCGATCTTCAACGACCGCGTCGCCGGCGTGCTGGCCGCGCAGGGCGGCGAGCTGGCCCATGGTTGCACCTATTCGGGGCATCCGGTGTGCGCGGCGGTGGCGCTGGAGAACCTGCGCATCCTGCGCGACGAGCGCGTGGTGGAGCATGCCCGCCTCGACATCGCCCCCTACCTGGCCACGCGCTGGGCCGAGCTGGGCGAACACCGGCTGGTGGGCGAGGCGCGCATCGCCGGGTTGATGGGCGCGCTGGAGCTGGTGCCGGACAAGCGCCGGCGCGGGGTCTATTTCCCCGAGCGTGGCCAGGTCGGCGCGCTGTGCCGCGACATCGCGCTGCGCCACGGGCTGATCCTGCGCGCCACCTATGACGCCATGCTGCTGTCGCCGCCGCTGGTCATCACCCGCCTGCAGGTGGACGAGCTGTTCGACAAGGCCTGGAAGGCGCTGGACGAGTGCGCGCAGGCGCTGGGCAAATAGGCCGGCGCTGGGTACGCTGGGCGGGTCTGTCCTGACGTCCCCCACCGCCATCCCCCGTGGCTCCCTGGAGACCTTCGATGAAGCTGCGCATCCTCACCCTGACCCTTGCCTCCACCCTGCTGGCCGCCTGCGGCGGCAAGGGCGATCAGAGCACCGACGCGGCGAAGTCCGGCGATGCCGGCGCGGCGAAGGAGAAGGTGCTCAACGTCTACAACTACTCGGACTACATCGCCGAGGACACCATCCCCAACTTCGAGAAGGCCAGCGGCATCAAGGTCGTCTACGACACCTTCGACAGCGACGAGATGGTGGAAACCAAGTTGCTGGCCGGCGGCAGCGGCTACGATCTGGTCGTGCCGACGCTCAACTTCTTCGGCCGCCAGATCCAGGCCGGCGTGTTCCTGCCGCTGGACAAGAGCAAGATCCCGAACCTGGCCAACCTGGACCCGGAGGTGATGAAGCGCATCGCCCAGCAGGACCCGGACAACAAGTACGGCGTGCCGTACATGATCGGCACCACCGGCATCGGCTACAACGTGGACAAGGTGAAGGCCGCCTTCGGCAGCACCGACATCGCCAACAGCTGGGACCTGGTGTTCAAGCCGGAGAACATCGCCAAGCTGAAGGATTGCGGCGTCACCATCCTGGACACGCCGTCGGACCTGATCCCGATCGCGCTGAACTACCTCAAGCTCGACCCGCACAGCCATGACCCGGCGCAGATCCAGCAGGCCGCCGATCTCATCAAGAAGATCCGGCCCTACGTGCAGAACTTCCACTCCAGCCAGTACGTGACTTCGCTGGCCAACGGCAGCACCTGCCTGGCGGTGGGCTGGTCGGGCGACATCATCCAGGCGCGCGATCGCGCCGAGGAAGCCAACAACGGCGTCACGGTGGCTTATTCGATTCCCAAGGAAGGCGCGCCGCAGTGGTTCGACATGCTGGCCATTCCGAAGGACGCGCCGCACCCGGAAAACGCCTACGCGTTCATCAACTACCTGCTGCAGCCGGAAGTGGCCGCGGCCAACACCAACTTCATCCACTACGCCAACCCGGTGCCGAAGGCCACGCCGCTGGTGTCGGAGGAGATCCGCAACGACCCGACCATCTACCCGCCGGCCGACGTGGCGGCGAAGATGTTCACCTATTCGATCAACCCGCCGGAAGTGGACAAGCTGTACACGCGCCTGTGGACGGAGATCAAGACCGGCCGCTGAGCGCGGGCGAGTGCGTCGCGGCCGTCGGCAGGCGGTCGCGGCTGAGTGGAATTCTCCGACGCGCCAGCAGAGCGCGCGGAAGTCGATAGGGGAGGGCAACACCGGGGGCTGCCTGTGCGGCGCCCGTCACCGCCGCCCGACGGGCGGCCTCGGAGGCCACGATGAAGCACGCGAGTAGGTGGATGCTGGCGGTTGCGGTGGTGGTAATGGGGATGGGCGGCTGCGGCCGCGAGAGCGGCACGCAGGCCGGCCACGACGGCAGCGGCAAACCGGCCGCGGCCGAGGCGAAGGAACTCAACGTCTACAACTGGTCGGACTACATCGCCGCCGGCACCGTGCCCGGCTTCGAGCAGGCCACCGGCGTCAAGGTCGTCTACGACGTATTCGACAGCAACGAATTGCTGGAGGCCAAGCTGCTGGCCGGCGGCAGCGGCTACGACGTCGTGGTGCCTTCGCTGAGTTTCCTCGGCCGGCAGATCCAGGCCGGCGTGTTCCAGCCGCTGGACAAGTCGAAGATTCCCAATCTCGCCAACCTCGACCCGGCGATGATGGCGCGCATCGCTCAGCAGGATCCCGGCAACAAGTACGCGGTGCCGTACCTGTGGGGCACCACCGGCATCGGCTACAACATCGACAAGGTGAAGGCTGCCTTCGGCACCGAGGAGGTGGTCAACAGCTGGGACCTGGTGTTCAAGCCGGATAACCTGGCCAAGCTCAAGGATTGCGGGGTGACGATCCTCGATACCCCGTCGGAGATCATCCCGACGGTGCTGCATTACCTCGGCGAGGATCCCAACAGCACGGATCCTGCGGTGATCACGCGCGCGGTGAAGGTGCTGCGCGGCATCCGTCCGTACATCCGCAACTTCCATTCCTCGCAGTACATCGACGGCCTGGCCAAGGGCAATGTCTGCCTGGCGGTGGGCTGGTCCGGCGATGTGCTGCAGGCGCGGGACCGCGCAAACGAAGCGGCCAACGGCGTGCATATCGCCTATTCGATCCCGAAGGAAGGCGCGCTGCAGTTCTTCGACATGCTCGCCATCCCGAAGGACGCCGCGCATCCGGACAACGCGCATGCCTTCATCAACTACCTGCTGCGGCCGGAAGTGGCGGCGGCGAACACCAACTTCGTCAGCTATCCCAACCCGGTGACCACGGCCACGCCGCTGATCGATGCGGCCATCCGCGACAACAAGACGATCTACCCGCCGCCGGAGGTGCAGGCCAAGCTGTTCGGCCTGAAGATCCTGCCGCCGGAAGTCGATCGCCTGTATACGCGGCTGTGGACGGAGCTGAAGACCGGCCAGTAGCGCGCCCGGCCACGCGTGCATGCGCGTGGCGGGTTTGCCCGTGACCGCGCCGGCGGCATCTGCGATCATGCCGCCGGGCGTCGGCACCGGGCAGCGTGGCCAGCGCAACGTTGTTCCACTGCAGAGGGATTCCATGGCACCGATCGACGCCAAGCCCGAGCGAGCGCCCCCTCCGCCCACCGGCGGCGAGGGCTATCTCTCCATCCAGGACGTGCGCAAGGAGTTCGACGGCTTCGTGGCCGTCGACGACGTCAACCTGCAGATCCGCAAGGGCGAAATTTTCGCGCTGCTGGGCGGCTCGGGCAGTGGCAAGTCCACGCTGCTGCGCTGCCTGGCCGGTTTCGAGAAGCCCACCAAGGGGCGCATCGTCCTCGACGGGCAGGTGATGAACGACCTGCCGCCCTACGAGCGGCCGATCAACATGATGTTTCAGTCCTACGCGCTGTTTCCGCACATGACGGTGGAGCAGAACATCGCCTTCGGCCTGAAGCAGGATGGCCTGTCGCGCGACGCCGTGCGCAAGCGCGTGGGCGAGATGCTGGAGCTGGTGCAGCTGGGCAAGCTCGGCAAGCGCAAGCCGCACCAGCTTTCCGGCGGGCAGCAGCAGCGCGTGGCGTTGGCGCGTTCGCTGGCCAAGGGGCCCAAGCTGCTGCTGCTCGACGAACCGATGGGGGCGCTGGACAAGAAGCTGCGCTCGCGCATGCAGCTGGAGCTGGTCAACATCATCGAGACCTCCGGCGTCACCTGCGTGATGGTCACCCATGACCAGGAAGAGGCCATGACCATGGCCACCCGCATCGCACTGATGGACCAGGGCTGGATCCAGCAGGTCGGCAAGCCGGACGACATCTACGAGCAGCCGGCCAACCGCTTCGCGGCCGAGTTCATCGGCTCGGTGAACCTGATCGATGGCGTGATCGACGAGGACCTGCCCGAATACGTCACGCTGAAGACGGACGTGCTGCCGGTGCCGATCTACATCGGCCATGGCATCACCGGCTTCGAGGGCCAGCAGGTGTCCTTCGCGGTGCGCCCGGAGAAGCTGGTCATCGGCAAGGACGAGCCGGCCCATCCCTACAACAAGGCGCGTGGCACCATCGAGGACATCGCGTATTTCGGTAGCCATTCGGTCTACCACGTGCGGCTGCCCAGCGGCTTCAAGCTGATGGCCAACTTCACCAACCAGCAGCGTTGGGCCAGCGAGGGCATGACCTGGGGCGACGAAGTGTGGGTGGGTTGGGGCGAGAACGACGGCGTGGTGCTGACCTCATGAACCTCGCCCCGCTCAAGCGCTGGCTGCCGGGTGCGCGCTGGGGCGTGATTGCACCGCCGTACCTGTGGCTGATCGTGTTCTTCGCGATCCCGTTCCTGATCGTGCTGAAGATTTCCTTCTCGCGGCTGGCCATCGCCATGCCGCCGTACACGCCGATCCTGGAATACGTGGACAACGCGTTCCACCTCAAGCTCAACCTCGGCAACTACCTCAACCTGCTGACCGACAGCCAGTACATCGCGGCCTACCTGAGTTCGATCAAGATCGCGGCGATCTCCACCGTGCTGGCACTGCTGGTGGGTTACCCGATGGCCTATGTCATCGCGCGGATGTCGCCGGCCGCACGCAACGTGGCGATGATGCTGGTGGTTCTGCCTTCGTGGACGTCGTTCCTGATCCGCGTGTATGCGTGGATCGGCATCCTCGACAGCAACGGCCTGCTCAACCGCACGCTGATGGGCCTCGGGTTGATCGACGAGCCGCTGCACATTCTCTATACCCCGGTGGCGGCCTACATCGGCATCGTGTACTGCTACCTGCCCTTCATGGTGTTGCCGCTGTACGCCACGCTGGTCAAGCTCGACCGGCGCCTGCTCGAAGCCGCCTACGACCTTGGCGCGCGCCCGTGGAAGGCCTTCCTCACCATCACGCTGCCGATGTCGCGCAGCGGCATCATCGCCGGCTGCATGCTGGTGATGATCCCGGCGGTGGGCGAGTTCGTGATTCCGGAAATGCTCGGCGGCCCGGACACGCTGATGATCGGCCGCGTGCTGTGGGGCGAGTTCTTCAACAATCGCGACTGGCCGGCGGCCTCGGCGGTGGCGATCGTGATGCTGCTCCTGCTGCTGGTGCCGATCCTGATCTTCAACCGTTACCAGCAGCGCGACCTGGAAGGGAGGTTGTCGTGATCGGCGACCGTGGCGGCAAGGTGATGGGGTGGTCGGTGCTGGTGTTCGGCTTTGCCTTCCTGTACCTGCCGATCCTGCTGCTGATCGTCTACTCGTTCAATTCCTCGCGGCTGGCGACGGTGTGGGCGGGTTTCTCGACCAAGTGGTACGGCGAGCTGCTGCGTGACCGGCAGATGCTGGACGCTGCGTGGATCAGCCTGCGCGTGGCGTTCTGGACGGCGACTGCCTCGATGGTGATCGGCACGATGGCCGCGCTGGTGATGACCCGGCTGCGTCGGTTCCCTGGAAAGACGCTGTTCGGCGCGCTGATCACCGCGCCGCTGGTGATGCCGGAAGTGATCATCGGCCTGTCCATCCTGCTGATGCTGGTCTCGATGGGGGGCGTGCTGGGCATCGCGCCGAAAGGCGTGATGGCGATCTGGGTGGCGCACGTCACCTTCACCATCTCGTTCGTGACGGTGGTGGTGTCCTCGCGGCTGCAGGAACTGGACCGCTCGCTGGAAGAGGCGGCGATGGACCTGGGCGCGAACCGGCTGAAGGTGTTTTTCCTGATCACGCTGCCGATCATCGCGCCGGCGCTGGTGTCCGGTTGGCTGCTTGCCTTCACGTTGTCGCTGGACGACGTGGTGATCGCCAGCTTCGTGGCCGGCCCGAGTTCGACCACGCTGCCGATGAAGGTGTTTTCCTCGGTGCGGCTGGGCATCAGCCCGAAGATCAACGCGCTAGCGACGATCATGGTGCTGGCCGTGTCGCTAGCTGCAGTGGTGGGGTGGTGGCTCATGGCGCGCAGCGAGAAGCGCCGGCAGCGCGACATGCAGCTGGCGTTGCAGGACAACAGCTGATCGCGCGGCATTCCGCAGCGTTCCACCGCTGCAATGCTCCGCTGACATCGCCACGACCCGGTGCGGACTACCATGGCCGCCTGAATTCCGTGGAGTCTCCCGATGACCAGCTACCAGACGATCAACCCCCATAGCGGGCAATCCGAATACACGGTGCAGCTGATGGATGCCGCGGCGATCGAGCAGCGCCTGGCTGCCGCGTCGCAGGCATTTGCGGCCTGGGCGGCGCGCCCGCTCGAAGCGCGCGCCGTGCTGCTGCGCCGGGTCGGCGAGGCCCTGACCCGTCGCCGCGAGGACATCCAGCGCGTGATGACCGCCGAGATGGGCAAGCTGCGCGTGGAGGCGCTGGCGGAGATCGACAAGTGCGCGCAAGCCTGCGCGTACTACGCCGATCACGCCGCCGAATACCTGCAGCCCAGGCAGATTCGCACCGAGGCGCAGCGCAGCTATGTGCGCTATGAGCCCATCGGCTGCGTGTTGGCGGTGATGCCGTGGAATTTCCCGATCTGGCAGGTGTTCCGCTTCCTCGCGCCGGGCCTGATGGCCGGCAACGTGGCCTTGCTCAAGCATGCGAGCAACGTGCCGCGCTGCGCGGATGCGATCAAGTCGGTGCTGGACGAGGCGGGTGTGCCGGCTGGCGTGTTCGATGTGCTGCATATCGACAACGACCAGGCGGCCGAAGTGCTGCGCGATCCGCGTGTGGTGGCGGTGACGCTGACCGGCAGCGAGCGGGCGGGGCGGTCGATTGCCGGCAATGCGGGCGAGCAGCTGAAGAAGAGCGTGATGGAGCTGGGCGGCAGCGACGCGTTCGTGGTGCTGGACGATGCGGACCTGGACAAGACGGTGGCGGCGGCGGTGAAGTCGCGTTTCGACAATGCGGGGCAGACCTGCATCGCGGCCAAGCGTTTCATCGTGGTGGCGCCGATTGCCGATGCGTTCGTGGAGAAGTTCGTGGCGGCGGCATCGAAGCGCGTGGCGGGCGATCCGCAGCGCGAGGACGTGACGCTGGCGCCGATGGCCCGCGCGGACCTGCGCGATGAGTTGCACAAGCAGGTGCAGGCGAGCGTGGAGAAGGGCGCGAAGGTATTGCTGGGCGGCGAGCCGGTGGCGGGCACGCATGCGGCGTACCCGGCGACGATCCTCGATGCGGTGGGCCCGGGCATGCCGGCCTACGAGGAGGAGTTGTTCGGGCCGGTGGCGGCGATCCTGCGGGTGGCCGACGAGGCCGAGGCGGTACGGGTGGCGAACGATACGACGTACGGCCTTGGCGGCAGCGTGTGGACCGGCGATGCGGCGCGCGGCGAGCGGGTGGCGCAGCAGCTGCAATGCGGGGCTGCGTTCGTCAACGCGATCGTCAAGAGCGACGTGCGGCTGCCGTTCGGCGGGACCAAGCGGTCAGGATTCGGGCGGGAGTTGGCCGAGCATGGCATTCATGAGTTCACCAACGTCAAGACGGTCTATGTGGCTTAGGACGTAGGTGGGGGTTTTTTTGTTGGGCGGCCGTTGGCCGCCCTTTTTGTTTGGGCTGAGGGTGGTTTTGTGGGGGGGTTGGCCTTCGAGGTTGATCGGCTTGCATGGATCTCGAGGGCCCCGCCCCCGCAGACCCTCCAATTCCCCGCGACCGGATACCCACATCCAAAGCGCGCACCAAATACCCCTCCTTCCGCATCCGCAGGCGGCTTCAGCCGTGACGGAAAGCAGAGCAAGGGAAGAATTTGGAGAATTGAAGAGGTGCAGGCGAAGGCCGTGGCTTTTGCTCTTCCCCCCAACCCACCTCGGGGCGCCTGCATTTCGAAGTGGGAACAATGAGGCGCCTAGCGCCGGGCTGGCGTATAGGTCTGTCAGCGGGCCATGGA